>JAGBND010000141.1 GCA_017634575.1 Bacillota bacterium
GGTGATGATGCTCATCATCGTGGTCATGATCATGGTGGTGTTCATGATAATGGTGCTCATCATCATGGTCATGATCATGGTGGTGTTCATGGTGATGGGGCTCATCATCGTGGTCATGATCATGGTGATGCTCGTCATCATGCTCATGATGATACTCATGCCCATGCAGATACTCCATGTCATGATCATGGTTGTCCTCATCAAGCACTACGTCGAAATCGCACGCATCGATCGCCGACTTTTTCACTCTGCTCACGCGCACTTCATACCCGCTGAGTGGAAGACTTGCGAGAACTTTTCTGAGTTTTTCCTCGTCAGCGCCCAAATCGAGAAGAGCGGCGACAGTCATATCGCCGCTGATCCCTGAGTTACATTCAAAATATATTGCTTGTTTTGGCATCAATATTTCCTCATGCCCTGTATCTGTTCAGGATCTGAACAGTTACCATGCCCTTTCATTTTTTTGGCCCACAGGTCCGTGTACCGCCAGCCTGTTGATCTGTGTGGCAAGGTACCCCGCCCCGTAGCCGTTGTCGATGTTGACGACCGCTATTCCGTTGGCGCAGGAATTGATCATCGTAAGCAGCGCGGAAAGCCCGTGAAAATTGGCGCCGTACCCGACGGATGTGGGCACAGCGATCACCGGGCAGCTCACCAGCCCTCCCAGTACGCTGGGAAGCGCACCTTCCATGCCCGCAACCGCCACTATACAGTTTGCATCGGAGATCTGTTCCGCGCGGGACAGAAGGCGGTGCATTCCGCTCACGCCGACATCATACACACGCTCCACGCGTGTCCCGAAATATTCGGCAGTCTGGGCTGCTTCCTCCGCAACAGGGATATCCGATGTCCCGGCCGTGCAGACCGCTATCTTGCCTTCAGGTTCCGAGATGGAGGGACCCGCTTTCAGGATCCCCGAGACCGAATCGAACACCGCCTCGGGGATCACTTCGCGTACCAGCTCGAACTGCCGGCTGTCAGCCCGGGTGCCGAACACGGTCCCTTCTTTCTCGTAGATCCTCTTATATATAGAAACCAGATGGTTGTCCGCCTTGCCGCGGCAATAGACCACCTCTGCAAAGCCTGTGCGTGCTTTGCGCCCGGTATCCAGCTTCGCGTACTCCATCTCACTGTAGCCTTCCTTGTTCAGGATCGCCGCAGCGTCTTCTATCGACACGGTGCCTTTCTGTACTTCTCTCAGCACCTCTTCAACTTTCATCTGCAACTCCTTATAATCACCATCAAAAATGCCCGCTGATTCCGCTCGGCCCCGAAGAACGGCCTCCTCCGCCGCCCGAGGAGCTTCTTCCCGAACGATTCTCGTCCTTCGGTTTTCTCACCCTGGTCACGCGGCTGTAGAGAAAAACATCCTCCCGCTTTTCCAGGTGAAAGCTTCCGTCTCTGATATAAGCCCCGGCCGCAGGGTTGGACCTGACAGACTTCAGCTGCATCTTCATCAGCAGAGTGATCCCCACTCCCAGAACGCCGCCGAGTCCGACGATTACCGCCCAGGCACTAAGCGAAGGCAGATCGCGGGGAAGTGTTCCGTTGTCGTAAGCAGCCCCGGACTCCGCTTTTTTGAGAAAGCGATCGCACAGGTCGGCGTACGTATTGAATGCTTCGTAGTAATCTCCGTCGGAAAGATGTTCCCTCACATGTTTGGATATATACTGAAGGCCCGCATCCGTAAATGCATCGTACCCGAACCCGTCGCGGGTCAGAGCCCAGCTGCGCTGATCCATGGCTACAAGCAGAAGTATGCCGTCATCTGTCGCTTCATATCCATACTGACTGCTGACATAATACTGATTGGCATACCCCTGTGCATCGTAGTTTCCCAGATTTCTAATGACCACGACCGCAACATTGCACTGATGCTCCTGACTGATATCGAACAGTTTACAGTTCAGTGTCTCAAACTGTTCCTCATCCAGAAGTCCGGGTTCGTCCACCAGCAGTTCGGGATGATAGATTGCCTGCGCCTGCGCAGAAACAACGGGCAGGATCCCCGAAAAAACGATGAGCAGAAAAGAGGCAATGCAGATCCGAATAGTTCTACGTATATTCTTCAACTTTTCTCGCCTCCTTTACGCCCGCAGATAAAAGAACAGGAAAATGATCGCCATAAAGATAAGGCTCAGCCCCACCATAAACAGGATCATCTTTTTGTTATCTGTAGGAAGGTCGCCCACAAGGCGGCCTGTCTGTGCGTTCATGGCGAACGTAAAGTTCTTATCGTGCCACGTTATGTTCAGGAGCCACACCGGGTAGAGTGCGTAGCTTGCGCTCCGGTCGGTAAGCCTAACATTTCCATCCTGCTCCTCAAGAGTCTGATAGCCGTTTACCGTACTGCGGAAGGTGTCGCTTATACTCTGCCTTATTCTGGCGTTGGCCCTGTTTATGCTGTCATCCTTCGAGATATCATAACGATCCGCAAAATAGCCCGACAGGTAAGCCGTCCGAAAATCGACAGCTTCCGAAAAATCGAACGGTTCGATCGATTCCATCAGATCGTCTGCCATCTTGGTCGAGCCGTCCACCGGAACATGTTCAAACCTGAGCTCGCCTTTTCTGAAAATGGAATAATAGCTTGTCCGGGTATAGATGTAGTCACCGTCGTCCCAGACCGCTTTTTTTGTCCCATTGTACCGAAACGAGGCATCGGCATGCGCACCGAAAAGCCAGAAGGGAACATAAACGCCTTTGATCTCATCGATATGATTCTCGTCGTGAAAGCTTTTCGGCAGAAGTATCTTTCCCTTCAGGTGTTTACGATATGCTTCTTTTGCCGCTTCTTTATCCAGCTTGAACGGGATGACGTAATCGGGCTTCAGCTGACCGCTGAACTGGTTCATCATCACAACAGGATTACCGCAGAAAGGGCAGCTCGATGCAGCGGTGCTCTCATCTGTCATGATCTCGCCGCCGCAGGATTCGCAGATATAGGTTCTGAGTCCGGCTGTTTCTTCCTCGCCCCAGCTGCTGCCCTGCACGTTGTCCCACGTCATATCGTCGGGCGTCTCGTCGTTCAGATGTGCATCGTAGGCTTCGAGCGCCTCCACTTCCACTTCTGTCCCGCAATACGGGCATTTCATCTTCTGCAGCGTACTGTCAAACTCCAGCACACCGCCGCAGGACGGGCATTTGTATTCTTTTACACCTGCCATTTAACTCTCCCTTATCGGATTACATCCTGATAATTGAACTGATGACCGCATTCCGGGCAGAATTTGGACGGTCCTTCGGGCTCAAATCCGCACTGACTGCAGCGGTATCTGATCTGTGCCGCAGGACGCGGGCTGCCGCATTCCGAGCAGAATTTTCCTGAATTTACGGCACCGCAGGAGCATGTCCACTGTCCGCCCTGCTGAGGGGCGCTCTGCGGTCTTGCCTGCTGCTGAGGAGCCGCACCCTGCTGCTGATTGCTCATCTCGTACAGATCATGCAGATTGAAGCCGCCTGCCTGAGAAGCCATGCCCATGCCCATGAAGCCTGTCATTGCTCCGGCAGAGTTCGAAGCTGCCGCACGCATCGCATCGGCCTGTGCTCCGGCAAGTGTAGCCGCTGCCATAGCCGGATTGCGAAGCATAGCGCTCTTCTGTGCGGTCTTGATCAGCTCGGCATCCTCTTCGGGAAGCGTCACCGAATTCAGTGCGACCGATACCACTTCGAGTCCTCTGAGCTCTGCCCACTTGCGGGTCAGGGCCTGATTCATCGCGTCGCAAAGCTCGGTAACGTGTGCCGGAAGCGCGCTCGGCCTGATGCCCTGCTCCGAGATTGAGCCGAAGGCAGGCTGAAGTGCGCTGATGAACTCGCTCTTCAGCTGCTGATCGATGTCGCTTCTCAGAAATGCCTGATTAACATTTCCGCAGACATTGGCATAGAAAAGAAGCGGATCTGCGATCCTGTAAGAATATACACCGTTGCAGCGCACGGAGACATCCACGTCCAGTCCGATGTTGTTGTCCACAACGCGGAAAGGTATCGGACTCGGTGTACCAAACTTGTTGTCGATGAGTTCCTTCGTATTAAAATAGTAGACTCTCTGATCCATCGCCGGAGCGCCGCCGTAGGTGAAACGCTTGCCGATAATCGCGAATGTGTTCTTGATGCTCTCCGAGAGTGAGCCGCCGAAGATGCTGGGCTCTGTGGAGGAGTCATAGGTGAATTCGCCGGGCTCCGCGCAGACTTCCACGATTTTGCCCTGCTCCACGATGATCATACACTGACCGTCCGCCACCACGATACCGGAACCGTTAGTAATGACATTGTCGGTGCCTTTGTTCGAACCTTTTCCGGTTCTCTTCTGCCCCTTTACCACCAATACATCCTTAGCCATCGAATCGCAGTAAAAATATTCTTTCCAGATGTCCGACATTGTACTGCTGACTGCTGAAATTCCCGCCTGAATAAGTCCCATTTTGCGTTTCCTCCTTTGGATTAGTTAAACGATTCATTTAAAAGAATTATGCTGCACCTGCCAGGATCTTCAGATAATCCATGGCCGTTTCCACGTGTCTGCTTCCTTCGAGAAGGCCGACATACACCGGTTCATAGTAGAAGCCAAATTCATCGTACACCGGATTGCCCTTCGAAAGAACCATAAACGGCCCATCGAAGCTCACCCCTTCTCCGACCTCAAAGTCACCGGGAAGCAACTGTTCCAGATTCTGAAAAGTGACTCCGTCTCCCAGCTTATCTACAGTGATCTCCGGCAGAAGCAGGACATCGATCTCTGCCGCCGAAAGCATTGTAATAAAAGTCATCTGGGACTGATAGTCGATTTTACCGGTCTCAGGATCTGCCACCACATTCCGATACACCGACACCGCCTCATATTTATCTTCCGAGCCGATCATCTTTTTGATATCCTCTTCGGTCGTATCGGAGTAGCCGGGATCGGTATTGATGGCCATTATTCCCAGAATCTGATGCATCTTTGCATTTTCCACCCAGTCTCTTATCGCAAACGCCAGAACGACCGCCGCAATGATCAATGCGATCGCCCACTTATAATACATCCATATATACTCCAGCTTCTGCGATGGTGTCATTGTAGGAAACTGCTTTTTCACTTCTTCTCTGATTCTTCTGGACTCGTCATCCATTTGCATCACCTCGAATATCATTTTACATTATCCATCCATAAGCCGCAAGAATAAAATCACCGGATCCACTTTTGAACGGGCAATGAATATTGGACTAATACAGACCATTTTTAACCAATATCACACATAATTCCCTTGACGGACTACAAAGCAGATGTTATAAATAATGTGCATGGAAGTCCGGTACTTCCCACTCTCTTTCACCTATAACAGGAGGAAAAACATGGCTAATATTGAGTTGCTTGAACATTCCACACCGATCGCGCCTATCCGCATAGCCGCGCTGGACGGCTGCAAAGATCTGGCTCAGGAGGTCGACAAAAAGCTTGTCAAATACCGCAGGGAATTAGCCTCTCACCGAGATAAAGAAGCAATAGCGATCCCACAGGGATACAATGAAAAGACCTTTCTGGTCGAGTGTGAATGCCCGCGTTTCGGTACAGGCGAAGGAAAAGGCCGCATCAAGGAATCCGTCAGAGGTGCCGATCTTTTTATCATGATCGACATTACCAACTACAGCCTTACATATACTGTCTGCGGACATGAAAACCACATGTCCCCCGACAATCATTTTCAGGATCTCAAGCGCATCATATCTGCTGCCACCGGAAAAGCCCGCCGCATCAGCGTGGTCATGCCGTTTTTGTACGAAGGACGGCAGCACAGACGCTCCAAACGTGAATCGCTGGACTGCGCAATCGCACTTCGCGAACTGATCAATATGGGCGTTTCAAACATTATTACTTTTGACGCTCACGATCCTCGTGTACAGAACTCGATTCCGCTCAGCGGCTTCGATAATTTCTTCCCCTCCTATCAGTTTTTAAAAGCACTTGTGAATAATGTGCCTGATTTTCAGATCGACAACGACCACCTCATGGTGATCAGCCCCGACGAAGGTGCAATGTCCCGTGCAGTATATTTCTCGGGCATTTTGGGCGTCGATATGGGCATGTTCTATAAAAGAAGGGATTATTCCACCGTGGTAAACGGGCGTAATCCGATTGTGGCTCATGAGTTCCTGGGTGATTCGCTGGAAGGTAAAGATGTCATCATCATCGATGATATGATCAGTTCCGGCGAGAGCATGCTGGATGTCGCCCGTCAGATCAAGGAACGCAAGGCCAAACGTGTCTTTGTGTGTACCACGTACGGTCTGTTCACGGATGGGCTGGACAAGTTCGATGAGTATTACGAAAAAGGATGGATCGACAGGGTCATCACCACAAACCTCAACTATCGTCCGAAAGAGCTCCTGACACGTCCGTATTATCTCGAAGCCAACATGAGCAAATACCTGGCCAGCATCCTCGACATCATCAATCATGATGTGCCGATCGAAAAGGTGCGGTCCAACAACGAAAAGATCATGACGCTCACCAACAAGCTTAAAGCAAAAGCCTCGCATTAACGCGAGGCTTTTTTTCTTACTTTATCTCCAGAAAAGCACCGAGATTTCCTCTGCGGTCACCGCTTTTCCGATGGGAATATAAAAAATCGGGGTTGCAGGAGGTGCAAAGTCCTGCGATGTGGATGTTCTCGGGCTTCACTCCCGCTTCAAGCAAGATGCGCCTGTTCGCTTCCCACAGGTTCAGCTGATATTTGCCGTTGGGCTTTGCGAGCAGGATATCCGCATGATACTCGGGGGCGAACATCGCCATAAACTTCTCAGCCACATCCGCGCTCACCTCATAACAGCGAAAACACACGGAAGGACCTATTCCGCAGACCATATTCTCCGGTCTGCTGCCGAACTCACTGCCCATTTTTTTGAGCGTCACTTCTCCGATTCTTCCTTCCGTCCCTCTCCAGCCGGAGTGGGACAGCCCGATGGCACGATGCCCCGGATCGACAAAATAAAGAGGGACACAATCCGCATAAAAGGTAGCCAGGGTGACTCCGGGAGTATCGGTGATCAGGCCATCCGTCTCGTAAAAATCCTTCGGTCTTGTGAAGCCAGACCCGCAGTCCTTCTTGTCCACCTTTCTCACATTCGTCTTATGAACCTGATCGGAGAGGACCATGCTCTCCGGAGCGAAGCCTATGGCCCTGCCGATCCTCCGGAAATTTTCCCTGACATCCTCCTCGTTATCTCCGCGTGTGAAGCTCAGGTTCATGGCAGCGAAACAATCCCGGCTTACGCCTCCCATCCTTGTGCTGAATCCATTCCGCACAAAGTCAAGTTGATCAAATGCCGGGAAAGACAACCAGGTTACTCCGTCGGTATGATGAATCCGCATTCCCTGTTTTGTATCATCGTACCATACCGGTGATATGCTTTTCTCTTCCATCACAGTTTACCTCCGTTTCATCTGTTCCTTAGTCAAAGGTAACCGGCAATCCGCTTCGCTGCCTGCCGTTTCAATTCACATCTTTCAGGATGTGAATTGTAACTGCTCCTTACCTTCATCTCCGCTCTTCATAGGCATTTTTGATCCAGGTGACCCTCGCTCCGTCAAAACCCAGCACATCGAACCTGCAGGGCACATTCTCCGATTTTCTCTTCTTCAACAGATAATACTGCGCAACCCTTCGGATCACCGCCTGCTTTCGAGGGTTTACCGCCTCGATCGCAAAGCCTGTGTTCCGGGTCCTTCGATATTTGATCTCCACAAAGACAAGGACATCTTCGTCGAGAGCGATCAGGTCGATCTCGCCCTGTCGGCATCTGAAATTTCTCTCCAGGATGATCAGGCCCTGCTCTTCCAGCCACTCGGCAGCCCTTTCCTCGTATACGCTTCCTTCAAGTCTCTTATTCTTTTTCAGTTATCTTCTTCTCTTTCCGATTAAATGTAGGCATCTTTTGTACAGTACAAAAAATATTCGCATCTTTGCATAGTCCGGACAGATGCAAATATTCTTTTTTCTTCTCATACAAAATGCTGTATGAACGTTCGTCTGTGTATCGGACAGGGGCCGTATTTTTTGAGTGCTTCGATATGTGCGGCGCTGCCGTATCCTTTATTGTCCTTGAAGCCGTACTCCGGAACCACTTTATCGTACTCGCACATCAGGCGGTCTCTGGTGACCTTCGCCACAATGCTGGCGGCGGCGATCGAGACAGATTTCTGATCTCCTTTGATGATCGGAACCTGCGGTATGATGACATCGGGAATCGTCACCGCATCGTTCAGCAGGATCTGCGGAGTGACACGGAGATTCGCGATTGCCTCCCGCATGGCCTCATAGGTAGCCTGCAGAATATTGATCTCGTCGATCCTTCTGTGGTCTCTCATGCCGATCCCCACAGATACGGCCTTCTCCATGATCACATCGTACAATTCCTCACGCTTCTTTTCGGAAAGCTTTTTGGAATCGTCCAGATACAGGATGTCGCAGTCCGTGGGAAGGATCACTGCGCAGGCAACCACGGGACCTGCCAGCGGTCCTCTGCCTACTTCGTCGATCCCGCACACATAACCCAGGTGATCATACTTGTGTTCA
>JAGBND010000142.1 GCA_017634575.1 Bacillota bacterium
GCTTTTGATCCGACTGTCGTAGCCGATCACAACGCTTGCTCCCTCGCCCAGGGTATTGGCCAGTCCCTGGCTCGCCTTGGCAACGACATAGACATTCATCCGATTGGTCCCCGCGCCGATCACGCCGCGCAGGCCGCCCGTCCCGAAGGCCAGGTCGCGGTAGAAGGCGTCTTCAATCTGTGCCTCGTCCATCCCACGCAACTCTTCGAGCACGTCCCCCTCGGTGTGCCGAAGCCATCTTTCATATTCCGCTCTATCGCTCATGATTCAAGCCTCCCGTACGATCGCATTGTATTAAGCAATTGAATCCGTATTGTACCTTAAACTCTTTAATATTTCAAGTTTCTGTGCTGCGTCAGCCGCTCGGTTCCCGTCTCAGCTCCATGCAGAAGCAGCCCCAGCCGAGGAATGCGCCCAGGCTGTTGTTCATCAGGTCGTCCAGATCAAACATGCCCAGATGCGTCACCAGCTGGGTCAGCTCGATCAAAAGCGAGAGCAAAAAGCCACAGAGCACGACCTTCCACCAGCGGTCCGCCCGCTTCCACAGCAGCGGCAGCAGATATCCGAAGGGAACAAACAGGAGTATGTTCAGCCCCGCCCCTTCGAGATACCGCAGGCGCTTGAGCAAAGCCACATTGTCCGCCTTCAGGAACAGCTTCAGGGCATGGAACGGATCAAGCAGCGCACGCGGCGCCGCATACGGAGTCCGCATCAAAAACGCCGCATAGACCAGCCCCGCAAGCCACACCACCGCAAGCGGCCGGGCCCACTTCCCGTTCCGCCGGACCAGGAGCAGCCCGATCACAACCGCCGCAAGCAGCCCAATAATTCTATACCCCATGCTTTTCTCTCCCCGAATAATTTACCAGATGTCCGGGAAGTCAAGCCTCTCAAGGAATACTTTCAAATTCCCCAGCGTTCCATCATTCTCCGGCGTTGATCGATTACATCCTGAGAACGAAAAATTGCTTTTTCCCACGTCCGGATCCGTCCCCGCTTATGAACTGCCACATACCAGATTCGGTAAAACCATGCAAGCGGCGGGAGACTTTTTTGCCTCTTCCGCTAATGCATGATTGCCCCGCTGCTCCGAACTAAAGAACAGATCCTCAGCCCAACAATATGAAGACATGCAGGAGGAAGAATGCGTCTCCATCAAGTAACCGCCTGCAGGATGACCTTGAATCTGGCACATTCCTCTAGGATGGCGCACCGCCTTTTCCGAATAAGCAATGCAGAGTCCTGCAGTTCCCATGCAGACAGAAACAATATCTGAAGTTCCATAATTTCCTGCGCCAAGAGCACCGCAATTCTGATCTCCCGATCCAATATAAATCGGTGTACCGGCAAGGAGCCCGCAGTTTTTTGAGGCCATTTCTGAAACAATACCAATCCCCTCGGTGCTCTCCTTGGAAAACAGAATCAAAAGTTGGAACGTCAGAAAACCACAATATCTATGTAAATGTAAAAGCTCATACCACAATATATTGTGTTTTTGGCATTGTTTTTTCTCTCTTGAAAGTCAGAAAATCATTACGGGGATATCCCGAAAATGTACATTTTAGAGCCACGGCAAACAAAAAAAGACCGTTTCCACCGGGTATTACCGGCTTCAACGGTCAATTCATCTGCGGTTCATAACACGAACCGCATTTTTTATTCATCTTTGAGTGTCTTCAGGCAGAAAAGCCCTACTAACGAGTCTATTTCAAACGACTATGTACGCTATATTTGAACAGCGGAAATCAGCCCCCTGCTACACCTACAGAAGGCATCATCCGATGTTCTAATTTGCTTCCTGCACCCTACCCTCGTGGATTTCAAAAGCTCCGGTCAGATCAAACTGGACAGCTCCATCCTCAGGGAAAGCTATGCCAGCAACCCGGTAGGTAATCCGCTCCTTCCAGTGGCAGGACTGATAAACGAACCGGACGAGGTCAATCGTCTTCACAGCAAAATGATACTGGTCAATCTTTCCCAGCCTATTCGATCCGGGGTCGCTCATCGCACATTTCTGTACAGCAAAGAGTCTATCCTCCGGGCTGAACAGAAAACGATAATACTCCGGGTATCCGATGACATCCAGAGTGCTCTTAAAAAGTGTGATTCTCCCGTCAGCCAGGCAGAATGAAATCCCCGGTTGCCTCAGATCCCATGATACAAAACCATCCATTCTTCACCACCCCTCTCAAAAATGGCATGGAACCCTTCACTCCTGTTTCACCCTGCCTGGGCTGGTCAATGCGCCGATAGAGACGAGGCCATTAAGCTCTGTTACTTCCATTTCTTGTTTGTGCGCCTCGACTGGAACTCCGAAGGTGTTAGCAATATCCTCCGGGAAATAGCCTTTTCTGTCTACCGGCATTTCCACCTGAACATCTTCTCCTTCCTCGCCCTTCTTCGGCTTTTCCTGGAAGATTTTATATGCGCTCAGGTCGAAAACATACAGAGGCTTTCCCTCGAACTCAATCTGGTACCCGAGAATCTTGTACCGGCAGTTCTTATCCCAGTTCATGGTACTGTAGAGAAGATCGGTAAAGCCAGGGCAGGTCATTTTCCGGCTCTTCCGCTTATCGGGCTTGACGATGCACCAACGCAGGGCGTGTTTGTCGTTCTCGTCGCACTCCTGGACAGCAAGAAGCCCAGCTTCCTCGTCAATCATCAGGTTGACCCAGACAACATCCTCCAGGCCATTGATGCAGGCTGTGTTGAAGGTAATGCTTCCATCCCGAATTGTGACAGCGGGATCGCGCAGGTTGGCAAACAGCTCTTTGCGCACCACCTTCATCCTCTGTGGATTAAACCGTTGCTGCAGTTCAAGACGCCGCTCCTCACGGGCAGTCGTTATTTCTTCCTGGCTGAGCTTCTCCTCTTCGCTCATGACGCTTTCCATCCTTCCATTATTGTTTCCGCTTCATGCATCAGCCCAGCAATGCCGTGAAGAAGATCGATACTGTCTATCGTAAGGTCGTGTTGATGAGCACAGAAGGCCGAGGCGGACTGAATAAGACCATTGACTTTGATAAAATCATCAGGATCTCTGGGGATCTTGTCGATTACATGGATGACTGTGAATAACCGTCACAAAGCAACATATAACTACGCTTCACTCTCGGCCTTTTATCACCCCGAAACGGAGAAACATCGCGTACAGGTTACTTCGCGCCCCCGGTACTCCAAGCTTCCGGGGACCACTGACAAACCCTTCCCGTTCCTGTTCTTCCAAGGCATTTTTCAACGCCAGGTCAACAGTTGAACGGGATATACTTTTTTCCGCCTTCTGACCGTCTTTTATGATCCACAGTTCATTGCCATAGCCGTCCACACTTTCTCCGTTATAATGTCGGCCGCCAGCTCCTGCGCTACGACTTACTGTATAGGTGAACTTAATGCCGTCTCGAGTGCTTCGTCCGGAGGTTTGGAACGGATATCCCGCGAATAAGCACACGCAGCGCCATATGGCCAACTTCTGCTCTTTTGTGCTACCATCGTTCATCGCAGTGTGAAGGGAGGCGATGGTGGCCTTCCTCTCACGATACAGAGCTGTCCGCTCCGCTGCCGCTGACACCTCGCTCAGCTTGTAGACACCCTTGCTATAAGGAAGCAGCGAATTGAGTGTGCTTCGGCTTATCTTCAACTTCTCAGCTACAGCATCTACTTTCAATCCGGTTGACAGCAGCTTCTCAATCTGAGCCGTGAGAGGATAGTGCAGGTCTCCGGTCGTTATAAGAATCTTCCGAACCTTAATCCGGCTGATACCAAACTCTTCTGCAAGCAACTCCTGTTTCTTTCTTCCAGGCACATCTCCAACTTCGTCCCCACACCCCGGACGATGGTAGGAATCAGATACGGCAGAATAGAAGTTTTCTATCACCGCCTGGGGATTTTCATATTTGGGTCTACGAGCCATTGTGTTCTCCTTCTTCTGTGCTGTCCTTGTAAAGCAGATATCGTAAATGGTAAACCACACGGGGTGGCTTAAAAGGATCAGCCGCCCGGAAAGAGCGGCTGAAGAAAATCAAGTGTTCAGTTTTCTGCAGCTGTCAGGAATGGTTTCAGACCACGGAACGAGATCTGAGATGTA
>JAGBND010000143.1 GCA_017634575.1 Bacillota bacterium
TAGATAAAACTGCCATCTGGGATTTTTTAGGCAATTGGTCACTTTGGGTCACTTTGAGAACATCCCATGCCGCAAAGCCCCACACAGAACGCATGAAACGCAGAGCCGCCATAGGGTCACCCTGCAGACGGCTTCCGCAACATCTTAAGGATTTTAATATGGACAGCATGGCGGCAGAGTATGCAGGGCGACCCTGTGGCGGCGACTGTTTCGCATTAACCGTCCCCAAAGTGACCCAACCTGTGGGGGCATTAGAGGAAAACACCCACAACAGATTGTGGTTTTTTTGAAAATATGACAATTCCTATATTGACGGGGGCTTTTCTGCCTGTTATAATGTTTTTTGTCTTCTGAATCGCAGACTTCCACTGCGAACGGGGTCAGAGGACGAGGTGACAATTTCAATATATATTGTGGCTGAAGTTACTTTGGCTGACTAACGGGATATGAAAACAGCGGACCGCCTACCTTCCAGGGCGGTCCGCTGTTTTTTTGTAAAGTAAACTTCTCGCGCATCATGCCGGATGTCATGAAGATCTACCACACATCTCACCAGCCGTCATAAACATCTGCCGCACGACTCACCGTCTGTCATGAACACCTGCCGCACAGCTCACAGGCCGTTTTGGCTGCCGCTATGCCGCCGAGGGCTGTTTCCCGCAGTTCATAAGGGATGGAACGCCCTACTTTATACATGACCTCAACCATCTCGTCAAACGGAATCAGGCTCTCCACTCCGGCAAGACTCATCTCCGCGCAGACAAGGGCATTCGATGCGCCTACCGCGTTGCGCTTCTGACAGGGCGCCTCTACCAGTCCGCCGATGGGATCGCAGACCAGTCCCAGCATAGTGCCCAGCACAGAAGCCGCTGCCGAGAGCACTGTTTCGGGATCCGCCCCGAAAAGCTCCGCCGCAGCGCCGGCTGCCATAGCCGATGCTGCGCCGATTTCCGCCTGGCAGCCGCCTTCTGCGCCGGCCACCGTGGCATTGCGCGTAATCAGATAACCAATGGCCCCCGCCGTGAACAGCGCGCGGACCATCTCGTCATCAGAAAAGCCGAAATCCTCCTGCAGGGCGCAGAATACTCCCGGAATCACGCCGGAGCTGCCCGCCGTCGGCGCTGCGACAATCAGTCCCATGGATGCGTTGACCTCCAAAACCCCCATGGCGTAGGCCATGGCTTTGGAAACCGTCTCGCCCACCAGGGTGCGGCCCTGCATTCTTCGCGCCGAAACTTTATGCCCTTCTCCGCCGATCAGGCCTCCCATGGACCGGTTTCCTTCCGTCTGTCCCTCCCGCACGGATTCCTTCATAATCTCCCAGGCATGGCTCATGCGGTCCTCGATCTCGTCCCGGCTTCCTTCAAAATATTTGATCTCCCGCTGCATCATCAGCTCGCTGATGGGAAGCTGTGTCTGTCTGCAGAGCGCCAGCAGTTCAGCGCCGTTTTTAAAATTCCTCATTTTGCGCCTCCCACCCTACAGTTTAATCAGATTGACCTGCAGCACAGCAGGAATCTTTTTCAGCCGCTCAGCCAGGGAAGCCGGAAGCTCGCCATCCGCCTCGATTACGGAGTAGGCATGCTCGTTCTTGTTTTCACGGTACACATTCAAATAGGCGATGTTGATGCCTTCCTCATACAGGCACTGGGTAATATGGGCAATAACGCCCGGGGTGTCGAGCTGCTGCACCACCACGGTCTGAAGCTCGCCGGCAATATCCACACTGACCCCATTAATCTGTCTGAGGCGCGCATTGCCGCCGCCGATGGATTCCCCCACCACCTCTGTGATTTTTCCATACCGATCTTCGGCAATTATCTTGACCGTATTGGGATGGACATCCTGTTCGGTGGTATTGCATTCAAAAACGTACTGTATGCCTGCCTCGTCAGCCAGCCGGAAGCTGTCCCTGATCCGGCGGTCCTCCGTGGAAAAACCCAGCATGCCTCCCAGCAGCGCCCGGTCGGTGCCGTGGCCGTGATAAGTCCTGGCAAAGGAACCATAAAGGATAAACCGGATCTTCTTCACCGGCCCGTCCATCAGCCGATGGGCCATGGATGCAATACGAAGGGCCCCTGCGGTATGAGAACTGCTGGGGCCAATCATATTGGGGCCGATCACATCAAAAACACTGATTTCTCTCAATGAATCGTAAGCTCCTTATGCTGCTCGGCGCTGTCGTAAATCGCCTGCATAATCTGGGAGGTTTTGATATTCACATCGATGCGGCTGGGAAGGGGCTCGCGGCTGGTCACGTCATCCACAAAAGCCGTGATCTCATTCAGGAACATATCGGTTTTCTTGAAGGAAGGCTTGATCTCCGTCAGCGCGCCGTTTTCCGTTCCATAGATCACAAAATCGCCGCCATAGGTCAGACGGATGCCCGCTTTCGTACCCATGAAATCAATATAGGTCTCCGGCACGCCGATATTCTGCGCCCATGCGCCATTCAGAGAAATAACCGGGCCTTCCGTGCGGATCAGTCCGCAGACAGAATCATCTACGTCATAGGTGCCATTGACATCCTTGGTCATTTCACTCCACATGCTGGTATACACATAGTTCTTCATATCGACGCCCAGCTTGCAGAAGGTTTCGCCGCTGACCGTGACCGGTTTGGGATCGCCGGAGCAGTACATGACGATATCCAGATAGTGAACGCCCCAGTCGATCAGTGCACCGCCGCCGGCGATGGCCTTGGTGGTGAAGGCGCCGCCCAGTCCGGGGATGGAGCGGTGGGCCCTGAAGGCCACATGAATATGATACAGCTCGCCCAGCAGACCGCCGTCAATATATTCCTTGATTCGTTTCACGCTGTCGTTAAAGCGGTTAACCACGCCGATATTCAGAATCCGGCCAGTCTCATGCTGAACCTTCTGCATCTCAAGGGCTTCCTGGTAGGTGCGGGCTGCCGGTTTTTCACACAGCACATCCTTGCCGGCGCGCATGGCATCGATGGAGATCTGCGCATGCATATAATTGGGGGTGCAGACGCTGATGGCCTGAACAGCCGGATCGTTCAGGGCATCATGGTAGTCTGTAATGGCTTTTCCGGAGCCGTAGCGCTCTACCGCCTTCTCGGCGCGCTCGGGAATAATATCGCAGAAATAAAGAATCTCTGCCTTGTCCCTGATCTGCATATAAGAAGGAATGTGGGCTGAGTTTGCAATGGTTCCGCAGCCGATCACAGCAATTTTAATTGTCTCACTCATGGATAAACCCTCCGTAGGTAGATTTACAATTTGCCCCTATTGTACCCTTCTCTTGGTGGTTTGGCAAGTCCATTCTCCTGAGGGCATGGGGATCCGGATCAATCGGACGTACTTCCGTGAGCGCAGCAGAAACCACCGGATGTCCCGGCGAAATATACGACCTGAAAATGCAGCCGGCAAACCGGATGCCGCATCTGATACTATAAATAATTTGAAATCTGGTACTTTTCATGTGGCCAGACAGGATATATGATAGAATCAACTTAAGCGAAAGGAGCTTTCAAAATGTCCACAGTTAAACATAACGAGCAGCTTATCAAAATCGTTCTGACCGGTCTGACCGCTGCCCTGGCATATGTAGTCTTTACTTTTCTGCAGATTAAAATTCCCATCGGCGGTGATACCCAGTCCATCCATCTGGGCAACGCCATCGTCGTGCTTGGCGCGCTCCTGCTCGGCCCCATCTATGGCGGCCTCGGCGGCGCCCTGGGGCTTACCATCGGCGATCTTTTTGATCCGGTATATGTCGTTTCCGCCCCGAAAACCTTCCTGATGAAATTCCTCATCGGACTGATTGCCGGCCTGATCGCCCATAAAGCAGGCAAGATCACCCATCTTCAGGAGCCGCAGCAGTATTTTAAATGGGTGCTCTTTGCAGCCATCGCAGCCCTTTTGTTCAACGCCATTTTTGATCCGATTATCGGTTATTTCTACAAGCTGCTGATCCTCGGCAAGCCCGCAGCCGAGCTGTCCATCAGCTTCCGCTTTGTGACAACCTCGATTAACTCCGTGGTTTCTGTCATTGTATCCGTGCTGCTGTATATGGCGGTCAGGCCAGCGCTGGAAAAGGCGCATCTGCTGCCGAAGGTATAAGGCTCCCCGTATGAGATACATACCGCAAGTTTGGAAAACCATCACCTTAAGCTTATAAAAATATTTGGGCAGATCATAGCCAAAGATCAGACCAGGCCGCAAGGCGTCGGTCTGATTTTTTTCTTTGAATTCGCCCATCGCCGGGAACATTTGGCCATGCCGGTTCGTCTAATAGATATCAAACAGGAAAGAGGGGATGCACTTGACCTACCAAAAACTGGGAGAGCTGATTCTATCATCAGAAAACACCATGTACCGCACCGCTTTTGCCATCCTGCAAAGCAAGGAAGATGCAGCGGATGCGATCCAGGAGGCGATCGTTAAAGCCTTCTCCCGAATCAATTCTCTGCAGGAGGACCGGTTTGCCAAAACCTGGCTGATGCGGATTCTGATGAACGAGTGCTTTGATCAGCGGCGAAAAAGAGACCGCACCATCTCTCTCGACACGATATCGGAACCGGCTGATTCACCGAGGGAAGAATACAGTGAACTATACTGGGCCATCAGCCGTCTGGAGGATGATCTTCGGATTCCGGTTATTCTGTTCTACGTAGAGGACTATTCCACCAGACAGATTGCTGAACTGCTGGAAATATCCGAGGGCGCGGTGAGGAAACGCCTGTACAGGGCAAGAGCCAGACTCAAAGAAGAATTGACAGAATTGGAGGACTGACCAAATGAAAATGGAAGATATTAAAAAAGAATATCCATCGATCCCGGATGATATTCATCAGATGATGGAGGCCGAGACAGATAAGCAGATCAAACTGGCCGAAAAGCGCAGCTCCGAAAGCGCCGGCCGGGTGAGAAAGGCTTCCGGAAGAACTTCCGGAAGTTTCCGAAAAAAACGCTGGACGCCCTGGCGGATCGCGGCAGCCGTGCTCATTGGCGTTCTGGCCACCGGAACCGTTGCCTATGCCGGAACCAGACTCTATCAGCTGCGGCTTGAAAAACAGGGTAATTACGGTCTGGATATGGAGCTGGTGGCAGAGGAAACGGCCGATCAGGAAGCTGCTTCGACAGCCTCAGATCCTTCTCAAGCATCCGCCGCGGAAACCGCAGAAGCTGCCAAAGGCGAAAACAACGAGGCTGCAGGCGCCCAGGAAGCTGCCGAAACGATTTCCGATCAGCCCGAGGCGCAGACAGATAGGAAAGTGACCCTTCCGGACACGCTGGAACAGACGCAGATTGTTTTCGGATATATTCCGGAGGGCATGGAGCAAAGCAGCCTGTATCAGCTTGCTTCCTCAGACGGCAGAGCCTTATCCGTCATCAGCTTTCTCTACGACGAGGGAGATCCTGACCAGGTCATGCATCTGACAAACGTCATCGAAAGCGAGACCTTCGAATCAGCTGCAAAGGCAGCTGTCTATACAAAGCTTTCAGACGGAAGGTATGACCAGAGAGCCTATCTGTTCTTCGCGGATCAGTTTAGAGTTCTGATGCTCATGGCCAAAGATCTGTCTAAAGAAGATGTGATCCGGACCGCCGCCGCGCTTTCTCTGGAAGGGACCGGCGAGAATATCGAGACAGCGGATTTTCGTACCTGGAGCGACGAGATCAGAGATGAAAACCGCATGATTGCCTATGAAACGCCTTCCTATCTGGATGCCATGGCCACAAGGTATGCATCCATGCCGGAGGGAAAGGTTCATCAGATCGGAGAAAGCTTCCCCATGCTGACTTCCGCTACGATAAACGGGGAATTCACCGAGACGGATGCCCTTCTTTACCGCGTGGATCAGGCAGAGGTTTTCAGCGATATTTCCGTTCTGGATCCGGCCTACCTTTCCTCAGACAAAGAAATTTCGGATTTTGCCCGGGAGGATGGAACCCTGCTTCCGGCAGAACTTCATTTCTATTCGAGAGGCGACGGCATAAACTGCACCATGGAGGAGGTCTATCAGACCAGCGTAGATACTAAACTTCTCTATGTCACGCTGACCCTTGAAAATACCGGCGATGCGGATATGGAAAATGTCCTTCTGTACGGAGACATAAGGCCTTATCTTTCAAGGAATGGTTTTGATCAGATTGACGGAACTTCCTTAACCGAAGAAGCCGCTACCTATCTGAACGGCATCGCTTATAAAGGCGAAGACTTATATCAGGGAGATTTCGATCTGATCCGCACACAGTTTAACGGTCACTGGGGCCCCGGATGCCCTCTGCAATATTATGACTTTTCTTCTATTGCAGTCGGAGACGGCACCAACCACATCCCGCTGATTCCGGCAGGAGAAAGCGTCACGGTGCACCTGGGCTATCTGGTAAGCGACGATATGCTCCCCTATATCTATCTGGATCTGGGCAGCTGGGAATATCCGCTTCAGAACGGCATAGATTTGCGGCAATAAATAAAAAAGGACAGTTAATGGGTGACAGTCGCCGCCGGGAAGAAGGCCTCTCTGCATACTCTGCCGCAATGCTATCCAGGATAAAATCCTTCGGATGCTGCGGAAGCCGTCTGCAGAGGGGTCTCCTTCCCGGCGGCTCTTTTCCATTAACCGTCCGGGTTTCATTCGTATAAGCGAAACTGTTCTTACTAAAAAAGGACTTCAGAACAACCGCCTTAAAACAAACTGACAATATAAGGGATGACGTAGGTGATAATGCTCATCAGCGTAAGGGCCAGAAAAACGCCGAGACACATGGCAGGGAAGGCTTTTTTGAATTTGATGCCCAGCATGCTGGCAATGAGGCCGCCTGTCCAGGCGCCGGTTCCGGGCAGCGGGATGCCTACAAAAAGCACCAGCCCCCAGAACTCCGCTTTTTCTATCTTATCTGCTTTTCCCATTGCTCTGTTTTCAAGCTTTTCCACCAATGGCCGGAAAAGCTTTGTTTTTTTCAGCCAGGCGAACACCGGGGTGATGAACCACAAAATAAAAGGAATCGGAACCAGGTTGCCGATGGCGCAGAGAATGGCAGCCTTCACATACGGAATCTGCATCAGCCTGGCGGCAATCAGTCCGCCTCTCAGCTCCAGGATCGGAACCATGGAAATAATAAAAACAATCACCTCGTTAGAAACCAAACCTCCCAGTGTATTTTGAAACCACTGGATTAATGTATCCTGCATGTTAGATCTCCCGTTTCATATCTAAAATGACGCTTTGATGGCCTTAAGCCCCTCGATCAGGGTCGGCCCTGCCTGTCTTAAGTAATATTTATGCTCTTCAAACGCCGGATCAAACCTTGCCACCAGGGTCCAGAACCGGGCTGAATGGTTCATTTCTTTTCGGTGGCACAGTTCATGGATTACCACATAATCCGCTACATCTTTGGGAACCACGCACAGCAGAAGATTAAAGGAAAGATTTCCTTCTGCGCTGCAGCTGCCCCAGCGGCTGGTCATGGCCCGGACGGAAATTCTGCCATAGGTAACGCCGATTCTTGGCGCAAAGTAGGCAGCTCTTTCTTCCACAAGGCTTCTGGTATGGCTCCGCAGGATCTCCAGCAGCTTTTCCTTGCTGCCCGCCTGTTTCAGCGCATCCTCGAAAAAGGCCCCGCCTTCGTTCCTTGCCTGCCGGCTTTTTTCCATCAGCTCTGTCTGATGCAGCCTGATCCAGTCACATCGTTCGATCAGAAATCGTTGAATCTCTCTTTTGGAAAAGAATGCCGGCGCATGGGCAATCACCCGTCCGTCGGATTTAACCTCGACAGAAAGGGTTCTCCGGCGGCTGCTGCGTTTTAGCAGCACCTCGCCAACGCCCGGAACCGGCAGCAATTCCTCTCTCATTTTCGACCTCATAGCGCCCACGTCTGTATAATTCTGTAAAAAATGTTCTTTCCGTTATTCCGCCACTGCCAGCACAGCCATATACTCCCGGCCGGGAAGCTTCACGCGCACATGGCCGCTGACCCCTTCCATCACCTTTTCCCGGGTCATGTTCCAGGCATCGATGATTTCAATGGCAAACGTCTTATCAGCGGGCAGATCGATTTCCACCAGCGCATGGCAGTCGGTGCCGTAGTAGGAAAGAAAGACGCTGTCGTCATCGGTCTTGCCGGAAAAATCGTACTCGGCATCCACATGACGGGTAAGATTTACCGGATCCATGGAAAAAGCCGCCCGCATCAGATTCTGAATCCCTGTGGGGAGTCCGGAAACAGCCTGCTCGATCTGCGCTTCATTCATGCTGCCTGCCTCGGCAAGTATTTTGCCAAAACCGGTCAGATTCGGGGAAAGCGGTTTCCCGATTTCTTCCATCAGATTTTTTAAGAAGGCGATTCGCTCCGGGCTCTGTCCCTTCAGCTTGCCGCCCTTGGCCCACCACAAAACCGCTTCATCCAGGTTGGTCTCATCGGGATCCAGGAACACTTCGCCATGGGTGCAGTAGCCGCCGGTGGCCGTCACCTTCCAGAAGCGGTTCACCATCTCCGCGGCGGAAATAGAGCCCCAGGTCTGCGGCAGGTTGCCTTCATAGACGCACTCATCGTAAAGCACGGGCTTCTGATATTTCTTCTGCAGCTCCGGCACCATGTTCATGGTTCTCAGCTGGCAGCTGCAATGGGTAATATCTTCATGGGAAAAATCATAAAGCGGGAAGCAGTTATGGTTCGAGAGCAGATGATGATAGGGGTCGCCGGCGGCGATAGCTTTTTCGATTTCTTCCCAGTCTTCCAGCGATTTGGCGCCGCACAGGTCGTATTCGTTGGCCATGGACCACCAGATGTGAGGAAAAGCGGCGAAGCGTCTGGTCAGATAGTCCAGATAGGTCAGATTGTCTGCCTGTGAAAGGGTCGAGAAATTCCACCGATCATAAGGATGGAACAGAATCAGATCCACCTGGATTCCCATTTTGCCCAGGCGGATCAGCTTTTCTTCAAAGCTGTCCCAGAAACGAAAATCCGGATGATTGACATCCCACACCGGTTTTTTGGAATAATCCAGGGCAAAGGGCGGCAGGTTTTCATAGACATAGGTTTCTCCCGGAAGGACTTTGAAGGGGAAGTATTCCGGATCGTTTTTGTTGTAGTCGTAGTGCTTGGGGAACAGGCACATCCGGACTTTGTTAAACGGCGCCTTTTCCAGCGAGGCGAAGGTCTCTTCCGTCAGCTCCTTGCTCTGATGAGCCAGGGCATAGATCGTGGTTCCAACGCTGAAAAACCAGGTTCCGTCGTCGAATTTCAGATGGGTTCCTTCTGCGCGCACCGGTCCATGATTTCCCTGCGCAGCGGCTTTTACATCCAAAGCGCCTTCCGCTTCGGCCACACCCTTTACCTGATAATACCAGCAGCCCGGTTTCAGGGGCAGAAAACGAACCTTGTATTTTCCGTCTCCGGCATAGAAGCCCTTGACTGTAACGGCCTGATCTTCGCTTCCCTGAAGGGAAAAGCATGCCGTTAAATCTACGTTAACGTCGGAAGAGCCGGCAGGCTCCGGTCCGAAAAAGGATAGCTCGAGCATTTCATATTGTCTGTACATGGCCTTACTCCAATCCTTCTATAAATGATTGTCTTAACAGTCTGCAAGGGCCGCTTTTGCCTTGGCGGCAATGCCCGCTGCATTCATGCCGTTTCAGGTCTTCATAACCTAATTATAATTGTTAAATGCTTCTTTTGTAAACTCATACATGGCAATTCCTGCTGCCATGGGCAGATTCAGGCTGTCAATGGAATTCGTATGTCGGATAATCACGCTCTGGCAAAAATCCGCATAGCTTTCCGGAAGTCCTGTTGCTTCATTGCCAAAAATCAGGGAATAGGGCTTTTGAATCGGGACCTTTGGCAGGGGCGTGGGTACCCGAAGCATAAAGGCATAGCGGTTGTTGTCCGGAAATCTTTTGATATAATCCTCGATGGCGTCGAAATATTCAATTCTCAGATGGAAGAGGGCGCCCATGCTGGCCCGCACCACCTTTGGATCGAAGACATCCACCGCCGGGGAAACAATCGCCAGATCCTCGAACCCAAATCCGGCGGCGGTCCGGATAATAGTGCCCAGATTGCCTGCATCGGACGGGTTCACCAAAACCAGATGATTGCCCCCGGATAGTTTTTTTCTTTCTTTTTGAAACTGACCGATCACATAGCAGTTTCCCTTTGGCGAAAGAATATGAAACGCCTTATCATTTCTAAGCACGGGAATCCCTGCTGCCTTCAGGTTCTCTATCAGCTCCTGAATGCCCCCGTCTATCTGGGTTTCGCTGCTGATGTAAACCTTCTCCAGAAGCTCCGGCCTCAGCTTAAAAGCCTCATAGGTCAGGGTCGCTCCCAGGGTATAGGATATCGGAAGGTCATGCTTGTATCGGCTAATTTTTTCGGCCACAGATATTTCTCCTTGAAACCATGTAATATTTTCAAAAGGGCCCCCGGCAGCTTCCGCCGGGAACCACTCCGCTTTCCCATTACAAATTTCGTAAAATACCGAAAAGCCCGGAACAGGGTAAAACCGTGTCACGGGCTTTAAAGCAGTTTACAGTTTTGCCAGGCTCTCTTCCACCTGCGCCATCAGCGCCTGGTACTTGGCCTGTTTCTCTTTTTCTTCTTCAATGACATTTGCGGGGGCCTTTGCCAAAAAGCCCTGATTGGAAAGCTTGCCGGCTACGCGCTTAAGCTCGCCCTCCAGCCGTTTCTTTTCCTTCTCCAGACGAGCCTTTTCAGCTGCGAAGTCCACCAGCTCCTCCAGCGGAATTCTTACCTTGGCGTCGCGGATCGGGATGGTCACGGCGTTTTCGGAAATGCCCGTGTCATCCGCCTGCACCAAAACCTTGGTGGCCATGGCCAGCGGGCTCAGGAAAGCCGCGCCGCGTTCAAAAATATCCCTGACCTTCTCATCGGCGGAAACCAGAATCACCTCCGTCTTGGTCTTGGGCGCCACGTTCATCTGGGTACGGATGTTACGGATACCGCGGATGGCTTCCTTCATGCGCTCCACTTCATCCTCTTCGGCCGGGAAGTTCATGGCCTCCTGGTACACGGGCCAGGGCGCATACATAATGGTATCCTCCTCCGGCACCAGATAGTTGTAAATTTCCTCGGTGATGAAGGGCATATAGGGATGCAGCATCTTAAGGCCGTCCACCAGCACCTTCTTCAGGGTCCACAGCGCGCCGATCCGGGATGCCTTGCCCTCTTCCGTTTTATTATACAGACGGGGTTTCACCATCTCGATGTACCAGTCGCAGAGCTCCTCCCACAGGAAGGTGGTCAGCTTATCCGCCGCCACGCCCAGCTCGTACTTGTCCAGGTTTTCCGTGACTTCCTTCGCCAGGTTGTTGCACTTGGACAGAATCCAGCGGTCCGCCGCTTCCAGAGAAGCAGGATCCATACTCTCCGGCAGGGCTTCATCCAGATTCATCAGGATAAAGCGGCTGGCGTTCCACATTTTGTTGGCAAAGTTGCGGGCATTCTCCACCTTGGACCAATAGAAGCGCATGTCGTTGCCGGCAGCGTTTCCGGTCACCAGCATCAGGCGAAGGGCATCGGCGCCATACTGGTCAATGACCTCCAGGGGATCGATGCCGTTGCCCAGGGATTTGCTCATCTTACGGCCCTGCTCATCGCGGACCAGACCATGAATCAGCACATCTTTAAAGGGAATATCGCCGGTGTATTCCAGCGCGGAGAAAATCATGCGGCTAACCCAGAAGGTAATAATATCATAGCCGGTGACCAGCACATCGGTGGGATAGTAATAGCTCAGTTCCGGCGTCTTGTCCGGCCAACCGAGGGTGCTGAAGGGCCAAAGGGCTGAGCTGAACCAGGTATCCAGGGTATCCGGATCCTGCAGCCAGTTTTCGCCGCCGCACTTTTCACACTTGCAGCCGGCCTTCGGGGCCTCGCGGCTCACTAAAATATTGCCGCAATCCTGGCAATAGTATGCCGGGATCCGGTGTCCCCACCACAGCTGACGGGAAATACACCAGTCATGCAGATTTTCCATCCAGTTAAAATACTGTTTCTCATAGCGTTTGGGCACAAATTTGACCTTATCCTGACGCACCACATCGATCGCCGGTTTTCTCAACTTGTCCATGGCCACGAACCACTGGGGTTTAATCATCGGCTCGACGGTGGAGTGGCAGCGGTCGTGGGTGCCCACGGCATGGGTCATATCCTCGATTCTCACCAGATATCCGCCTGCCTCCAGGTCGGCTACGATCTGCTTTCTGGCTTCATAGCGGTCCATACCGCAGTATTTGCCGCCATTCTCGTTGATATGGCCATCGTCGGTAAGAACGTTGATCTGCTCCAGGTTGTGGCGCAGGCCCACTTCAAAGTCGTTGGGGTCGTGAGCGGGCGTGATCTTCACCGCGCCGGTTCCGAATTCCTTGTCCACATAGGCGTCTTCAATCACAGGGATTTCCTTGTTCACCAGCGGAAGGATCACCATCTTGCCAACCACGTCCGTATAACGTTCGTCGCCGGGATGAACGGCAATGGCGGTATCGCCCAGCATGGTTTCCGGACGGGTGGTAGCTACTTCAATATAGCCAGTGCCGTCGGCGTAGGGGTAGCGGATATGCCAAAAATGCCCCTGCTGCTCTTCGTGAAGGGTTTCCGCATCGGAAATAGAGGTCTGACACACCGGGCACCAGTTGATAATACGGTTGCCGCGGTAAATCAGTCCCTGATTATAGAGGCGGATGAAGACTTCCTGCACGGCGTTGGAAAGTCCTTCGTCCATGGTGAAACGGGTGCGGTCCCAGTCGCAGGAAGCGCCCAGCTTTTTCAGCTGGTTCAAAATGCGGTTGTGATAGGTCTCCTTCCAGGCCCAGGCCTCCTTCAGGAAGCCCTCCCGGCCCAGCTCATCCTTGGTGTGGCCGTCAGCGATGATTTTCTGGATGACCTTCACCTCGGTGGCGATGGCCGCATGGTCGGTGCCGGGCTGCCACAGGGTATTGAAGCCCTGCATCCGTTTCCAGCGGATCAGGATATCCTGCATGGTATTGTCCAGCGCATGGCCCATATGCAGCTGTCCTGTAATGTTTGGGGGCGGAATCACGATGGTAAATGCTTTTTTCGAGAAGTCGATTTCCCCGTTTTCTTTTCTGGGAACCTCGGCATGGAAATATTTTCCATCCTCCCATTTCTTATACAGACGGGGCTCCAGATCTTTCGGGCTGTAGGTTGTCGGCAGATTCTGCATGTGTCTTATCTCCTTACAATATAAATAGCGGTCTTCTCCCTAAGGGCGAAGACCGCGGTACCACCTTAATTTGTTCTCTTTAATCAATAACGGAATTACCCGTCCGGCGCTGAAAGACAAAGATTCCTATTTCTGATAGCGCAGACTGCTAAAGCAGGCGCTGATTCATTTGTCCCGTTTCACACCGGATGCTCCGAAGCGACCTTCCATCTGCCTTTTGCCGGGACCTTTCAGCCGGGGATCCCTCTCTTTGGACATATCTCAGATGTACTCCTCTTCATCGACACAATAGTAAAAGTATGTTACCTTAAAAAAAGGCGTTTGTCAAGCCTTAAAACAGAAGGACTTAGCCGGTCTTAGCCGCATTACTGTATTTCTGAGGATATGGTGAGCGTCGATAAGAGCTGTTCCAGCAGCGCCGTATCCCCGCCGGTTGTGAAGTCGTTTAATGTGATGGTATAGATCCGGGACCCATGCGGAACCAGCGCAACCTGCACCACATCCGTAACATATTCGTTTTTTACCAGGTAGCAATAGGTAAGGGCTTCAATCTCTGCGTTGTTGTAGCTTCGGATACGGGCTTTTTGCAGTTCATCCGAGCTGATGCCCAGCTTTTCAGCGCGCTTGCCTGTTCGTCCAGTTCTTCCATGATGGCTTCCAGATCTTTCGCTTCCACTGCCTTTCCCGTTTCAAAATAGCCAAAATCCACATAATTCACGGTTCCGATAGCGGACGCAGGAGAAACCAGGCGCCAGTAGATCGCCATATTGTTTTTGATGCCTAGCAGGCCGGCCTGGCCGTCCATGGTGGTGGAAAACTCGTCCCAGCTGGCGCTCTCCCAGCCCGCTTCAAAGCGAAAATGAAAGTCTCCCACATCGTACGCAGCATAGGTTTCCGGGATTCGGACCGATCCGTCGCCATATTCGCTGCGCTTTCTGCATCCTCCAAGCGTCATCAGCAGCAGGATGCTGATCAGCAGGATGCCTGTTGACTTTATGATAGGTTTATATAGATTCTTTTTCATATTTATCCCTTGTTGCCCGAATTATGTGCTTCCTTTATTTTTGTATCAGAGCTTACCATGCTATTAGCTTCCCAACGATTGGGGGATTCTGGGTTCGTCAGCTTGATTTTCCCCCAATCATTGGGGGATTCTGGGTTCGTCAGCTTGGTTTTCCCCCAATCATTGGGGGATTTTGGGTTCGTCAGCTTGATTTTCCCCCAATCGTTGGGGGATTTTGGCTTTGGCAGTGTGATTTTCCCCCAATCGTTGGGGGATTCTGGGTTCGTCAGCTTGATTTTCCCCCAATCATTGGGGGATTTTGGCTTTGGCAGTGTGATTTTCCCCCAATCGTTGGGGATTCTGGCTTTGGCAACGTGATTTTCCCCCAATCATGAAGGATCACCCGATTCAGACTTTTCACTCTGAAATGCACCTTTAAACCTTAGAAGTTTTTTTATTATATCACATGCGCCTTCAAACAACAACCGATCGGCTTGACAATCCGACGAATTGAATGTAGAATTATTTGGTCATCGGAGGGTGACTCATTCATCAATGAGCGCTGGACAAGATGCAGGAGACCAAGTGTCTGAAAAGCCTGTTTCTTGTCCTTTCTTTTTCGGGTTTATTGCATCGAGGTGCTGCATGCCCGAAAAAAGCTCTTTCCTTTACTGAAGTAAAAATTGGACTGGCTACGCCGTGTTCGTCTCTTGTACAAGTGATCCTGTGTGTGGTATACTACTCGAGGACTCGATGCATCATAATAACAAGGATCCACATATGTGAGCCTCGAGGCAAGCAGCTGCGCAGCTTCCGTATGTTTTTTCGGTAAGGAGGAGTGACAAATGGTCCATAAAAAGATTAAAATCAAAACCAAGGGATCGCTGGACAATGCTTCCCTGTTTACCTATTTTCTGGAGCCCTCCAGCGAGCTTCCTTTTGAGCCGAGGCCTTGCGTGGTACTGTGCCCCGGCGGCGGCTATGCCTACACCTCCGACCGCGAAGCGGAACCTGTGGCCATGCGCTTTCTGGCTCAGGGAATCCATGTAGTGATTGTCCGTTATTCCGTGGCCCCGGCTGTATTTCCCACCGCCTTATTGGAAGTGGGCCTTGCCATCAAATATATCCGCGGTGTTGCCAGCGAATACGGAATCGATCCCGACCGCATTGTGACGATGGGCTTCTCAGCGGGTGGTCATCTGGCAGCCAGCTACGGCAATTTCTGGCGTTCCAAGCAGGTAGCAACCTTGCTTGGTCTGCTTCCTGCAGAGGAGGATCAGGCCCAGCCCATGTCCAGGGCTGAGCGGGAGGCCTTCTCCGAAGTGCTTCGTCCGAATGGTCAGATTCTTTGCTATCCGGTTATCACCTCCGGCCCGCACGCGCATCGCGATTCGTTTATTAATCTGCTGGGTGATAATCCTGACGAGAACCAGCTTTATCAGCTGTCGCTCGAAAACACGGTCAATTCCAACACACCGCCCACCTTTATCTGGCATACCCAGACTGATCCGGCTGTTCCGGTGGAAAACTCCCTGCTGATGGTATCAGCGCTTCAGACAAAGGGAATCAAAATGGAGTTTCATTTATATCCGGATGGCCCTCATGGCATGAGTCTGGCCGATAAAACCACATCTGTAGATCCTGGCATGAACAATCCGCGGGTTGCCCACTGGATTGAAGATGCCATCGCTTTTGTCCAGCGAATCTAAATATTTTATTTCAGGAGGGAACGAAAATGGCTAACAAATATGCAGGCACCAAAACAGAGAAGAACTTATGGGAGGCTTTTGCCGGCGAGTCCATGGCCAGAAACAAATATACCTATTTCGCTTCTGCCGCCAAAAAAGCCGGATATGAGCAGATTGCCGCTCTCTTTCTGGCCACTGCCGAAAACGAAAAGGAGCACGCCAAGCTTTGGTTTAAGGCTTTAGGCGAACTGGGAGATACCCCGAGCAATCTGCTCCATGCCGCCGAAGGTGAAAATGCCGAGTGGACCGACATGTATGAGCGTATGGCAAAGGATGCCGAAGAGGAAGGTTTCCCCGAGCTCGCAGCACAGTTCAGAGGCGTTGCCGCCATTGAAAAGGCGCACGAAGAGCGCTACCGCAAGCTTCTGGCCAACATCAATGCCGGCGAAGTTTTCGAAAAGTCCGGCGTAACCATCTGGGAATGCCGTAACTGCGGTCATATTGTGGTCGGCACCAAGGCTCCCGAGGTCTGCCCGGTCTGCAACCATCCGCAGAGCTACTTTGAAGTCAGAAAAGAAAACTATTGATCATTCTTCGAATCATAATGACCTACGCAAAATAGCCCCCGGCGACGGGGCTTCCATCAATCCGTATCACCCAAAAATAAGGCGTCACAGAGCAGTTCAAAGCAAACCGGTTCAAAGCAGAGCAGTTCAAAGCAAACCAGCCGCAGGTATGTTCATATAGACCATACCTACGGCTGTTGTCGTTTTACGCAATGCATGAATAAGCTCCATAAAATCAGACAATGCGGCTTGAACAGAGCATGGACATTACGGAATATTTATCAGGTAATGTTCACTAAAACAAGATGTTCATTAAAACAGATTGACAAAGCAGAAAAACAGACGTATTATAACAAGTGTTACATAACGATAGTTTCAAAAAGAAGGAGTCATGCATGCCCCCAAAGACCAGAGTCACAGAAAACATGATCGTCGACGCAACCATAGAAGTGGTACGTCAAAGCGGTTTTGAAAACATCAATGCACGAACTGTTTCCAAAGTGCTGTGCTGCTCCACGCAGCCGGTCATGTATCACTTTTCGACGATCGACAACCTGAAAAGGGCTGCTTACAGGCATGCGGATCAGCTTCACACGAATTATCTTTTGAGCACACAGCCGGAACAGGATCCGATCCTGGGGATCGGCCTGAATTATATCCGCTTTGCTGTCGAGGAACCGCAGCTTTTCCGCTTCCTGTTCCAATCGGGTTATGCAGAGGAAAGCAGCCTGCTGGAGATGGTCGATTCCCAGAAGCTGCTTCCCATCCTTTCGGCCATGCAGGCGGGAGCCGGGCTGAGTCCCGAGCAGACCAAAGGCGTATTCATCACTGTTGCGCTGTTTGCCCACGGATATGCCAGCATTATCGCCAACAACCATCTGGCATTCGATGAGAAGCTGATCGCAAAGCATCTGGAACAAGCATGGAAAGGTGCGGTGCTTGCCGCGAAGCAGGAGGAGATATCATGAAGGTAATTGTCAGTGATTTGGGAAGCCAATATGCCGGCCTGATCGAAGGAAAATCTGACCGGATCATTGAAGCCGATGGAAAATACGCCCAGTGTCAGGGATGCTTCGGCTGTTGGACGAAGCATCCTGCCGCCTGTTTCATGAAAGACACACTGCAGCAGGTCTGCCGAATTATTGGGCAGGCTGACGAGCTGATTGTCATCACGAAAAATCTGTACGGCGGATACAGTACCGCAGTCAAAAATGTGCTGGATCGTTCGATCGGAACATCCACGCCCTTCAGCACTTACCGGGGACGACAGATGCATCACAAACTTCGATACGGAAAGCATGATCTTTGGAAGGTGATCGTTTACGGCGAAATCACCGAAAATGAAAAAGAAACCTTCCGTTATCTGGCGGAACGGAATGCACTCAACGACGGCTATCAGAGGTCTGAGGTCGTGTTTCTGGCGGATCCCGAAGAACTGGAGGCGGCATTATGAAAACAGTCTTCATCAATGGCAGTCCCAAAAAGCGCTTTAGCGCGTCTGCATATTTTCTCTTTCTGCAGCGTCTTTTCACGGGCGGGCAGACCGTGACTGAAAAGCTGCGCACTCCAGCGGACCACAGCCGCATTCTGGAGCAGCTTCGCGGTGCTGATGCCGTTGTTTTCTGCCTTCCGCTCTATGTGGACGGGATCCCTTCCCATGTGCTTCGCTTCATGGAGGAGATGGAAGCGTTCTGCAGACAGAACGGCCTGCACCTCAATGTTTACTGCATTGCCAACAACGGCTTTATCGAAGGCAGGCAGAACGAGCCGCTGATGCAGATATTTGAACACTTCTGCGCCCGTTCCGGCTTGACCTGGAGCGGCGGAGTCGGCATCGGCGGCGGTGTGATGCTGAATGTGACCCGCATCCTGTTTGTGGTGAATATCGGGCTTTTGGCGTTGAATACGCTGCTCAGTGTCATCAATACCGGCAGCTTCTTCCCGCAGGAGGCATGGATCAGCTTCGCAGAAAACGCGGCGCTCCTGCTGTACTTCAACCTGGGTGTGCTGTATTATATGATCCGCATGGGCTGCCATATCCGGAAAGGGACGTTCAGCGGGAAGAAATATACCCGCATCCTGATCCCCTCATTCGTCTTTATTATCTTTGCCGACATCTTCTTTATCATCATCTCTCTCTTTGAGGGCGGACTGTTCCGGGGGTGGCTGGCAAAGAAACCTTATGAAAAGATATAACAGAAGGCCGCCTGATAACAACAGGCGGCCTTCGAACAGGCTAAGAACGAGGCAAGACCACAGGCAAAAGGCGGATGATATGAAACAGATCGCCGCCGCTCCCGAATCCGGTGCAAAACGGACCGGTTTATGATCCGTCTTCTGTCTCAAGGTTTATTGCTCTGCTTTTTTCAGGAGCTCCTGCCACTCCTTCACAATACGACGATCGTCAAAATAATCAATGGCCATGGCTTTTCTTACTCTTGCCAGGGTCTGGTTGGTTCTTTCAACGGCTTTAGCGGTTCCGGCAATAAGAATATCATAGACCGAATCGATGTCCGAAGCCCATCTGGCTCTTTCTGCCCGGATCGGCGAAAGTGTTTCTTCGAGGACATTGATCAGGAATTTCTTGCAGGTGCCGTCTCCCAGGCCGCCGCGGCGGTAATGCGCTTTCATTTCATCGAGGCAGGCGTACTCCGGAAGGTACTCTTTAAAATGGTCATCTGTGCAAAGGGCATCCAGGTAGGTAAAGACAACATTTCCCTCGGTATGGCCCGGATCTTCTATACGAAGATGCGTGGGGTCGGTAAACATCTTGCCGTTTACCTGTTTTTTCACTGTTTTTGGCGTGTCGGAAAGGTAAATGCAGTTTCCCAGGGATTTGCTCATTTTGGCTTTTCCATCCACCCCGGGGAGCCGGCGTTGGGTCTCGTTTTCAGGAATCAGCGCTTTGGGAAGAACCAGCGTCTCGCCATAAATTTTGTTAAACTTTTCAACAATTTCCCTTGTCTGCTCGATCATGGGGAGCTGGTCCTCGCCGACAGGCACGACAGTTGCATCAAAGGCAGTAATATCCGCTGCCTGCGACACAGGGTAGGTAAAAAATCCGGCGGGCAAGCCTTCATCGGCAAAACCGCGCATCTGGATTTCCGCCTTGACGGTTGGGTTGCGGGAAAGTCTGGCCGTCGTCACCAGATTCATATAATAGAAGGTCAGCGCATGCAGGGCCGGCAGCGCAGACTGCACGCAAATCGTCGTTTTTTCAGGATCAATGCCGACAGACAGATAATCCAGGACGACGTTGATGATATTGTCCCTGATTTTTCCGGGGTTGTCCGCATTGTCCGTCAGCGCCTGGTCATCGGCGATCAGAATGTTAATTTCATCAAATTTTCCTGAGTTCTGGAGTTCAACCCGTCGTTTCAGGGATCCAACATAATGTCCAAGGTGCAGCCTTCCGGTAGGACGGTCCCCTGTCAAAATAATCTGTTTTTGTTCCACATTTTCCTCCCATTGCTTTGGACTTGATGTTAAAAGATTGTACCACGACACTCCTCAACATGCAAGCGCTTCCGCTTACCTTAGGCATTCATCTTAAGCAAGCTGAATCTTTTGGCAGCTCTTCTCAGTTTATATGAAATCCACCATCGATTGGCAAATCAATGCCTGTCACGAAGGATGAGTGAGGTGAAGCGAGAAAAAGAAGCGCTGTTGCCAGATTTTCCACATTTCCATGGCAAAACATGGGCGTTTTCCACCGAATCGTCTCTCTGAACAGGTCATCTTCGTCGTCACCGTCCAGATTGAAGATGCCAAGACACAGGTTATTGACAGTTACATTTTCCTCTGCCCATTCAACAGCCAGCGCCTTCGCCGCAGGTCTAAAATTATCATTTGCCATATAAAAGGCGCAGGCAGGAAACGCCGTGCCTTCCTTGGCGCCCAGCTGAGAAACCACATGAATAATTCTGGTCATTTCGTAGCCGAACATGCCTCTTTCTGCAAAAGAGAGCGTTACTTCCAGTCTGCGGGACATGTTTTGATCATAGTGGTAAAGAAACGTGCTTCGGGGCATCTCCTGGATCCTGTTAGGAACGGCGAATCCCATGTTATTCACCAAAATCTCATACCCGATGAACTGCCGGCATACTTCATCCACTGCTGCTTTCAGCCCTTGGTCATCCAAAACATTCTGTACCACAGGCAGCACGTCCACATGATATTGCTGAGCGAGTGTCTCTGCCAGATCGTTGATTCGCGTCTTGGATTCTCCCACAAGGGCCACACTTGCGCCGGCTTCTGCAAGGATCCTTGATATTTCAGGCCCAACTCCAATGTCTGCCCCTGCAACGACTGCGTTAAACCCATCAAGAGAGAAATAATCTACTTTTTTGGGTTTCTCTTTTTGAACGGGTTTGTTCGAGATATTGTCTTTTTTTAAGATCATTCGCACACGATTTTCTTTCCTGCCTGGATTGCTGCCATATTAGCGCCAAGAAGATCCATCTTTCTGGCCGGGATAACCTTCTTCAGAGCATCCTCGATGCCTTCTTCTTTGATGCATCCGGTTTTGGCGATGATCGCGCCTAAAAGGATCATGTTTGCCAGGCCGGGAATTCCCATGTCATTCGCCATCTGGGTCGCCGGAATCCGGTAGACTTCCACGTCCTTCCGCTCCACTTCTCTGGTGATCAGTGTGGAATCCAGGAAAATCTTTCCCCCTTCTACGACGGCCGGCTCATATTTGTCCAGCGACGGCGCGTTCATCACCATCAGCACGTTCGGATGATCCACGATGGGGCTCCCTACCGGTGTGTCTGACAAAATTACGTTGCAGTTCGCGGTGCCGCCGCGCATCTCCGGACCATAGCTGGGCAGCCA
>JAGBND010000144.1 GCA_017634575.1 Bacillota bacterium
AAGGGCTCGAGCCGGTCAGACGCCGCCCCGGCATGTATATCGGCTCCACCGGAACCAAAGGCCTCAACCATCTGATCTACGAGATCGTGGACAACTCCGTCGATGAACATCTGGCGGGCTACTGTACGGAGGTGCGGGTCACCCTGAACCGGGACGGCTCCTGCACCGTTCAGGACAACGGCCGCGGCATCCCCGTGGGACTCCATGCCAAAGGCATGCCGGCCGTCCGTGTGGTGCTCACCACGCTTCACGCCGGCGGAAAATTCGGCGACGGCGCCTACAAAACCTCCGGCGGCCTGCACGGCGTCGGCTCGTCCGCCGTCAACGCCCTTTCCACCTGGATGGACGTGGAGATATCCCAGGATGGCTATGTCCACCACGATCACTTTGAACGCGGCGTGCCCACCGAGCCCCTGGGAAAAGACAAGCTGCTTCCCAAAATCCGCGCCACCCGCGCCCACGGCACCAAGATCAGCTTCCTTCCCGACGACACCATTTTCGAAAAAACACGTTTTCGCGAGAGCGATGTCAAATCCCGCCTTCACGAAATCGCCTACCTCAATCCGGGACTAACCCTGTACTTCAAGGATCTGCGGGACGACGCCCAGGAACCGAAGGAATGCGTATTCCACGAGGAGGGCGGCATCAGCAAATTTGTGAAGGACTTAAACAGCTCCTCCACGGCGCTGCACGATCCCATCTATTTTAAAGGCCAATCCGACGACATCGAAGTGGAGTGCGCCCTGCAGTACACGGACGATTTCCACGAGAATGCCCTGGGCTTTTGCAACACCATCTACAACTCGGAAGGCGGCACCCACCTGACGGGTTTCAAAACAGCCCTGACCACGATCCTCAACAGCTATGCCCGTACCATCGGCGTGCTGAAAGATAAAGATGAAAACTTCTCCGGCGCCGATGTGCGGACCGGTCTTACTGCGATTGTGTCCGTGAAGCACCCGGATCCCCGCTTCGAGGGCCAGACCAAAACCAAACTGGACAATCCGGATGCCTCCAAGGCTGTCAGCAAGGTGACTGCCGAGCAGCTGGAGCTTTTCTTTGACCGCAACCTGGATACCTTGAAAACCGTGCTGGGTCAGGCGGAGAAGGCAGCCAAAATCCGCAAATCCGAAGAAAAGTCCCGCGCCAACTTGCTGACGAAAAAGAAGTTTTCCTTCGACTCCAACGGCAAGCTGGCCAACTGTGAGTCGAGAGATCCCTCCCAGTGCGAGATTTTTATCGTGGAAGGAAACTCTGCCGGCGGCTCCGCCAAAACCGCCCGCAACCGTTTTTATCAGGCAATCCTGCCCATCCGCGGTAAAATTCTTAATGTGGAAAAAGCTTCCATGGACAAGATTCTGGCCAACGAGGAAATCCGCACCATGATCTATGCCTTCGGCTGCGGCTTCTCCGAAGGGTACGGCAACGACTTCGATATCAGCAAGCTTCGCTATAACAAGATTATTATCGCCACGGATGCCGATATCGACGGCTGCCATATCGATACCCTGGTGCTGACCCTTTTCTACCGCCTCATGCCTGAACTGATCTACGAAGGGCACGTGTATATCGCCATGCCGCCGCTGTACAAGGCCATTCCTTCCCGGGGCGGCGCCGACAAAGAAGAATATCTCTACGATGATGTGGCCCTGGCTAATTACCGCAAAAAGCATAAGGAGGGATCCTTCAAGCTGCAGCGTTACAAGGGCCTTGGCGAGATGGATGCGGAGCAGCTTTGGGAAACCACCATGAACCCCGAAACCCGTCAGCTTAAGCGCGTTTCCATCGACGACGCCGCCATGGCCGCCGAAACCACCTCCATGCTTATGGGCTCCGACGTGCCGATCCGCAAAGACTTCATCTATAAAAACGCCAACCAGGCGGAACTGGATATTTAGGGAAGTAAGAATATATGCCAAGAAAATCAAGCAAAAACCGCACCCAGCTGGCGCTGGACATGCTGGAAGAGAAAATCATCGACGTGGAATATTCCGACGTCATGCGCAAAAGCTATATCGACTATTCCATGAGCGTCATCACCGCCCGGGCGCTGCCGGATGTGCGCGACGGCCTGAAGCCCGTTCAGCGCCGCATCCTCTACGATATGGCCGAGCTGGGGGTGACCTCCGACAAGCCCTACCGAAAGGTAGCCCGTATCGTCGGCGACACCATGGGTAAATATCATCCCCACGGCGATTCCTCCATCGGCGAGGCCATCGTCGTGATGGCCCAGGACTGGAAAAAGATGGCCCCCATGGTGGATGGCCACGGCAATTTCGGCTCCATCGAGGGCGACGAGGCAGCCGCTGCCCGTTACATCGAGTGCCGCATGACCGAGTACACCCAGGAGGCGCTGCTTTCGGATCTTCGCGAGAACACCGTAGACTTCGCCCCCAACTACGATGAGCAGGAAAAGGAACCGGTGATCCTGCCCTGCAAACTGCCCAACATTCTGATCAATGGATCGGAAGGCATCGCCGTCGGTATGGCCACGAACATTCCCACTCACAACGTGGGGGAGACCATCGATGCCGCCATCTACTACCTGGATCATCCCGACGCTACCACGAAGGATCTGATGCGGTTTATCCCCGGTCCGGATTTCCCCACCGGAGGCATCATTGCCAACCAGAGCGCCCTGGAACAGATTTACGAGACCGGCACCGGCAAAATCCGGCTGCGGGGCAAGGTGGAGGTGGAGTCCGAAAAGGGCCGCGAGCGCATCGTGGTCTCGGAAATTCCTTAGACCATGATCGGTGACGGCATCGGCAAGTTCCTGCAATCCGTGGCCGACCTGGTGGAGAACAAAACCCTTTCCGACATCGTGGATATATCCAACCAGTCCAACAAAGAAGGCATCCGTATTGTCTTCGATCTGAAAAAGGGCGCCAACACCCAGAATATCATCAATATTCTCTATAAAAAGACCCGCCTGGAAGATACCTACGGCTACAACCTGCTGGCGATCTCCAACGGCCGCCCCGAAACCATGTCTCTTGCCGCCGTTTACGCGGACTATGCCGACTTCCAATATGAGATCTATTCTCGCAAATTCCAGAATCTTCTCAGCAAAGCCGCCCGCAAAAAAGAGATCGACGAGGGTCTGATCAATGCCATTGATGCCATCGATGCGGTCGTCGAGGTGATTCGCGGCTCCAAAACCGTGAAGCAGGCAAGAGAGTGCCTGATGACCGGCAATATTAAAGATATTACCTTTAAAACAGCCGCTTCCAAAAAGATTGCCGCCAAATTCCATTTCACGGAGCTGCAGGCCGACGCCATCCTGGAGCTGCGGCTGCAGCGCCTGGTCGGTCTCGAGCTGGACGTTTTGATGGACGATTACAAGAAGATCACGAAAAACATTGCCCGCTACGAAAAGCTCCTGGATTCCAACGCGGAGATGACAAAGGAAATCAAAAAAGGCCTGCTGATCCTTAAAGAAAAATACGCGAAGCCCCGCAAGACGCAGATCATCGAGGCCGGCGAGATTGTGATCGAAGAAAAGCCGGAGGAGGTGCTTCCGGTGGTGGTTCTGGCCGACCGGTTCCACTATATCCACGCCATCGACCCGTCCATCTATGAAAAGAATAAAGAAACCGCCGATGCGGAAAACAAATATGTCATTCCTTCGAGTACCGATCAGAAGCTGATCGTCTTCACCGACCGTGGCAAAGCCTATACCCTGAAGGTGAAAGACATCCCCTACGGCCGCCTCAAAGACAAGGGCGTTCCCGTGGACAATATCACCAGCTACGACAGCAAAACCGAAAACATTATCACGATTCTGCCGCTCGGCACAGGGCTCAACACAGGGCTCAACACAGGGGACGGTTCTCTGTGTTCGGTCCAGCCTTCAAGAGTGAACACAGAGAACCGTCCCCTGTGTTCGCCGAGCGCAGAGTGGATCTTCGTTTCCACCGACGGCTATGTGAAACGTGTCGATGCATCTGAATTTGATGTAACCAGAAAGGCTATCGATGCCTCGAAGCTTGCGGAAGGCGCCCGCCTTGCCGCCGTTCTTCCCTATACGGGCGGACAGAGCAACATCGCCCTCGAAACCGTAAAAGGCTTCTCCATCAGCTTTAAACAGGAAGAAATACCACACCAGGGCAAAACAGCCAGAGGCGCCATCGGCATCCGTCTCGGCGCAGGCGACGAGGTTAAATCAGCTGATCCAAACAGCGCCATCCGCGCCTCCAAACGCGGCGGAAAAGGGAAGAAGCGGTAGAACGCTGGATAGCAAAGGATTGTTTTTTGTGGGTTGGACGTAAACCCCATTTTGGGGACGGTTCTCAAAATAGTGATCGTGTGCCTGCTTTGGGGAGACTGCCTACTTTGAGAACCGTCCCCAAAATAGACAGATCAATCAGAATGATGCTTGTGAATGACACAAGAAGGAGGAAAAAATGCGTTTCAAACCATTGTTCAGCAGTATTGTTCTGATTTTCCTCTGTTTTTTGCTCACCTCCACGGGCTGGCTGGCCTGGGAATACCATCTGCTGGACCAGGTTTCGGCCGGCACCGCTGATATCTGCACCATGGTGATCGCATATCTGCTGCAGGCAGCCGGCATAGCCGTTTTTTCAAGGACCTTTCAAAGCAAAAACATCAACCAGATGTTCCTGATATGTCTGGTTCTATACCTGGTGCTGATGGTGCCAGCCGTCAGCAGCCCATATCCCGCAGGGACATTGACCTTTGGCTTCTTAATGAACTTCGTGTGCGGACTCATAGCAGGCTATTATCTGCTGATTCTTTCAAAAACTGCCAAGGAACACCGCGCCTTTGCTTTTGGCGCCGGTTATGGCCTGTCCACGCTTGCCTCCTGGCTTTTATCCCTCGTTCTGCCGGATATCTACTATTCCGGCAAAGTGCTGATCATCGCAGCCTTGATAACTGGGCTGACAGGATATTGGATTTACCGGCAAAGCAGACAAGAGAAAACGGCAGAGACGAAACAGACACCCCTCCAGGCCATGCTCTCAGGCAGCAAACCGCAGCAAACTTTTCCGGGCAATGCGGCAGACGGTCAAAGACTAATCAAATCGGCTGTCTATGGCGAATCGGCTGCAGACCGCAAATCCATCGCCATCCTGCTTGTCCTCGTCGGGCTGCTCAGCATGGTTAACAGCAGCGCGTTTGCCTTCCCGTCCGCGGACCTTGGAAGCTCGATCAATGTGGAACTATCCAGGCTGGTCTACGGGCTCGGATTGATCATCGCCGGATTGATCAATGACAAAAATCGCAAATATGGCGCTGTCCTGGCCCTGGTCGGTCTTATGCTGCCTTTCGTGATCTACGCGCTTCGCTCACAGCAGGTTCCTGCGCTCATATTCTGGCTGCTCAGCTATTTCAGCTTTGGTTTTTACGCCGTATACCGAACCATCGTCTTTACAGATCTGGCTTCGCAGGGACAGGCCTGGCACCTCGCCGGCTTTGGCCTGATGGCCGGCCGCATCGGAGACGCATTGGGAGAGGGTGTGCTGATAGCATTTGCAGACACCCCCGTCGTTTTGATTATCCTGACGGCCATTTTGTTTGCGGCCGCCGTGATTCTGTTTCTTAAGCTTTATCCGGAATTCTATCTTCCCAAAGAGAAAATGCCGATGAGCGAAGAAGATTATTTTCTTCAGTTCAGCCGTCAGTATGATCTTTCGCCCAGAGAACGTGAGTTACTAAGATTACTTTTGAAAGAGCTGACAAACGGAGAGATTGCAGGCGAGCTTTCGATTTCCGAGAATACGGTTAAGTTCCATGTGCGGAACATTCTGCAGAAGACCGGGTGCAAAAACCGCAAGGAATTATCGGCGCTTTACGCGGCCTACCCCTAAACTACCCCTCTAAACTGCCCTTCCCATACCAGAACTATCTTGAACGCAGACTTTTCGCGGCGTAAGCTGAAGATGGTTTGGTATGGGTATTTTTTATACCTGACCCGTTACTACAAATTAGAAACGAGGGCAGCTATCATGAAAAAAAGGTTTTGTATGATTCTTGCGATTACTTTGATTCTGGGACTGGTGATTTCCGGTTTTGAACCAAAGAAAGTATCTGCTGATGAAACCTCCGGGGCACGCACATATCTGCAGGCAACGAGTGGAGGCCATATCTCCTGGAAGGAGATGTCCGGCTCGGGGGCTGACCGCATCGGTACGGTTGAAGCCGGAAGTACTTTTGAACTGTCCGGTTCATATGGCGTTGCGGCAGGAGGACAGGTTGAGCTGCAGGCTATACCGGATGAAGGCAAAATGTTTTATGGCTGGTATACAAAATGGAACAGTACTGCTCCTGAGCTCTTCAGCACCAGCAGCCAGATTACCTATACATTGCCTTATGATGTCGGTCAGGAATTGACGGCAGTTTTCGAAATGCCGACGCCGGCTGTGACCAATGTCGAATCGGTTGATGTCGCTGTTGCTTTGCCAAAAGCCGGTGAGAGCGGTATCAGCGCTGCCAGCCTTGTATCGGTTGGAACAGGTGTTTATGTGGAGTCGGCCTACTGGGGAGATGGCGCAGCAATCGGTTCAGATTACACCGATCCGGCCCAGATTGATCCGGGTACTTTTATGCCCGGCGGAACCTATTATATGGTGATCACGCTGCGTCCTCAAAGCGGTTACAGGCTGCTGCAGGGCGGAGAGCTTGGATCCGGCAGCGATCCCACCCGCCTGAATGTAAGCGGGGCCACCTCAACCTATGAATTTCTTATGGTCACGAATTATACGATCAGCGAGACAGAATATGGTCAGTATGGCATGGCCTATGTGACACTTCAGCTGCCGGAAGCGGAGAAGACCGGTACAGTAGATGTCTTTATTGACAATACGACGGATGCCAGTGTTTCCTATGTGACCGGAAGCGTATACCTGACGGGAGGGGGCGGAACGGAGGCAGGCTATAACCCGGCAAAGACGATCTATACAAATCAGGCTTCTGTTACCTACAGCAAGCCTCTTACCGCAGAGGTCCAGGGCATGCTGGATCAGGCTTATACGGAGATATATAATCTGGCTAATGTATGCAAAGAGAGCTACGGCAACGGTGAATTCCATATGTCGCAAAGCACATCCACGGGCAAAGTCTGGGATCTTCGCAAATATGAGAGCACATATACGGTATATCTGGATGGGACCGAGCAATCTTTTAGCGTCGTATACGATCATAAGGACGCCGATTCGACAAGATGGTACAAGAGATCCGATACGGGAGAGATGATCAGCGATGCGGTTTATTATGTACTCGTGACTCATATCGCAAGCGGTGAATATGGAAAAGAAACCTTCTATCGCGTAGAGGCAAATGGTTGGGTTGGAGTAACTTATACCAATTCAAAAGGCGATGGAGAAACCTGGCAGCAGGGATCCGGAAAAGCGCTGGAATTAGTTTTTAACCGATCCGGTAACGATCAGACAGCCTTCGATCACTTTACCGGTCTTCAAATTGATGATGCGCCGGTGGATTCCGCTAGCTATACGGCAAAGTCAGGAAGTGTGATCATTGAACTGGCACCTGAGTATCTGGAAACACTCTCTGTCGGAAAGCATAGCCTCACTGCTCTGTTCGACGATGCAGATGATGTGCAGATCAGCTTTACCATAAAACAATCAGAAGAAAGCTCCACACCGGCAGAGGAAAGCTCCGCGCCGACGGAGGAGAGCTCCGTGCCGGCAGAGGAAAGCTCCGCACAGGCAGAGGAGAGTTCTGCGCCGACGGAGGAAAGCTCCGCGCCGACGGAGGAAAGCTCTGCGCCGGCAGAGGAGAGTTCTGCGCCGATCGGGGAAAGTTCCATGCCAGCAGAGGAAAGCTCTCAGGCAGCTGCGCCTGTTGAATCCTCTGCGGCAGATACAGGTTCAACCAATGCTTCATCTTCTGCAAGCAATGCGGAAAGCAAATCCGAACAGTCATCTTCTACACCCAAAACCGGCGACTCAACCAATTTGGTTCTCTGGATTACGCTTCTTCTGGCTTCTATCACAGCTCTCGCTGCTACATGGATAAAAAAGCAAAGAATCTGATGAGTTAGCTTATGCCAGCAGCAACTACACAGAGGTTTTCGATATAATGATAGCCTCTGTGGTAAAAAAAATACATCCCCCGCCTGAAGAGGAGGGGGATGTATCGTTGATGTGAGTTAATCATTACTACGGTCCAATCACGGGTACGTTATTTACTTGTGCATTCGGATCCTGATTTACATTATTCTGATTCATGTTATTCTGATTCAGGTTATTCTGATTCAGGTTATTCTGATTCAGGTTGTTCTGATTCAGGTTGTTCTGATTCAGGTTATTCTGATTCAGGTTGTTCTGATTCAGGTTGTTCTGATTCAGATTATTCTGATTCAGGTTGTTCTGATTCAGGTTGTTCTGATTCAGGTTATTCTGATTCAGGTTATTCTGATTCAGGTTATTCTGATTCAGGTTATTCTGATTCAGGTTATTCTGGTTCAAGTTATTCTGGTTCAGGTTATTCTGATTCAGATTATTCGCCAGGTTGGGGTCATTGTTATTCAGCTGCGGATTGGGGTTCTGAACCGGAGCAGGAGCCGGCTGATATTGGTTGTATTTTCTGAAAATCCCTGTTTTGCTCTCGGCCGTCAGTCTGGCGGCTTCTTTCACACCCACGCCGGTAATCATGTTTTTGAACTGACTGTTGTTCTTCAGTTCATGGATACCCTGAGACATCGCATCATGCTGCATGGCCTTGCGCTTTTCAGCATCGGAATATTTCGCATCCGCATTGGTCAGATACATCGCTGCAGCAACCTTGTTTTTGATGGCTTCCTGATTCTGCGGATTAGTATAGAAGTTCGGGGCTTTGTTCGCATAACCCTTCAGATCGGTCTGGATCTTTTTCAGCACATCATTCGGCTGGGGAGCATGACGTTTATCTACGCCTGCGGGTACCACCAGCTGCTGAGCGGTCAAATCGGCTACGTGTCTGGTGTATTCATCCTCCAGCAAACCACCGTGGCCGTTGATTGCGTAGTTGGTCAGGTTTTGCTGAGAACCGGCTGAGAAAGACTTCCAGGCGCTGCAGTTCGACAAACTGTTATAGCTCTGTGAAAACTTTTCGCTATCAAAGGTGGTTTTCAGGGTCTTCTTGCTTCCGCGCACAGAACCGGCGGCCATACGGGTTGCCGTCAGCTCGGTCAGAAGGTTGCGGTTATCGGTCGCAATGCCATATACCTTCTGGTTCGCTTCAATCTTTTTCTGAAGGACTTCGATACGTTCTTTCGCGTTGGGCATATAGGCGCTGGGCGTACCCTCGACAATATGATTGCTGGCAAGGATATTTGCTTTAAAACGATCATCCAGCGCGCCGCCATGTCCCTTTAAAGCAGCTGTTTTGGCGGCAACCGGATCGGCGGCCAGCATATCCTCCAGCATGGTGCTCTTTTGAAGGGCATTTCGCTGCTTTGCAAGCTCGGCAGGGTTCAGCGGTTTTTCCAGAGATTCCTCTTTGCCTCTGATAGCGCCTGCAGCCAGACGAGTCGCCATAATCTCGGTGGTATAAAGCTTGATTTTATCCGGATCGGTGGTAGAGGAGAGCTTCTTCTGAAGAATTTCAATTCGCTCTTTGGCAGTGGGCATATGCTCTTCCGGCGCATCCTCAGGAATCACATCCATATTTTTAACATAATCCTTGAACTTGTCCACCAGCGCGCCGCCGTGTCCGGCAAGAACAGCCTCCTTGATTTCAGCCTTGTTGGAATGCAAGAAATCTTTGTACATGGGATGCTGTTTGAAATAATCCAGCCAGTTGTGCATCTCGTTGGGATACATAGGGCTGTCTAAAGAAGATTTCTTGCCTCTCTGAGCGCCCGCGGAAAAACGGGTAGCCAGAATTTCAAGGTAAAGCGCGTCCTGCTGATCCTCGGATAGAGAATTAAAGCTATTCGCTTTGACTTTTTTCTGAAGAGCCTCAATTCGTTCCAAAGAAGTGGGCAGGTAATCCAGCGGCATATTGCGGTCGATATAGTTTGCTTCCTTTACATAATCCTTAAAGAAATTCTCGGCTTCGCCGCCGTGACCTTTCGCCATCAGTCCTTTGAACTCGGCACCCTTTTTGTTGATCATCTCTTTGAAGGTCTCGTTACCGGACAGATCGGGAGCCTGGGCAAAAGCGTCACTGTCGATGGGACCCTGCAGTTTGGAATTGGCAAGGAGGGTATGGGTTACCCCCTTTGCGCGTCTGGTACGGAAAATTTCCGCATAAATTCCGATGGCTCTCTCTGATTTCGGGTTGGTAATACCATTTAACTTTCTCTGCAGATTTTCAATCCGCTTAGGCGCATCCTTAGGCATATAGCGATTTGGCTGGGGATCGAGCTTTTCTACGTCCATCAGGTATTCCTGGAAGGCATCCTCCATGGAACCGCCGTGTCCGGAACGCAGACCGGAAATCATCTTGTTCTTGCCCTGGCCGACGACGAAATCGTAAAAGTTCTGGCTCTTTAAAAGCTGGTCCTGGTTGGCCTGGAAAACCATGGGATCAACAGCTTTGTTCAGCGATTCCTTGTTGCCGCGGATACTCTGAACAGAGTTACGAAGGGCGAAGATAGCCGCATAAGCCTTCATCCGCTCATCGTGGCTGGTTCTGGCATCATTTTTAAAATCTCTTTTATCGATTGCCTTCTGGATTTTTTCGATATTTTCTCTTGCGTTCTTTTGGCTGTCAAAATAGTCTGCCATGTCAACCTCCTGTTATCTATCACAATAAAGAAATAGCGGTTTTTTAATGATCAAAGTGTAACATGCCGCCCTGAAAAAATCAAGGTCAGGTCATGGATTGGCATAAAAGCGGCATAAAGGAAAAATACTATTGGTTTTCCTGATCCCGCCCATAAAAAAACAGAGCCCCCGAAGACTCTTTAAGCATCAGCTGCTCCTTTCGATCCAGGCTGTCATTTCTGGAAAGAAAGCGAAAACCATCTGCAAAGAGACTTTTCAGGGACTCCTATAAGGATTGAATCAGGGTAACTATACAGTACCCCATCTTTTAGAGAAAACGGGTACCAATTAAAATTATTCGGATGGTGTTTCGGCGGCAGCTTCGCCGGTTCCGGCATCATCAGGAGCAGGTGTTTCCGTCTCGGCCGGCGGCGCTTCTTCGACGGGCGTCTCGGCCGGCGTTTCCGAAGGCGTGTCTACCGGCGTTTCACCGCCTTCGCCGCCCTCCTGGCCGCCGGATTCGGAATCGCCGCCTTCTGAACCTCCGGTTTCAGAATCCTCAGAAGGCGTCTCTGAACCTTGGCTCTGGTTTTCGGAATCTCCTGTGTTATCGTCCGGAACGCTTGGCTCAGAGGAGTCTATCGGTAAGGACTCCGTCTGGGAATCGCTCTGCTGCGTTTCACCGCCTGAGGATTCACCGCCTGAAGACTCGCCCGAACCGGAGGAACCTTCTTCCGAATTGCCGGAATCACCTGCCGGAAGAGAACTCTCTCCGGTGGAAGAGCTTTCCGGAGCCTGGCTGTACTCCTCGGGAACCTGCATTTCAGCTGGGAGTATATTAAAGGGTTCGTAGTACTGTGTATTATAAGAAAGATTGACCTCGGCGGGATCGCGCTCGATCTCGGTGCCTTCCGGCACCCAGGCGTGAGTTTTCAGATAGAACGCCCATTCGATGTAGCCCTGATTGGTCAGATGAAGCCCGTCAAAGGATTTGGCAGGATTCAGATACCCGTCAGAACCATCGAACTGGGAAGCCACGTCCAGATAGATAATGGTATCCTGGTTGTCCAGGGTAGACAAAAGCTGATTGTATTCATCCAGTCGTTCGCGGCTGACAAACCAGGTGCCGGAAGCATAGGCGGCCGTCGCCTTGATATTGGACTGAATGTAAATCTGCGCGTTTGGCTCGTAGGACCTGATCAGCTCGACGATCTTTTTGAAATCTTCAAAGCACGATTGCGGCGAGGCGTAGAGCTGGTTGATGCCGGCTGCAATATAGATCTTTCCGAAATAATACCGGCTCAGCAGTTCGGAGAGAGTGTAGCTTCCCAGTCCGGGAATGCTGAGGGATTTGCTTAGCAGCGCTTCGTTGCCGATGCCGATTTCGCAAAAATAGGTGGCATCGGGAATGGAGCCGCACTGGAAAAGGCCAACGGTTCGGGAATCGCCGATAAAAAGGGCGTCGTCAAAATAGTCATCGGATACGCCGCCGAGAATATATTTGCCCGAGACGCGGGAGGACTCATCCGGTTTGGAGGTCTGAGAAACGATCTTTGGCGTTCGGTAGCTGTTTTCGTAACCGGTTTTTTCGGGTGTGGTGGAAACCTCGGGATCCTGGATGTGTCCGACAAGCTGATCGCCGGACCCTTGCGGATATTGTACAGTAATCGAATCATGCGAGTTTCGCTGATCAGCAATCGCTCTGATCAGAACAACGGCCACACCTGCCATACAGATAATCAGCACGGAAGCAGCAATCAGTGACCACGTTCGTTTAGAATCCATCTAATAATAACCTTTCATCTCAAATTCATTGCATATATATGTACAATTATCATATTATACTGCAAACGCAGTAAGGAGGCAAGTTTTTTTCGCATGCGCAAATGGAGGAACACAGGGGGGGGTGAACACAGGGGACGGTTCTGTGTGTTCGCT
>JAGBND010000145.1 GCA_017634575.1 Bacillota bacterium
ACAGAACCGTCCCCTGTGTTCCCCTGTGTTCCACGCTGTGTTCTTGCCCTTTGCGCCGCATTTGGCTATAATAGGAACAGATCGTCTTAGATTTTCCGCAAGGGAGCATCGTTATGGACAAATATGTGATGAATCATTATGGGAAGAAGCCGCCGTTTGCCAGCTTTCTTCCGGGCATTGCCGGTATTCACGGCATTCCGATCTGGTGTTATTATGTCAACCGCGGGCAGGGGGTGGTTTCCTTTGGCGTTTCTGACAAGGATCATCCCATCATGGAATTTTTGCCTGCCCACCGGGCCTATACCCGGGTGAAGCAGACGGGCTTCCGGACTTTTCTGAAGCTTCAGGCCGCAAAGCCGGAAAAATCCGCCGGCCCTGTTATTTATGAGGCCTTTTTCCACGACGAAAATGCTGCCATGGAGATCGGCATGAATACCTTGGCCATCAAAGAAGAGCTTCAGCCTTTTCCGAATGCGAAGCTTTCCATAGAGGTTACCTATTTCGTTCTTCCCGAGGAACCCCTGGGAGCCCTGGTCCGCCTTGTGCGCCTGACCAATACCGGGGATCAGCCCATCGATGTGGAAATGCTGGATGGCATGCCGGAGGTTGTGCCCTATGGCGTCACCGATTGGACTTTGAAAAACATGCTCCAGACCGGCAAAGCCTGGATGCAGGTGGAAAACGCTGAGACGGGCACGCCTTTTTACCGGGTTCGTGCCAGCATGGAGGATACCGCGGATGTGCAGGAGGTGGAAGGCGGCGCTTTTGCATCGGCCTTTACGCCGGAGGGCGGGCGTCTGCCGGTCATCACGGATCCCCAGGTGATTTTCTCTTATGATCTTTCCCTGCAGCATCCCATTTATTTCAGGGAGCATGGTCTAAACGGCGTGCTGAAGGCCAGGCAGCAGCGCTCCAACCTTTTCCCCTGCGCCTTCTTCGCCGCCGCAGCTTCCCTTAAGCCGGGCGAAAGCCTCTGTCTCAACGAGCTCATCGGCCAGGCCGAAAACCAGGAAAAGCTGTCTCAGTATCTTGCCCGGCCCCTTCCCGCCGATTATTTTGACGAAAAACTTCAAGAGGCCGTCGGCCTCACGGCGCAGCTGACGGACAGGATCAATACCAAAACGGCCGATCCTTTGTTTGATGCCTACGCCCGATATACCTACATGGATAATGTCCTTCGCGGCGGGCAGCCGGTTCCGGCTGGAAATACTTGCGACGCCGGCGCAGCCCCCAAGGCAGGCGAAGGCAAAACCCTCTATGTTTACTCCCGCAAGCATGGTGACCTGGAACGGGATTATAACTATTTTTCCATGCTTCCCGAATATTATTCCCAGGGCAACGGAGCCTACCGGGATGTGAATCAGAACCGAAGATCCGATACCTTCTTCAATCCCTGGGTGGCCAGGTACAATCTGCGGTCCTTCTTTGAACTGATCCAGATCGATGGCTGCAATCCTCTCAGCGTAGATATGCAGCGTTTCGCCCTGGAAAATCCCGACGCCTTCCTCAAGGGGCATCCGGGCCTTCCGGAAGACATGAAGGCTTTGCTGAAAAAGCCCTTTACGCCCGGTCAGCTTTATAGTCTGCTCTCGGAACACAGCTCCGATCCCGACCAGCTCTTTAACGAAATTCTGACCTGTTCCATCGAGCGGGTCGAGGCCCATTTCGGGGAGGGCTACTGGTGCGATCATTGGACCTACAACCTGGATCTTGTTGAAGAATATCTTGCCATCTGGCCGGATCAGCTTGAAAATCTGCTGACGGAACCGGTCTATGGCTATTATCAGGCTGAAACCATGATCCGGCCCCGCCGTCAGCGGTATGTAAAAACAAAGAACGGCATCCGTCAGTATCATGCGCTGCTGGAGGGCGACGAGCTTTTGGAAAAGACAGGGGGCGCGCCCATACCCGCCGGCGGCCGGCTCAAGGACCGGTCCGGGCAGGAGGTAAAGAGCACCCTTCTGGAAAAACTGATCCTCCTTTGCGCGGTGAAGTTTGCCGCGCTGGATCCCTGCGCCATGGGCGTGGAGATGGAAGGGGGCAAGCCCGGCTGGTACGATGCGCTGAACGGTCTTCCCGGCCTTCTGGGCTCCTCCATGTGTGAGACCTTTGAGCTGGAAAGGCTGCTGGATCTGACCATCCATCTGTTGGAGAAGCTGCAGCAGGGAGCCCAGGAAGTTCGCATGCTCCAAGAGCTGGATGAGCTGCTGAAGGCGCTTTCTCAGATCGCGGCGGAAACCCTGCCTCAGCTGCAAAACGACGGCCCCTATGTAAGCTTCTGGGAGCGTATCAACGACGCCAAAGAGCAATACCGGGACAAGACGTTTATGGGGGTTAGCGGTGAACGGGCTCAGTACGACGGCAATTCCCTGCAGGCGCTGGCGCTTCGGCTAAGGTCGCTGCAGTCTGTGGTGAATCAGGGGATTCTGCGCAGCCGCAAGGCCGGCGTTTTCGAGCAGGATCAGCTGGACGTGCCTACCTATTTTTATTACGAGGTAACAAGCTTCGAGGAGCTGCCGGACGGAATCCGGCCCACCGGCTTCATCCAGCATACCATGCCTGCGTTTCTGGAAGGACCGGTTCATCTGCTGAAGCTCGGGGAGAATCTGGTAAACAAACGGGATGTCTACGAGAAGGTTAAGCGCAGCAATCTTTTCGATGAAAAGCTGCAAATGTACCGGGTGAATGCGCCGCTGACGAATGCTTCTTATGAAATCGGCCGGTGTCACGCCTTCACCCCCGGCTGGCTGGAGCATGCATCCATCTGGCTGCATATGGAATATAAATATTTGCTGGAGACCTTGAAGGCCGGGCTGTATCCGGAGTTTTTCCGGGATCTGAAGACCTGTCTGATTCCCTTCCTGGATCCGGAGGTTTACGGCAGGAGTCCTCTGGAAAACAGCTCATTTCTGGCCAGCAGCCTGAACCCCAACGAGGATTTCCACGGCCGCGGGTTCGTAGCCAGACTGTCCGGCTCCACCGCCGAATTTCTGAGCATCTGGCGCCGCATGTTCTTCGGAGAGCAACTTTTCTTTGTCCAGGATCAACAGCTTTTCTTCCGGCTTGCGCCCGCCATTCCTGCCTATCTGATTCCGGAGGATCTTCAGGTTTCCGCCATGCTGCTGGGAAGGACAAACGTTACCTATCAGCTGGCAAAAAAAGAAGATCTGATACCCGGAAGCTATCAGATCAACGAGATAAAAGCATCGATGGACGACGGCACTGTCTTCACCGTACAGGGCGATGTCCTGGGCCCGGCCGAGGCTGCCCTGCTTCGGGACGGAAAGATCGTCAAGATGATTGTTTCGGTTCAGTAATCGGGCAGGAACCATTCTTGAAAAACACGTATAGACCTATTTATAGACAGCAACAGGAGGTTATTTATGGAAAACAAATTGAAACTGGGCTTTGGATTAATGAGACTCCCCAAAAAGGGGCTGGGCTTCGATGTGCCGCAGATCTGCCAGATGGTGGATGCGTTTCTGGAGGCGGGCGGCACCTATTTTGATACCGCCTTCGTCTACCCCGGTTCAGAGGATGTGACAAGGAAGGCGCTGGTTGAGAGGCATCCCCGGGAGAGCTATACCCTGGCCACCAAGCTGTATGCAGCGATGGTTCCCACCGCCAAGCTGGCCAAACAGGAGCTGACCACCAGCCTGAAGCGCACCGGCGCCGGCTATTTCGATTATTACCTGCTGCACACCCTGCAGAAAAACAATGTCCATAAATACGACAAATTCGAGCTCTGGGATTTCGTCCGGGAGCAGAAGGAAAAGGGCGTTATCAAAAACTGGGGGTTCTCCTTCCACGACGGCCCCGAGCTGCTGGACGAGCTTCTCACCAAAAATCCCGATGCGGATTTTGTTCAGCTGCAGATTAACTATGCGGACTGGGAAAACCCGTCGGTGACCTCCCGGGCAAACTACGAGGTTGCCCGCAAGCACGGCAAGCCCATTGTGGTTATGGAGCCTGTCAAAGGCGGCCTGCTGGCCAACCCCGTTCCGGAAGCCAAAAAGCTGTTCGATATGGCCAGCGCCAGCGCATCCTACGCCTCCTGGGCGATCCGCTACGTCGCCAGCCTGGAGGGCATCCTGGCGGTTCTCTCCGGCATGAGCAATATCCAGCAGATGAACGACAATCTGAGCTATATGAAAAACTTCCAGCCACTGAGCGAACAGGAGCGGGAAGTCATTCGGAATGTTCAAAAGGTGATGGGCCGGGATGGTTCCATCGCCTGCACATCCTGCCATTACTGCACCAAAGGATGTCCCAAGCAGATCCCCATTCCGGAGATTTTTGCAGCCCGCAACCGCCAGCTGATCTACAATCAATATGACGAGGGCAAGGCGCTCTATCAGGAGGCCGTCAGCGGCCAGGGCAAAGCCAGCGACTGCATCGGCTGCCAGCAATGTGAAAAAGCCTGCCCGCAGCATCTGCCCATTACAAAACTGCTGGCGGATTGCAAAGCAATGGAATAATTTACTCGCCGCGGCGCTCTGCGATAACTTTGCCCATGTTCCAGAGCTGCGCGGCTTTTTTCATGGCCTCTTTCTTTTCAGCGGGGTTGTTGTATGCGCAGAAAGCGGTGGTGGAGCCGCAGTTGCCGCAGGCTACGTACAGACACCAGTCGCCTTCGGTTTCAAAATAGGCGCAGTCCTCGTGACAGACACGGCAGGGCAAAAGTTCGGTTAAAAGACCCAATTCATCAGGGTCGTCCCCGGAGGCCGCTTCCGCGGCGGTTTCGCCTGCTTCTGCGCCTGCCGGCGACTCTGACGGATTGGCCGAATTTGCCGGGCTCTCCTGCTCCGCCTCCGCCAGTCCCAGCTCCTCCACGATGCCCCGGATACAGTTTTTCACGGCGCCGGGTTTTACCGGAATGGAAAGGCCCGCATACTGAAGCAGATCGAAGTAGCCCTTGCTGCCGCCGGCTTCGCAGAGCCTCAGATAGTCCGCCCAGGCCACGGGGCGATCTTCCTTCTGCCTGGTATAAAACTCAAACGCGCCCATGATAGCCATGGCATACTCAATATAATAGAAGGGGAACAGGAAGATATGCTGCTTCTGCATCCAGAAGCCGCCCTCTTCCAGGAAAGCGTTTCCGTCATAGTCGCGCCAGGGCATGTAGGTCTGTTCGATTTCATGCCAGACCTGGCGGCGCTCCTTTGCGCTCATTTCCGGATTCTCAAACACTTTCTCCTGGAATTCATCCACGCTGACCAGATACGGAACATTGGAGAAGGAGGACGCCAGATGGTCATAGCGGTATTTGTCCGCCTGATCACCGAAAAACAGCTCCATCCAGGGATAGGTCCAATATTCCATGGCCATGGAGTGGATCTCCGCCACCTCAGCGCCGGAATGCACCTGCTCCATCAGCGGAAGCGCCCGGGATGCGGTGAAGGCCTGAAAAGCATGGCCGGCCTCGTGGGTCAGCACATCTACATCGGCGCTGGTCCCGTTAAAGTTGGAGAAAATAAAGGGCATTTTCGGACCGGGCAGGAAGGTGCAGTATCCGCCGCCCCGCTTTCCGGGCTTGGTTTCCAGATCAAACATCTGATCCTCCACCATGCGGTCGAAGAATCTGCCGGTCTCCTCGGAAAGCTCCCGGTACATCTCCTGGGCCGCCAGCACCAGCTGGTCCCTGTCGCCCTTGGGGGATGCATTGCCCGCCGGATCAGAAATGGCCTCATCGTAGTAGTAAAGGTGATCGATTCCCAGGGCCGCCTTTTGCCGGTCGAAAAGCTCCTTGGCCAGAGGCGTGATCTCTTCTCTCACCTGGCGGCGGAAAGCCTGTGCGTCCTGCTGATTGTAATCATACCGACCCCGCTCCAGATAGGCCATTTCGATGTAGCTCTCAAATCCAAGCTTCTTTGCCATATCGCAGCGAACCTTGATCATCTCGTCGTAGATTCTGTCCAGCTCGGGGGCGACCTGCTCGTACATCCGGGCCCAGGCCTCGAAAGCTGCCTTACGAACGCTGCGGTCAGGCTCTTCCATATATTTCAGCAGGCCATAGAAATTGCAGGTTTCGCCGTTAAACTCGGTGGTGCAGCCCGCGACCGCCTTGGAATACTGCTGCCGGAGAGAAGCATCCTTCACCCGGTTCTCAATCACGGCTTCGGACTGGAGGCGCTGCTGAGCCTTCAGCCGGTTCACGCTGGTGGGACCGAATTCAGCGACAAAATCCGCCAGGAAGGGAGATTCCAGCAAAGCTTTGCCGGCTTCCTTCTCGATCAGGCTGAGCTTGGGCATTTCCGCGTTGAGGAAATTCATTTCATTTTCATAAAATGCATCCTGGGTATTGATGGTATTGCGGATGCTGGCGATGGTCATCTGGTTGCGAAGGGCCGCCCGCTCCTTTTCGTGCGCCAGGTAGGCGCTTTTCAGTTCCTGATAGCTTTTCGCATTTTTCAGACGGGCTGTAAAGGCTTTGGCCTCAGCCGCAGCTTGTTCCATATCCGGCCTGGTATAAGGCATATCGCTGAATTTCATAGGATCCTCCATTACTGTTTCGATCACATGCGCCCCGCTTTTTTCGCGAGGGCCTGCTGATTTCGCGAAGCCTGCAGCCTTGGCGCATGCTGTCTTTCTTTGATATTAGTCTTTTCATTGTAGCACATGAAAAACCAGGCATCAACTGCCAAGTTTTTCACACTTGACTTTTTTTCAGATCTGCATATAATAAAAGCTGCACGACAAAAGGCTTTCAGCTATTTCCGTGCTCGCACAGCATTCTGGGCAAAAACAGGGGTGCCGCAAGGCTGAGACGACCGTCCGGTCGAACCCTCGAACCTGAAATGGATCATACCAGCGTAGGGAGTTTTTTCAGAATTCATATACTGATCAGACATTCGCATGGGAGTTCCTGTGCGAATTTTTTGTTATTGTAACCGTTCAGGATTCTTTTTCGCCTGCGCTGTAAAAGGCTCTGGTGAAAAGACGGAGTCCTGAACCAGCATGAAGAATGGAGGTTTATATGTCTTCAAAAAACGATCGGACGACTCGTCGGCTCGTCATTTCCGCGATGCTGATTGCCATCGCCACTGTCCTTAGCCTGGTCAAGATTGTCGATCTGCCTTACGGCGGATCGGTAAGCCTTGGATCCATGCTGCCAATTGTGATTATCGCTTATCGCTATGGAACGCCCTGGGGCCTTCTTTGCGGCCTGATTCACGGTCTGATCCAGCTGGCTCTCGGCGCCAATACCCTCAGCTACGTAACCGGCGCGGCTTCTGTCATTGCGGTGATCATGCTGGATTATCTGGTTGCCTTTGGGGTGATCGGTTTCGCCGGCCTGACCAGAAAAGGGTCTGCGAATCAATCCGCCGCCTTCCTTAGCGGCTCTTTGATTGCCTGCTTCCTTCGGTATGTCTGCCATGTAATCAGCGGCTGCACGGTCTGGGCAGGCCTTTCCATCCCCACCGGCGCGGCGTTCCAGTATTCCCTGATTTACAACGCCACCTATATGCTGCCGGAAACCCTTGTCCTGCTGATTATCGCTTACTACCTGTCCACGACGCTGGATTTCGGTTCCGAACAGCTGAAAATGATCCAGAAACAGGATACCGCTCCGGTCGCCAAGACCCTGAACATGGCTGCGGGACTTGTCCTGGCCGGCGGTCTGGTGTTTGATATTGCCGCGGTTTTCCGCCATCTGCAGAATGCCGAAACCGGCGAATTTGATATCACCGGCATTTCCCAGGTTTCCTGGACGCTGGTGCTGATCGTGACCCTGATCTGCGCCCTCGTGGCCGTGGCGCTGTTCCTTGTGAATAAAAAGGTCGTGCGGAAATAAGACGGCAGGCCGGCACCAGCCGGGAATAAAACAGAAAAAGCACTTTTTCGACCATCACAGCAAACCATGCTGCGTCTGTCGAAAAAGTGCCTTTTTTTTACGGCAATTCGTCTTTTCCCTCCCAGGAATCGGGCCTTAGCAGGTCCCCGATGTTACGGACGATATACGTCGGTCTGACGGTGGCCTCGCTTACTTCCTCCAGGGCAGTCTCGCCGGAAAGCACCAGCACCGCGTCCATATGATTGTTGACGCCGACGGCAACATCGGTATAGAGCCGGTCGCCGACCACCACCATATCCTTTCGGTCCAGGCCCGTATGGCGTTCAATCACGCTGACCACATCCTCGTAGGGTTTGCCCAGATAGCGGGGCGATTTTCCGGTGGAGGCGGTAATCAGGGCGCAGATGGCGCCGGAGTCGGGGACAGAGCCGCCTTTCTCCGCCGATACCGGGCAATTGAAATCCGGATGGGTGGATAAAAACTCGGCGCCGTTCCGGATCAGCCGGCAGGCGATATTCAGCTTTTCGTAGGTGAGGGTCGTGTCAAAGCTGGAAACGACAATGGGACAAAGCTCTGCCTCTTCCTTTGGGCTGATGCGTTTTCCCTGGGCAGCCTTTCCGGAAAACCCCTGCCGGTCTGAAGGCTGAGGATCCTGCCCGTCTGAGGACCGGGCGCCCTGCCCATGTCCCGGCGGAAGAATCTCACCGCTGGCAATCAGATCGTTGTAAAGCGGAATCCCCTCCCTGCGGAAGGCCTCTTCCAGATCGGGCGTGCCCACCAGGTAGACCATCCGGCCCGGACGCTGGGACTTCAAAAACAGGAAGGTGGTCTCTCCCGAGGTCAGGATTTGCCGGGGCTCGGCCGGAATGCCGAGGGCAGCGAGCCGTTTCACATAGGTTTCCTTTGACCGGGATGCGTTATTCGTAAAAAACAGATAATCCGCGCCGTTTTCCAAAATCCGCTCCAGAAAGGGACAGGTATCGGGAAAAACCTGATCTCCCAGATAAACCGTCCCGTCCATATCGAGGATCCAGCATTTTTTGTTTCGTAAAGCCTTTAACGCTTCAAAGCTTGATCGTTCCGGCATTGGCAATATCCTTCTTTGCATCAATTCTACGTTCATCGGTCATCCTGCGCTGCCGCGGGCTATGCGGCGCGTTTCGGAGCTTACCCTTACTGGGGCTGGCCGACCGGCTTTGCCTCCACCGGGGTAACCACCCTGGGAATCATAATGGCGTGCACCAGCAGCCTTCCCTCCGTTTGAGACAGCTCATAGTCGCAGGTAGAGAGGGTAAGAATCTGATCATCCCTGCTGGCGGTCACGTCGCACTGGATCATGGAGCGCTCTGTCTCTTCCCTTATATACTTCTCGTATTCGTTGACATCGGCGAAATAGGGAACCCATACATCCAAAGAGGTGGTCAGCCGGTAGGCCGAGAACACCTTGCAGTCATACAGGATATCCTCATCTCCCACCCGCATCAGAACGGTAAAGGTCTTATGATCCTCATACCAGTCCTGCTCCAGGTATTTGCCGATAATGTAAAACATGGTTTTATCGCTCATGCGGTGGCCGTACATGATGTAGTTCTGCCATTTTCCGCCGATGGTGTTGCGGTAATCCATGAAAATCATGCCATTGAAGTTATATTCTCCAAAGAAATCCCGATGCAGATAATAGTCATTATCCTCGGCCTGCATCACCGAATAGTCCACAACCGTATCGGGAATATTGATCCAGCCTACCGTATCCGGATTCTGAGACACCAGGGGACCCAGGGAGATTGCTCCGGTGAGGGTATTCTGACCAAGGCTGGTGCCGGTCGCGGCATCGCCCGTCACGGCGCCGGCGCTTACGCCCGTACCGTCCACAGCCTCAGCTGTTGCCCCAGCTGTTGCTCCAGCTGTCGCTCCGGTTCCATCCCCGGTCTGCCCATAAAACAGATCGGACACCCGGCCCTGACTCACGGTGTTATGATGATATTTCAGCCAGATCTGGCCAAGATTCACCGCTGAGTAAATCAGCACACCGGAAAACACGATAATTAGCAGCGTCAGGACCAGACTTCCTGCCGATCTTCTCTTTTTCTTTTTTGCCATGCCTGCTCCTAATACATCTTGCTGATCTTGTAGTCCCGCTCCGCCTCCCGGCGCTGATCCTTCTTTGCGATGGACTCCCGCTTATCATAAAGCTTTTTGCCTTTCGCCAGGGCAATCTCCAGCTTCGCATAATTGCCTTTGAAATACAGCCTTACCGGGACGATGGTGTAGCCGTCCTGTTTGACGGCGCCAATCAGTTTGCGGATCTCTCTTTTGTGAAGGAGAAGCTTGCGAACCCGCAGCGGGTCCTTGTTAAAAATATTCCCATGTTCATATGGGCTGATATGCATATTGTAAATCAGGGCTTCGCCGCGCTCGATGGCCACATAGCTTTCCTTTAAGCTGCACTTTCCCTGCCTGAGAGATTTTACCTCCGTCCCGGACAGGGACAGACCGGCTTCATACAGCTCCTCCAGGAAATAGTCGTGATGGGCCTTTCGGTTCTGGGCGACAAGCTTAAAACTTTCTTTCGCCATAATATCCGTCTTTCTCTAAAAATAGTAACCGTTCCGGTAAAAAGACCGGGTAAAAATAAACGGTCCGGAACGTGCGTTCCAGACCGCAGAATAATCAGCTTCTCTTACGCCGCTCAGGAAAGGGTACTGACGACGAAATAAAGAACCAGGGCCAGCACCAGGTAGCAGGCAGCAAGGATTTTGGTAAGCCGCTCCATTTTTCCTTCCAGGGTACGGGCTTTGTTCTTACCAAAATAGGTCTCTGCAGCGCCGCTGATTGCTCCGGAAAGTCCGGCGCTTTTGCCTTCCTGAAGAAGAACAACGGCAGACAAAACAAGGCAAACCAGCAGTAAAACAATTGAAAGAATAATCGCAAGCGTTTTCATGTGTACAACCTCTACTATGTAACGGGGATTTTCTAAAATGCAACCATCATTATACCGCACTTAAAAGATCATGTCAACGAGAATTTCATCTGAGGCTGCATGAAATGCGCCTCTTCCAGCTGTTTCCAGACAAATTCGCCCTCTTCCAGGGTCATATAGCCATGAAAACTGTCCTCTTTCGGTATGGCAATGGATCCCGGATTCAAATACGTATAGGCATCATGCTGACGGCAGACCTGGACATGGGTGTGCCCGTGGAGGAGGATATCGCCCTGCGTCAGGGGCGGGAGCTGGCTTTCGTTAAACACGTGGCCATGGGTAATAAAGACCAGATGCTTTCCCTGATCAAGCAAGGCATAATCTGCCCCGATGGGAAAATCCAGCACCATCTGATCCACTTCGCTGTCGCAGTTTCCCCGCACCGCAAGGATCCTGTCTTTGTAAGGATTCAGAATCGCCGCCACATCCTTCGGCGAATATTCCTCCGGCAAATCGTTCCGGGGGCCGTGATAGAGAATGTCTCCCAGCAAAATCAGCTTGTCTGCCTTTTCCGCCTCGAAGGCCTCCAGCAGCTTTCGGCACCAATAAAAGGATCCATGGATATCGGATGCAATTAAGTATTTCATATGCGTTCCTTTCTTTTGAAATCAGGTAAAGCTTATAAAAACCAGCCTCTCTCCGCTCCCACCGTGGTGGGCTCTGAATGGCCGGAATACAAAACCGTATCGTCAGGCAGGGTAAGGATTCGGTTAACAATGCTGTGAATCAGGGTTTCGTAATTCCCGCCGGGGAAGCGGTAATTCCCGATATTGCCCTTGAAAATGGTGTCCCCCGAAAAAGCAAGGCCGGCTTTCTCATCGTAAAACAGGACGCCGTCAAGGGTATGCCCCGGGGTATGGATGACCTTCAGATGAATCGAGGGGGCTCCGGGATGCTCAATCACATCGCCGTCCTTCACAAAGGTGACATCCTCCGCCGTTAGAGGCTCGCTCATATAGGCGGAAAGATTGATCCTGGGATCGGTCAGATAGGCGCCGCTCTTTTCATGGGCAAACATGTGAATGCCGTATGTCCGTCTAATGTCGGCGGCCGCTCCGAAATGATCAAAGTGGCCGTGGGTCAGGAGGATGGCTTCTATGGTCCAGCCCCTGTCCCGGATCAGCCCCAGGAGCTTTTCCGGCTCCGCCCCCGGATCGATCAGGTAACCGTGCCGGGTATCATCGTCTATATAAAAGTAGCAAAATTCATCAATACTGCCATGTACAAGAACCTGTTCAACCATATGCTGCCTCCTGCTTTTACTCTCCTATTATCGCAGACAAAGCGCCGGTAATGCAAGAGGCAATCTCAAAAACAATTCGTCTTTTGGAGGGCTTGGCGGGATCTTCGAAACGGCGCCTCTTTCCCCGAAAATCCGTGTCCGAAAACTGCAGATATCATCTTGCGTTTACCCTGATTGTGTGCTAAACTGAGCTACATATCGATAGAAAAAAGCTTATGCAGATACATAGATAAAGATAGAGATAGATTCGAGGTGCGGCGGGGAATGTCAGGGAAAAATTTAACACAGGTAATCCGGGAATCTCTGGAGAACCAGGGAGAGGAGACCGCGTTATCCATCACGCGGGAAATCTTCAGCTGGTTTTTGATTATTGCAGGCGCCATCGGGGTGGCGCTTTTACTGAACCGGTTTATTATTGTCAACGCGCAGGTGACCAGTTCGTCCATGTCCAACACGATCCAAACCTGGGACCGGGTGCTGGGACTTCGGGTGGATTACTGGTTTAAATCGCCGCAGCGCGGGGATGTGATTTTCTTCTTAAATCCGGATGATGAGTCCGTCATCTATGTGAAGCGGGTCATCGGCACGCCCGGGGATACGGTTGAAATCCGCGGCGGCACCACCTATATCAACGGAGAAGCCCTGGACGAGCCGTACCTGGCTGAGCCTGCGGCTGATCTGGACTTTGGTCCATACAATGTCCCGGAAGGCTATTATTTCTTCCTTGGCGATAACCGCAACAATTCCAGGGACAGCCGCTACCTGCAGCATACCTATGTCTCGGAGGACAAAATTCTCGGCAAGGCCTACTGGGTTTACTATCCAAGGCTGCAAAGCATTACCCACAGCAACGAAAAATAGCACAAAGGGTATTTCCGAACGGCGCGGATTGCCAACCGCAAATATGGAAAGCAAATAGGCTCGAACCGGCTTGCGTCATGCAAAAAACTTTTGAACGCAAAATCAGAACAAATCAGAACAGGGGAAGATCCGTGTACCCCTTGAAAGGTACACCGATCCTCCCCTGTTTTTAACTTTTATTGGTCACAGATGGAAAATCAATCCAGATATCCCTGAACAGCCAGCAGCTCAGCCAGCTCGACGCCGCCGCCGGCAGCGCCTCTGAGGGTGTTGTGGGACAGGCTCACAAATTTGATATCGTACTGGGTATCTTCTCTGAGACGTCCGGCGCTGATGGCCATGCCGTTTTCCAGATTGCGGTCCAGTCTGGTCTGCGGACGGTCGGGCTCTTCGAAGTAGTAGAGGAACTGCTTGGGCGCAGAGGGCAGCGCTTCAGACATGGGCACCAGTCCCTTTCCGGGCACTTCCAGCATTGGTCCCTGATACGCGGCCCAGAGCTTTTTGATCTCATCGATGGAGGGCTTTTTCTCAAAGCTGGCAAAGACAGCCGCCATATGTCCATCG
>JAGBND010000146.1 GCA_017634575.1 Bacillota bacterium
ATCCACATGACCAATCATTTTCTCACGGATGTATGCTTTGGGACGCTGATCACGTATCTGATCCATGCGGTCGTGAGCAAAGCACTTTTGCCGGTGGAGAAAACAAAATGATAAATAAACGCTCCCGGAAGCAGGAGGAACCCTGACATGAAAAGAATCGTTGGCTTTGTATTGCTTATTGTCATGCTGCTGTGCGGCTGTGAGGCACGCCCGAAAAGCAATGATCAGACATCCTTTTCCCATTGGAATGCTGATGCCCCGGCGCTGAATGCGCTGATCGAGTATGTGCATGCTGTAACCGACAAGGCGTCGCCCGACTACATCCCGCCGGCAGACCGTATTGCCACCTTCGATCTGGACGGCACGCTGATTGGCGAGCTTTTTCCGACCTATCTGGAGGATGTCATGCTAATGCGCCGGATTTTTGACGATCCCTCTTATACACCGGATGAGGACATGGTTGCCTTCGGCCTCGTCATCCGCGATCATGCAGTGGACAGAACCTTTCCAGCAGGTTTTGAGTATGCGTTCTCCAGCCATCTGGCCAAAGCCTTCACCGGAATGACGCCGAAGGAATACGACGATTATGTGAATAATTTTCTTGCTTCCCCGGTGGATGGATTTGAGGGTATGACCTATGCAGAAGGATACTATCTGCCAATGGCGGAGGTCATTGAGTATCTTCAGCGATACGACTTCAAGTGCTATATTGTCTCGGGCAGCGATCGCTTCACCATTCGCACCTTTATCAAGGGCGTGTTTGATATCCCCAGCGAAAACTGCATCGGCTCTGACGCGAAGCTGGAAGCAAAAGACCAGGGCAATGCGGAGGACTATGATTATCAGTTCACCGGCGATGATACCCTGGTACGCACAGCCCAACTGCTGGTAAAGGATGTTAAAACAAGCAAGGTTCTGCAAATCGTCCGGGAGATCGGCAAACAGCCGGTACTCTCCTTCGGTAACAGCTCCGGCGACGTGAGCATGCACAACTACGCCCTGTTCAATAACCGTTACCGGAGCGCGGTGTTCCAGCTGATTGCCGACGATGACGTACGTGACTACGGCCACCCGGAGAAGGGCCCTGAGCTTCGCAAGCAGTGGGAGGACATGGGCTTTCATGTGATTTCCATGCGCGACGACTGGAAGACGATATACGGCGAGAACGTCGTCAGAACCGGTGAATTTCACTGGCTGGAGGATTATTCGGACGACAAAATATCCGAAAAAACAAGCGGCATGGCCGACGATACCGACGCCGCTTAGCCCTATTAGATTGTGCATATTTCGGACAACAGTATACACATTTCAGCGATCGGCAAAAAGACCGATCGCTTTTCTCATGACAAATCGTCCTTCTTTGACATCCAACAGAGATTGAAAGCAACCAGATTCATTTCAGGAATGCGCTGAACAATCAGAACATGGATGCTTCGCAATCCTGTATAGTCCCTTTCCATGCGATTTCATGGGTAACACAGAAATCCTGCTCTGTGATATGATCCTTTGCCTCAGGCTTTTCCTTCTTCCCCGTACCGCGCCAGCCAGGCGTGGATATCAAAATTTTCCGCATACTGCCAGTCCAGGTATCCGTTCATGGTCACAGGACCTTTCACTACGATTTCCCCGATCTTTCCTGGCTCCTGGAGTCCGCTTTCCTCCCGCCAGATTCCCACCCGGACTCCCGAAATGACGCGCCCTACGGTGGCGGCGCGCTTTTCCACCGGGTCCGAGCCGATATTGACAGAAATAACGGGCGAACACTCCGTCTGGCCGTAGGCAATCAGCAGTTTTCCGCCATCCAGCGCGTTTTCCATGCGCATCATCTCCGTGGGGGTGATAAACCTGCCGCCAACAAGGCAGGTTCGGAGGGAGCCAGCAGGCATTTCCCCCGATTGTGCCAGCTGCATGAGCCCGTTATAGATGGCGCCTACGGAAGCGAGCGCTTCGATCCGATGATCCCGAATCTGTTTTTCGATGATTTCCGGCTTCAGCCGGGGAAGCAGGTACACATAGTTCCCCCGCCCAGCCAGATCATCAGCACGCTCAGGCCAAAGCTGTGAAACAGCGGCAGGGCGTTGCATATAGAAGACGTCATGTCGTTTTTCAGCAGTTCAAATGTCGCACCGGCATCCTTCAGGACCGAACGGGAGGACAGCTGTACGCCCTTGGGCAGAGATGTGGTGCCGGTGGTGAAAATGATCAGCTGCGTATCCTCGGGCTGCATTTGCTGCTCCAGCTTCCGGAACGCGGCCTCATCCACCGGCCTGGATGAATCAACGGAAACGGAAAACAGCTCGTCCGCCTAGATGATGCGGCTCAAATCCACTCCGCCCCGGGATAGCACCCGGACGGCGCTTTCCCGGTCAACAGCAGACACCTTGTTTTCCCCGATGATGGCCCAGACGGAATGCGTCATTTCCGTCAACTGGTTCACTTTCTCAGCCTTCCGGCCGTAATTCATCAGCATGGCAATGCCTCCCGCCATGGCGATACCGAAGAAGAATACGACCCAGTCCGCTCCCGTTATAAGCCCAAAGCACCACCTTATCGCCTTTCCGGACCCCTGCCTCCGCCAAGGTCACAGCGCAGCGGCCGGAAGCCTCCCACAGCTCCCGGAAGGTCATCGTTACGCCGCAGGTGACCGCGGGCTTATCCCCGTATTGTGCGGCCAGGGATCTCAGCCATTCAGAAAAAAAGATATGACATGCTGCTACCTCCGGATGCAGAAAATGAAGGGTTCTTCTAGGCGCTCTGATACAGGAATCATCAGCGAACGTCCAACAAATCCGGTGCATTTTATTGGGCTGGGATTTGAAGAGCGGTTCATCTCTCCGTAAAAAATGAGAATTCTGTGAGGAAACAGGTATTCCTGACCGAAAGCCCCTCACGCCCTCTCAGGATAGATGAACCGTGCTGCTGTTACAGGACAAAAGCGCGTTATAGCTCAGGCGTTCATCCTGAATGTCAGGCTGGAACAGCTCGCCGTTGTCCTTGATAATGATCTCAGGCTTCCCGACGAACCGGAGGACACATTCGCCCAGTACCTTATTTTTTTCGTTTTTTTCCTCCGTTTGGTGGAACAGGGATTGAAGAAGAGCCCCGGCTTCTTCAATCTTTCCGCTTTCTATGCCGTGCTCATTCAGGTTCTCCTGAATCCAGTTCCAGAGCTGTTCATATTCCTCCGGCTGATATTCAAAGGAATTCATACTTACCTTGTCATAGTCCGGGTCATCCAGCATATAGGGGATGCTTTTCCTGCCCTTCATAATCAGGACAAAGCTATAGAAAATCGCCATGGCCGTGATCTGGGATAATACCATTCCCTTCCCCATAGCCACGATCCCGCCATGCAGGCAGAAGTTGACGCAGAACAGGATGGGAAACAGAGCGGTTCGGAAGACGACCATCATACATGACCACAGCGGCTTTCCGATATAACCGTAGTAATCGCTCAAAAAACCTCCGATGGACGCCGCGACCACGCCCAGGGAGCAGAATCGGATGCACTTGACAAGATCAACCCGAAGGGGCGTGTCCTCGATTCCATAGAGCAGAAGTACGGTATTCGGTAGGATCAGCAGCAGCAGAGTGACCGCCATGCCACCGAAAGCGCACGCAACCAGCGCTTGCCGAAAGAGGGTCTTGATACCTTCGCCGTTTCTTTCCCCGGTGTAGCTGGCCAGCAGATACCCCGCCGCCTCGGAGGGGCCGTTGACCATCTCATAGATTTCCAGCATGGCGCAGAGCACCGTGTTGGCGATGAGGTAATCATTCCCCCAGAAAAGCAGGATGGCCTTGGTAAAACCGGCGGATACCACGGACATACAAATTCCGGCGGTATTGTTTTTCAGGGAATACTGGGCGAAGCGCAGAAGATCCCTGAAGGAGAACCAGTATCGCAGCCGGTAGGTATTGCTCTTTTTCAGGAAATGGATGGAAACCACGAGCAAATAGCTCCCATAGCTCAGGGCCGTTCCCAGGGCAAGGCCGCCCATTCCCATAGCCCGGGCCAGGAGCACGGAGGCGCCCACATTCACACCAAAGGAGACCAGGTACGCCACATAGGAAAGGGTATCATCTCCATCGGCGGAGATGATCTCATCCAAAAAAGTAGCTGACGCCATCACCGGCGGGACAAAAATGAAAAGTCGGTAATACTCCCGGGCAAAGGCTTCGATGGCCGGGGAGGAAGTATAGTAGCTGAAATATAAATCCTCTATCAAATAGAATAGGACCGATTGTGCCAGCCCCAGCAGAAGCGTCGCAAAAAGGCCCAATGTAAAGAGTCTCCTTGCGCGCTCATAATCTCCGTTTCCTTCCGCGATGGCGCAAAGATTGGAGCAGCCATAGGTAAAGATTGTGGAGATAAAGGTGCTTAAGGATATCAGAGGGAACACCAACGAGGTGGCCGCCAATGCGTCCGTTCCCAAAACATGGCCTGACACCACTCCATCGACCATAGTCAGCCCAATGGCAAGCACCAGGCCAATCGTATATTCAAAGGCGCGGTGCCCGTACTCCTTCTTGAGAAACGTGGGCTTGAAAATGGAGCGCAGAGCGGCGGAAACGCTCCCTTTTTCCCGGAGCTTCCTCCGGACATAAATGCACTGCGCCAAAAGGATCGTTCCGATCAGCGCCACGGAGACACAGGCGGAAAAGGTATTATCTCCCAGGAATGCCATGTCGGTTATCACATCCGTCTTGGTCCAATCATTGACGATAAATCCGAAGCCGAACATGGCGACAGGGATGGACGACAGGTACAAAACCGCGATATTCACCAGGATCTGAACAAAGTTGAATATCACGATCTGCCGGATGCCGAACCGATCCTCGTCCCGGTTCAATTTCCGGAATATGACGCCGATCAGCGCTACGGCCACCGCCTCCAGGATGTCCACAAAGATGTAATCAAAGCTGTGATAGGTAAGATAATCAGACACAGTGCAGTTGAGAAAGGCCGCGAAAAATCCAACCAGCGGCCCGAAGATCACCGATCCTACCGCCTCTATAGCTTCTCCCATCCAGATGGAGTCATCATGAGACAGCAGGACGATGAGACGATCCATGGAAAAGGCGACCAGGCTGATGGCCAGTACCTGCAAGACACGTTTCCTAAATGTCAGTGAATATGTTTTCATGCTTTTCTCCTCAGGAAATACTAACCAATACAGCGCCTATGATCAGTATGAACAGAACCAGATATTGGGTCTGGGTCAGTTTTTCCTTCATCAGGATGCGGGCGCCCAGAATATCCAGAACGGGAAATGCGTTCCACAATACCACACCCAGCAGGGCGTCTCCGGACAGGGCAAAAATGTAAGACAGATCACCTGCGGCGCTGAACGCCTGACTGATGAACCGATACTTTTCAGTTTTTCGGAAGGGATTGTAAATCTTTTTATGCCTGATCCAAAGATAGATCCATACAAAAACGGAAATAATCACCTGTACCAGCGTGTTGGCTGCAATAAACTCCACGGAGTCCACGATTTTGTCTCCAATCAGAACACTGCTGACGAAGGAATCGGCTCCGTCGAATAACGCGGAGACGATAGCCAGGGCTATCCCGATTTTCAGCGCTGTCTTGCTCGATCCGGCGGCTTCCGAAGCCAGCTGCCCCTGCTTCTCCTCCTGATGGTCCTTGAGGGAGGGATAGATGATCGTCACGCCCAGGATCAGGATCAGGCCAATGGCCATGGTGGGAGTAAACAGTCTGGCCGCAAATCCTGCGTTCCCCGTCAGCACGTGATAGATCACCAGAAACAGGATATAGAAAAGGCCATCCACGTTGGCGAAGGTATTCCTGACCGATACGCCCACATACTTGTAGGACGCCAGCGCGAAGAACAGACAGGTGTAGCTGCATATCGGATTCAGAAGCACCACCGGTTTGTTCAAAATGAGTTCATGGGGCATCAGTGAGGTCTCATCCAATCCAAAGAGAAGAAGAGCGCACAATACGACAGCATTGAAGATCCCATACCATACCAGGGTCTTCAGCGCGTCTTCCACGCGGGAGGAAACGGCCTTTTTTTCATATAGATCCTCTCCGCAAACCATCAGCATGGATAACAGAGTAAAAACAATAGCCATTTGCTCTTGCAAACCTCCTTGTCGGTTTCCGTTTTGCGAGAACGCTCCTTCAAAGCCGGAGGTTCAAGAATCGTGATACAAAAGCCCTGATGTACGAAGATTTTGCCAACCTTTCTTTGCAGACGCATGTGAATGATAGCAAAAACCCTGGGCTGGTTTCAACTGATGTAAGCGTAAAATAGAACCACACCTTCCGCACATGTAATGAATGCGCAATAATGGGGCATCGAGAGAACTCCCTCAATCGATGCCCCATTGTTGTGTATACGAAATCGTATGCGGAAAGGTTAAGCCTATGTTCGAAGGAA
>JAGBND010000147.1 GCA_017634575.1 Bacillota bacterium
AAACGCCCATGAAGTATTATGTGGTTATCGACACGAATGTCCTCGTCTCAGCAGTTCTGAAGTCACACTCTGTTCCGGGGAGCATCGTTGAACTTGCCTTTGACGGGCCAATTATACCCATTCTAAATGAGGCGATAGAGAAGGAATATCGGGAAGTACTTTCCCGTCCAAAGTTTCATCTTCCTGAAGATCTCATAGAAGGCATTATGAGCACTTTTCATAAACGCGCCATCTATGTTGATGCCGAACATCTTGACATTGAACTGCCGGATCCCAAAGATCTCGTATTCTATGAAGTGGTGATGGAAGAACGAAAAGAGGAAGATGCTTATCTTGTAACCGGAAATATCAGGCATTTCCCAAACAGACCCTTTATCGTGACCCCTCGGGAGATGCTTGACATTATCCTCAAGGATCAGGATTTCCGAGATGAGTAATTCCTGACCAGAAAAGAGGCCGCCATGTCCGACACTTACCTTCCCGGCGATACCCGGCAGCGTATCCAGGATCTTATTAAAAACAGGAAGATCACCCAGGCCGAACTTGCCGAAAGAGTCGGCCTTTCAAGCAGTACCCTCAGCCGGTATCTCCAGGGGCGGACAGAGAATCTGGGCGATGGTTTCATCATTCGGATCGCCAAGTACTTTGATGTATCAACTGACTTCCTGCTTGGTGAAACCGATATTCCGGAGCGGAAGAATTATGATATAGAGGAGCTTGGGCTCTCGGCGGAGACAGCCAAACTCCTGTATACAGGGAAGGTGGATGCTTCCGTTCTGAACCAGCTGGTCGAGCACCCCCGCTTCCCGCAGTTGCTGCTTTTGCTGGCTCGGTATCGGGATGAAACTATGATTGCCGGAATCAATGCGATGAACCAGATCCTGACCTTCATGCGATCTCTCACTCTGGATCAAGCAAACCTTCATCCGGAGAATGCAGTTGCAGCCAAAAATGCCGTGCAGGATTTGAAGCAGCTCGCCACACCTCCTATCACTGCAGATACAAACACGATCCAGAATCTTTTCATGCAGATCGTACGAGACATAAAGAAAAATGCAGAGTCGGCGTCAGAATCACAGCAGGCCGTGACCACCGAAGTGTTAAAGCAGCTGCGAGAGAATCTGGTCAAAGATGGAGAGGCAGTTGATCTCAGCAAGCTGACCGCCGAAGATCTGACAGTTGCGGTTATGAAGACCATTTCGGAAGCTGGCATACCGGAAGAAAATCTCTCATCACTTAGCGCCAGTTTCCTGGATTTGTTGAATGCTCTAAAGGAACCGGATCATGACGAATGAGGAACTCTGCATCCTGGCACAAAGCGGAAATGCCGATGCAGAAAGTGAGCTGATTGATCATTTGCTTCCTTCACTTAAAGCACTGGCTGCCAAATTTGAGGCGCAGTACTCTGGTCTTCAGATTGAAGCAGACGACCTTCTTCAGGAGGGATCAATCGGTTTGCTAAGGGCTGTTCACTCTTTCCGTCCTGAAAAAGGCAATCTGTTCCAGACATACGCATCCCGGGTTTCTGAAAACGCGATGATGGACTATATCCGAAAATGCGTATCCGCCATTCCAACCACAGGTCAGATGCTGAGTCTCGATATTGAACCTTATAATGATCCGGACAATGACGAGAGCAGTTTTTACGACAGGCTTTTTTCGGAGTACACCAAGACACCGGAACAGATTTATATCGAAAAAGAAACATATGAGGAAGTCCATCATGCGCTAGATATGCTCTCCCCAAGGGAGCTCACATATCTTCGTTACCGTTATGGCTTTAACGATGATCTTCTCCACGACAGAGCAGAGACCGCGGCGCATTTTCATTTAAGCGAGAGCCGCGCGAGAGGCATCGAGCGAAACGCTCTCCATAGCTTCCGTGAGGAGCTCCATTGGTAGTATCAGTAATTTCATTGTCTGATTTTTGTATACCTCTATCCTCAATCCGGCTTGGAATCGGCGCCGTGACAGGAGTCACGTCACCATTCCTTTTGCGTCGTTCAAAAGTCAGCTTCCTTCACGGAAGCGACCTTTTCTCTCCGCAATGCAATAACAGCAGCCTGTGCTTCAACGGGGCACACGCTGCTGTTTTGAGCGATAAGCCGGAGAGCGGGCGCCGTGCTTGCACGGGCGCACATTCGACGGCCAACGTACATCGAGCGGCTTTGCCGCGAGATGTCTGCCGGCTTTCGGATAAAGGTATAACACACTAGACTTTGCCTGCAAAGTCGTGTGCCAAAAGGGACGCTGTCCCCTTTGGAATCCTCTGCCACGAAACCAGAGGTTTCTTTGGATTCTTCCTGCTATCAGGGAGAATCCGTTACCAATGAATATACATTCTTGTCATTTCCGGCTCGCCATCTCCCTGAACCATACACAGGAATTCCCAGCCATAACGTTCATAGAATCCAACATGATCGGTAACCAGATATATTGGCGTTATTCCTTTTGCCCTCAGATCCTCTGTCGCCATATTCAGGAGGCAGCCGGCAATGCCATGACCGCGATATGCTTCTTCCGTATATACCGCGCACACGTTTGGCGCAAGGTCTTTCCGGTCGTGAAAATCATTTTCAATCACACCCAGGCCTCCGATAATCTGATTATCATTCAAACACAGATACCAGCCATATTCTGTTGCACTGCTCAGATATGCTTCGATACATTCCAGATAGGCTTCTTTCGGTACACCCCATTTCCGGTGAAACCATTCCGCTGCAGATTCTGCAAGCTCGGGGTGTTCTCTTAATGTAATATATTCATATGCATTCATTTTCGTTTTCTACTTTATCATTGATTCTTCCCGGTTGCCGTTAATCCTTCCGGTGTCAGCCGGTAAACCGTATCACACACCTCCGAAATATATTTCCGGTCGTGGGAGACGCTGATAATGGCTCCCGGAAACTGTTTCAGAATTCCCCGGACTTCCGGTCCGGAAAGCGGCGAGAAATTTCTCGTCGGTTCATCCAGGATCAGAACATTTGCCTGGGTAAGGCTGATCTTTAATAAGAGCAGTTTCGCCTTCTGTCCTCCGGACAGTTCCCGGATCGGATGGAACATCTCATCTGCCGTATATTTCATGGAGCCCAGATAGGTTCGCACCATCGTCACGTCGTCCTTTTGCCCGGAAGGCGCGAGATACTCCACCGGAGTCCGGTCAAACAGCAGCGTTTCCTCATACTCCTGGGACATATAGCAGGCCGTCAGGTCCTGCCGCAAGAGGAGTTCTTTCGCGATCTTCCGTATCAGTGTCGTCTTCCCGGAGCCGTTATCTCCGATGATGCATATCTTCTCCGGCCCTCTCACATTCAGGTCGATAGCCCTTGCCAGGACTCTCCCGTCCGGGGACCTGAGCTCAGGAAGACTATATTCGATCACCGTTTTCCCGGGAGGCATAGCTCTCTGTTGTTCGAAACGGATCTTGATGGGGGATTCCATCTCCGGAACTTCTGTCATTTCCATATGTTCCCGTTCAAACCGATTCTCAAGAGATTTGACCGCCTTCATCTTTTTCTTCAGCAGTCTGCCGCCATGGGGATCCTGTCTGGAAATGTTCCGAAGGTCGGATTCCACCGTCTGCTCGATGCGTCGGAACCGTTCCATGGCCTTTTTCTCTTCGCGCCGCTCGCTGCAGGCTTCCTGTTTCTGTTTCTCAAACGCCCGCTGCCGATCGTCCATGAAGGTACGAAACGGCACATTGGCGATCGTCACCCTGGATACGGTTTTTCTCCGCAGCTGCTCGATCAGGATCACCCGGTTGGCCGTCCGTTCGATCAGGGTTTCATCATGGGAAATGAAAAGAACACCGCCGGGGAATCGGTTGATCATCTTTTCCAGCCACCGGAGTGTGGAAAGGTCAATATCGTTGGAAGGCTCATCCAACAACAGAATATCCGGACGCGCAAGCAGCAGCCCTGCCATCTGAACTTTGACTCTTTCTCCACCGGAAAGAGACCGCATTGTCTGATCTGAATAAATCAGTGCGCCGGGAATCCCCACCTCTGCTGTCACTTTCTCAAGTTCATAAGGGTTCGCTTCCTGGAAAGCCAGTAATCCCGAAAAATACTCATAAACCGTCTTCTGTTTATCTTCGTCCCTTAGTTCCTGCGGAAGATACCCCATCAGTTCGCCCTGAAGGATCCGAACCCCTTCTGTTTCCGCATAGGATTCCACCAGGCCGGGATCATAGATCCACTTCAGCAAAGTGGACTTCCCATTCCCTTCTTCACCGACCAGAACCGCCTTGTCACCACGATTCAGCACGAAATCAAAATCCTTCAGGATCGTTCTCAGATCTTTGCTATGCGTTATGGTAAGTGATTTGATCTGTAACAAAAAAACACCCCTCTCTGACACGCATAGACTGATAAGAGTCTGTCAGGGCGAGGCGGTTTCCATGTTCGCGTAGAATATGATGAGAGAGACTGCAGATCACCTGCAACTGTATAGGTAATCAGTATCTCTTTCATTAAGATCCGCTCGAAAAACAGACAATCTTCATCCAGTCTACGCAAACTGATTATGGGCATACTACACCCATAAAGCATCAATCGTTTACATATGCTGAATTCGATCATCTGTTAATCATTGCTTCACCATCACATGAAGGTCATGTGCCTTTCAATAAAATAAAAGGTATTATAACACAACAAAAGGATTTCTTCAATCCTATTTCTAAGCCTGTGCTTTACTACTCTTTTGGGCTGCTTTTCTATATTCATACCGCATCCCGTAATCTCTGGAATCAGCTTCTCCTGTAAGATAATCTATACCATCCTCAGATGCAATTATGAACCCGCACTTTAAATGCGTCTGAATCGATGCCATATTCTTTTTACTGACACAGTCACACAAAACAAACGATCCTTTTTTCAATTCACTGATCACGGCGTTCAAAAGCTTCGATGCATACCCTTGCTGTCTAAATGCAGGATGCGTTTCCAACGCCTCCAGATAATAGAATTCCTGCTCCAGCGGATACAACCTGAGTGCACTGATCCATCGTCCGTCCGCCTCCAGGACCCAGTAAGTGTTTCCTCCTCCCAGAAACTCAGTTCTGATATAATTCAGGAAGTCATCCTCTACTTTGCTGATAGCCGCCTTTTTATCCGCCATTTCCGGATAGAAATAGTCCGTATTTTCTGCATTCCCCTCAGCATAAAGATCCATCAACTGATGTTGATCTATCTCTTCAAATCGGGTTATCCTATGCAGAACCTCATTATGCATATTGTTCTCCATATTTGCTAAATCATTTGAAAATGCCGAAACGCCTCAATGATTGCTTCTTCCTTATCCTTCTGAGTCTCCGGCGACCGACTGTCATCACTCTTCGGAAGATTAAAGTTCTGACGTTCTATAATCCCGCATTTTCGCTTCGTCTTTGCAATATTCAGGTGTGTTACATGAAAACCATACTTCTCCTGTACCCAGTCCTGAATCTCCTGATAAGTCGCCTTGCTCTCCGCTGCTGTCAGATCCATTTCATCCATTTCGACCTTCACACTGATGTGATTCTTCGCTCCAGAAAGTTTGGACAACAAACATACAGTCTCGATGTGCTCCGTAAACGGAAACATGTCAAAGGGCCAGCACTCCGCCGCCCGATACCCCTTCTTCGCAAAGACCTTCAGGTCTCTTGCCAGTGTATCCGGTCCGCAGGAGACGTATACCACCCGGGAGGGGCCCATCTTCGAGAGCGCGCCGATGAATTCCTCCGTGCTTCCGCTCCGGGGCGGATCCAGGAATACCACATCCGGACGGGCGTCCTGCTCCGCCATCTGCACCATAAACTTTGTGGCGTCATTGCAGTAGAATTCTGCATTCTTGATGCCGTTGATCTTCTTGTTCAGCACCGCATCCTTCACCGCGTCCCGGTTCAGCTCCACGCCGATGACCTTCTTTGCCGCATGAGCCGCAGAAAGGCCGATGGTTCCGATGCCGCAGTAGGCATCCAGCACCGTTTCTTTTCCCGTGAGCTTTGCCAGTTCGATGGCCTTTTTGTAAAGGTGCTCCGTCTGCACGGGATTGACCTGATAGAAGGACCTTGAGGAAATCCGGAACCGGATGCCGGAAATCACATCTTCGATATATCCCTTTCCGTAAAGGACATTCTCCCGCTCTCCCAGCACCATGCTGGTCTTCTGGCCGTTGATATTCTGTACAACCGTGGTGATCTCCGGATGTTTTTCCCGGAGGGCCTTTACGAAATTATTCTTTGAGGGAAATACCGGCGATCCCGTCACCAGCACCACCATCACTTCCCCCGTGGAAAATCCCCGGCGCACCAGCACATGCCGCAGCAGCCCGTACCCCGTATCCTCATCGTAGGTCTTGATTTTAAAGGACCGGAGCATTCCCCGGATGGTACCGATAATCTCATCCGCCTTCTCATCCTCGATAAGGCAGCTCTTAATCGGCACAATCCGGTGACTTTTTGCCTCGTAGGTGCCGGAGATGACATTGCCCCGGCGGTCTATGCCGAAGACAGCGTGCACCTTGTTCCGGTAATGCAGAGGATCCTCCATCCCCCGGATGGGACGGACCGGGCAGATTCCCTTCATCAGTTCTTCGATTCGTTTCTGCTTTTTCCGGAGCTGCTCCTCATAGGGGACGCCGATGTACTGGCAGCCGCCGCACTTTTTCGTCTGCAGGCAGACGGCCTTCTCCCCGCTTCTGTTTTTTTCTGTCATATCCTCGCGCAAACTTCTGACCTCCATCCAATGCATTCTCTATGGTGCAGCTTTTTCCGGCTTGCGGCCGCCCTCAGCGGGCGTCGGCCAGTTTTATGAACTCATCAATCAGTCCGCCGAGATACGCCTCCGCCAGCCGGTAGGTTTCGTCCTGCAGCGGATCAACTCCGGCGATGGCAAGAAGCCTGTCCGGAGACATGCTGTTTCCCGCCTTCAGGAACTTCACATAGTCTTCCGCGGCGCCCTTCTCCCCCCTCGATACCCGGCTGCAGATGGCTGCCGCGTAGGTGATAGAGGTGGCGTACTGATAGACGTAATAATTGTAGTACATATGGGGGATTCTGGCCCAGTCGCAGCCGAATTCCTCCGGCAGGGCCACCGCATCCCCGTAGTATTCCCGGCAGATGTTCAGGTATTCCCGGTCCATCTCCGGCGCCGAGAGGGGTTCTCCGCCCTCAATCTTCTTATAGCACCAGTCTTCAAAGGTCGAAAACAGGCACTGTCTGTGGATGGTGCCCAGGAACAGGTCAATCTCATCCTCCAGCCAGTAGAGCTTCTCCTCCGTATCCGCCGCATGAAGAATCCGGTCCTTCCGGAACATGATCTCATTGGCGGTGGAGGCAACCTCCTGGGTAAATATTCCCGGCGTGCAGTTGTACCGGTCCTGGTTTTCGGCAGAAAGCAGGCTGTAGACGGCGTGTCCCATCTCATGGACGATGGTGGACGCATACTTGTCCGTGCCGTCAAAGTTGAACAGGATCATGGGCAGCAGCTCCCGCCCCGCCAGCTCCTCGAAGGCGCCTGTGGACTTTCCATCTGCGGGATATACGTCCACCAGCGGGTTGGTGATGATCCGGTCGAAGGCTGCCATGTACTCTTCTCCCCAGATGCCCAGGGACTCCCGTCCCAGATTCACCGCTTCCTCGTAGGTCATATCCCCCGCCGCAAAGGAGGATACCGGCACCGTTATCTCCGAAGGAAACATCTCCGCAAGGCCGTAAGCCTTCTTCTTTGCCGCATAATAGGCGTGGGCCTTCGGAAGCATCCGGTGCACCGATTCCATGATCTTTTCGTAAACCAGTGGATTCACGTCCGTCTGATGGAACGCCGCCTCCATGGATGTGGAAAAGCCGTACAGCTGGGCCCTCGCCCAGTTGCCCTTCATGCATCCTTCCAGCAGCGACGCGTACGTATTCTCAAAGGGGCTGCGCATGGCGCACCTGGCCAGAAAGACTTCCTTTTTGAAGTCATGGCCATACTCCCGACTCCGCATGATTCTGGTGAAAACCGTGTCTGTCACAACCTCCTCGGAGCCGTCCGGGAAGGTCATTCTGGGCCGTTTCACTTCCGTATAATCAAAGATGTCATGGGTTTTTGCCGACTGGTCCACCGCATCGGCGAACAGGTTCTCCGTCTTTTTGGCCTGCTCATTCAGAACGACCGTTTTCGGGTCGGTATACTTCCGGCATGCATAGGCGTAGGGCAAAAGCTCCGGTCTGGAAAATATTTCCGTCCGCACATCGAAAGGCAGCGCCATGATCTCCGCATCCACAAAGGAGGAGCCAATTCCCTCCTTCGTCAGCACCTCGGAAAGTCTG
>JAGBND010000148.1 GCA_017634575.1 Bacillota bacterium
AGTTCAATATCGAGTACACGAACAAAAGGTCCGGGGACAAGCGGACGATCACTCTGGTGGATCTGACTGGTCTGGATGATGACAATGATGACGGTATGACGGTAAATGACGATATTTCCAAGACAGGGGCTGGGGTATAAATAATCGTCATTATCGTCATTATCGTCACGAGACGCAAGAGGAGATGCCGCTTTGGTGTCTCCTCTTCTATTTGATGAAAGGACAATCTATGAACGAAACGAAGGAAAAAGACATGGTTCAGGAAGAACAGATACCCTATATCAAGCGCAATATCGATGGCGCGGAGTATACCGTGATGATCCACTTTCATTCGGAGAGCAAAGAGACTGCAAAGGACAAAGTGAAGCGTCTGCTCCTGAAGGATGCATTGAACGGCAACTTCCCGGAATGAGCTATTAAAAAACTATTGACAATCAGTCTTGGGCAAGACGGCAAAGTCGATCCTTATTTCCTGTGGTGCCCGTCTCGCTCCCTTTGATATCCAGGAACTCCGGGACATTATGGCTTATGACGAGATGGAGCTTGACCAGCTCGGAGAGCGGCGGACAGCGATGTTCGTCATTATCAGCGACACCGACGATACCTTCAATTTCATCGTGGCGATCATGTACACTCAGCTTTTTAATCTGCTTTGCGATAAAGCAGATGATGAGTATAACGGACGCCTTCCGTACCATGTGCGTTTGCTTCTTGATGAGTTTGCGAATATCGGCCAGATACCGAAGTTCGACAAGCTGATTGCTACGATCCGTAGCCGTGAAATATCGGCTTCAATCATTTTACAGTCGCAGTCCCAGCTGAAGACCATTTATAAAGATGCGTCGGAGACCATTCTGGGCAACTGTGACACCATGTTGTTCCTCGGAGGCAAGGAAGGCAGCACACTGAAAGAGATTTCCGAGACACTGGGCAAGGAAACAATAGATCTTTACAACACTTCCGATACCAGAGGGCAGAGCCGCTCTTACGGCCTGAATTATCAGAACACGAAATATTTTGAGGAACTTTCACTGCACGAAATCACCCTGCCGGACGGCAGGAAGAAGCGGTTTCGCCCGAAGACCTTCCAGAAGTGGCTGGAGCTCTACCGAAAAGGCGGGATTGAGGCACTGATGCCGGGGGCAAGGAGCGATAAAGGCAGCACACGGGTTCTGAACCAGAGGGCAACTGAAGAGATACTGCGCGTGAAAACAGAGCACCCGCGTCTGAACGCGTCGCAGATCCACGCACACCTTATAAAGAACGGTTTTATCCCGCAAAGGGTAAGCGTTTCCACTGTACAGCGTTACATTAAGAACAACAACCTTAAGGGGGAAGCAAGTCCGGAGATCCGGGACAGAAAGGCGTTCGAAGCAGATGCCTTCGGGAAACTCTGGCAAGCGGATACCTGCCAGCTGTGCATGATCGATGCAGGCGGTGTGTATAAATGGGTCTATGTCATGGGAATCATAGACGATCATTCCCGGCTGATCACCGGTGTGGAGTGCTTTTACCAGGACAACGCGGTGAATTTCCAGAAGGTGTTTGCTGACGCCGTCCGGCGTCACGGCATTCCGGCCCTGCTCCTATGTGACAATGGCGCGCCCTACTCTAATGAGCAGCTTTCCCTGATCTGCGGGAGCCTTGGGACGGCCCTTGTGCACCTCAGGCCATTTGACGGCCCTGGAAAAGGGAAAATAGAACGTTGGTGGAAATCTCTCCAGATGGGGCTCCTTGCCTGGCTGAACACCCGGGAGATTCATTCCTGCGGGGAGATGACGGATAAGGTCCGGGAATGGGCACGGGATTACAATCTCCGGCCCCACAGTGCCATCGGGTGCACCCCCTTCGAGCGTTATGAAGCATCGAAGGAAAGGTACGCTGTACGCCGCCCCGTTTCAGAAGAATGGCTGGAGGAATGTTTCCACAACAGGATCATCAGAAAAGTCCGGCGGGACTGCACGGTGAGCATCAGCTGCGTAAGCTATGATGTCCCGCCCCAGTTCGCACGGCAGAAAGTGGAGATCCGCTTTGTCCCCGACAGGATCCATGAGACGGCGTATATACTCTCGGGGAAGGAAAGGTTCCCGATCCGCCCGACGGACAGGAATGAAAACTGCCGTACGAAGCGGCGGCACACCCCTGCGATCGACTACGCGAAGATCGGAATGGAGGTATGAATGTATACTGATTATTACGGGCTGGGATTTAACCCGTTTGAGAAGAAGTACGCCAGGACAAGTGACTGTTTCCGATCTCATGACTTCCAGCAGGCCATGCACGGTATGAATTACGTGCGGCTGCACCCGGGGATCGGCATCTTTACGGCAAGGCCGGGGATGGGGAAGTCTTTTGTGCTTCGCTGCTTCGTTGATGGCCTGAAACCGGGGACATACACCATCGCCAGCATCTGCCTCACCAGCGTCAGTGTCCGGGATTTCTACCGCCTGGTCTGTGACGCCCTCGGGCTGGATGAAAGCGGCAGCATCCCGGCGATGTACAAGGCGATCCAGGAACAGGCCGCGTACCTTTACAGGGAGAAAAAACAGCCCCTTATCCTGATCGTCGATGAATGCCACTTCCTCGCAGAGGGGATCCTCCGGGACCTGCAGCTCCTGATGAACGCGGAGTATGACTCCGTGAACTACTTCTCCCTGATTCTTTCCGGAGAATCGTATTTTAACTCCGTGATCAGGAAATCCCGGAACGAATCCCTGAAACAGAGGGTCATCGCGCATTATGATTATGAAGGTCTCTCCGACGAAGAAGTAACGCAGTACGTGAAGCATAAGATCGCCTGCGCAGGCGCGACTACAGCGATTATGGAGGAAGGCGCTTTCGCGGCACTCCTTGGACAGGCGGAAGGGACGCCCCGGATTATTGACAACATCATGACGGATGCGCTCATTATCGGTGAACAACAGGGAAAAAAGCAGATCGACCAGGACGTGATCCTCGCAGCTGTTGAAAACCGTAAGTTTTAAAGGGGGAGTATGTATGGCGGAACGATTTTTGAACGCCCCTGACAGGGAAACCGTCAGCGGGTACGTGGAAAAGCTGGAAGAATACGCTGACCTGATAGGTGAACTCCAGTATGACCTTGCCGAGGCCCTGGAGTCTTACATGGACGACACGGATGATTTCCTGGCGGAAGCTGGAATACGCCTGGAAGAAGCGTCCTGCGAGCGCGATACCAACGAGCTTCTGTACCGGGAGCTGAACGCTTTCCGGAAGGAGCTCCTGTATCTGCTGGAATACTGTAAAGACAACGGATTTCAGCTTCCCCGCGGGAAGTATGTCCACTACAGCCGTCTGGACCCGGACCGGTACGACCAGTCGCCGCAGGATCCGTTTTACATACCGGATCCGGACAGGCATTACCGTGCCCTGGAGCAGGACCAGATGGAACGGCTCAGAATGTTTGAGGCGGCGACGCCCATGACTACCGTAGAAAGAGACGCCCTCCGCGACTATGTAATCTCACAATCCAGCCTGGATGAGTGCAGGGAAACCCGGTGGCTTTCTTTTCTTTGCGGGATGAGGACCGGGAATGAGGGACAAGAGGAAGGAAACGGATGCAATGGCAAAACAGCGGGTTAACATTTCCCTTGATGAGGACACTTTGGAACGCCTTCGGCTTTATGCCTGGTAAAACCACGCAACGGTTTCAAAGGCTGTAACAGATCTCGTATGGTCTGCAAAAGTCAGAAATCAGGAGATCCGGGGCCAGATGGTTCTGGAAAGAATAAAAGCAAAGAGATAAAAACAGGAGACATCGCGGTTTTAGACAGCGGTGCCTCCTGTTTTAATGCGATCAGAATGTGAAGATGTGGAGAAAACAGCGTGCGTTTGGCTCCCGGAATACGAGTTTTCCGGCGTATTCTCCTTCCAAAACGGCGATGATAATCTGCAAAAAAGTGGCGATATCAATTCGTTATTTAACACCTGTGGAAAGAGAATCGGTTCCTGTCTTCCATGCGGAAAAACGTGGATAAAAAGATGGCGGCAGATTTGCTTTCAAAGGGGAAGACTCATGTAAAGGACTTATATTCTGTAAAGACAGGGAAGAACTTCGCGGCAGACCTTGTGATGGAGGTTTCTGCTGACGGAAAAATATCATTTCACCTGGAGTTTCATCAGAGAAAACCCGGAAGGAAGAAATAGACGAAGAGACAGGCAGTGAAGCAGGAATGCTTTGCTGCCTGCAGAAGGAAGGAGGCAGTTCATGTCAAAATATAATGATATTCGTGCGCTGGCTGATTACCATGCGCAGGAGATCAGCCGCTCCCCAAGGGACTGGACAGGCTATCTGGATACGGCGGCGAGATTATACCGGTATGACTTTTCTGACAGTCTGCTGATCCATGCCCAGCGGCCAGAGGCTACAGCCTGTGCAGAACTGGAAATATGGAATCAAAAGATGGGACGATGGGTCAACCGGGGCGCAAAGGGCATTGCCCTGATTGATGATACCGGACCAAGAAAACGGCTGCGGTATGTATTTGATATTTCCGACACGCATCTTGTTCCGGGCGGGAGAAATCCCTGGCTTTGGCAGCTGGGCGAGGACAGGGAGGACGAGATCAAGAATCATCTGATGGATACTTACGATCTTGACCTTCCTGATGGATCGTCCCTTTCATCTGTCCTGATGGAGATCGCCCGTCAGTATGTGGAAGAAAACCTGGAAGAGGCAATGGACGGACTGGCCTATGAGGTCAAGGATACTTTTCTGGAAGATCTTGGGGAAGATGCGGTACGAGTCCAATTCCGGACACTGCTGGAGAATTCGGTTTATTATATTCTGGCTAGACGCTGCGGACTGGAGCCGATGGAGGAACTTGAAGCGGCGGACTTTGCAGGGATCGTGGATTTTAACCGGATTTCTGTATTGGCCTTCCTTGGAAATGCTGCGCATGAGATAGCAGAACCGGTTCTCCGGGACATCGGAAGGGAGATTGCCCGCATTGAGCGGGAAATCAACCGGGAAAACTCTATGAAAGCGCTTGCATTATCCAGAGAAAAAGAGTATAACACTTTAAAGTGTGAAAGTGAAAATGAGAAAGGAGCAGATGATCATGGCACAGAACATGGAGATAACCTATCAGCGGAAGGGAGATTACCTGTTTCCGAATCTGGTAATCGAGAACGATCCGGTGAGCTACGGGAAGTACGGGATGCTGCGGAAGAACTTCCTGAAGGAGAACAAGCGGAACTGGTATCAGAGCATGATGCTCTCCGGGAGACTGGAGAATTATCTGCAGGAGATCGACGAACAGGCGAACGAGAGAATGGAATTGACCGTATCGCAGATGGTGAAGACGGAAGGGCTGACGGAGCAGCTGAAAGCGGACGATCCGATGACCTGGGTGGCCAGGATGAACAATATCCGGAGCCGGGCAGAGGAGATCGTGCTGGCGGAATTGATTTACAGCTGATTGAAGAAACAACAGAACAGGATTTGACGGAAGCAGAGGAAGAAATCGCCTCTGCTTTGTCTTTGCCCGAATATCCGACAGCCAATGCCCAGAGAAGGATGATAGAGCAGCCGATGGCTGCACTTTATGCCGGTGAGATCGCCATACCGGCTGATGTAGTAGACGAGATACTTCGTACTGGCAGCAATCGCAATGGAAGCCAGCTGCGGATCATCTATAACTTTATGATTGA
>JAGBND010000149.1 GCA_017634575.1 Bacillota bacterium
CCATCTTCCGGATTGACCTGATAGTGCTTCTGGAGCCGTAGGCCGGCAGGACCATCAGCCAGGATCAGATGGGAAACGCCGAGGCCGGCCAGCGTGTGGGTGGTTTCACCTGCAGCGCCGGGAACCGTGATGGCGGCAGAGCCTATGATCTCGCCGGAAAGGGCCCCGGGCTGTCCGCAGACGGTTTCGGATTTCTGCCTGGGAGTCATTTTTGAAAGAATTTCTTCTACTTCCTTCGCAAAGGGAAGCGCGCGGGCGTGATCTTCCTCGTGGGTTTTCCGGATGCGAAGGATTGTTTTTTCAAGGGTCTCATCTAAAAGCAGAGGCGACAGAGCAGATTGAGCCGTGATGGCCGACTGTCTGAGAGAATCGATCAGAGCAGGATCCGGGCGAATCTCTTTTAAGGAATCCACCAGAGGGCAAATGCTTTGCAGGGTATCCAGAACCGTAAAAGCAGAAACCCTCAGAAGGCCTGCCGGCGTTTTAACCAGGCGGCCGGCGGCATCGCAGGATTCCAGTTCCAGGGCATATAAGCCTGCGTCCATATAGACCTGGCTTCTGGCCGTCCAGTAGGAGCTTAAAAGGTCTGCCGGAAATGCAAGCTCCAGCACCTGTTCGCCGCCGACCTGAAGCAGATCTGTCTTGGCAAAGGCAACCATGCGCCTGAGCTCCTTTTCCCGAAGGGGATAGGCCTTATCGCCGCCGGGAAGATAGGCGAAAAGCTGAACAGACTGTTTGGCGGCAAAGGGGCCCCGGTTGACCACCTTGACTTTCAGCCTGACCTGGTCATCGCAGCAGGCAAGATCCCCGGCTGTGACATCAAAGCGGGAGTAGGAACGGCCGTAGCCGATGGGATAGCGGGGCAGAATGCCAAAGGAATCAAAGTATTTATATCCGACAAAAATGCCGTCGGTATAGAACTCTTCTATAATATTGCCGTTATTGTGGCTGAAGTTCCGGCTGGAAGGGTAATCTTCGTAGTGATAAGCCCAGCTGTCCGTGAGTTTGCCGCTGGGAACGACTTTGCCGGAAAGGACATCAGCCAGGGCGTTCCCGCCCTCCATGCCTGCCTGGGAAAGCAGAACCAACGCCGAAATGGAGTAGGTTTCAAGGAACGAAAGATCGATAATGCCGCCGACGTTCAGGACGACAATGGTGTTTGGATAAAGGGTTGTGATCGTTTTCAGCTGGTCCATCTCATCGTCGGACAGATAATAGTCGCCTTTAACGGCTTTTCGGTCAGCGCCTTCGCCGGAGATGCGGCTGATGACATAAATCGCGGTATCGGTATCGGTTTTGGTGATGGGGTCGCCGAGCGGCATTTTCATGGGATTGGAGGCATGAGCCCGATAAAGGCCCATCCGGTCGCCGGGCTTTCCGGAAAGTTCATAGATTCGGTTTTTCCAGGCTTCCCAGGTAGCATGATACGCGTTCTCGTAGGCCACAAGCCAGTCTTCGGTGGTGAGGGTAAAGCCGGCTTTTTTCATTCCCTCGGTAATGCTGATGTTTGTACGGTTATTCACCATACCGGAACCGGTTCCTCCTTTGACGGTGAAGCTTGCTCCGCCGCCGTAAAGGGCTACTTTGGCCCCTTCTTCAAGAGGCAGTATGCCGTTGTTTTCCAGCAGGACAATGCCCTCGGAAGCGGCTCTGCGGGCAATGAGCGCATGATTGATTTCACGATCCGTGATCGCTGTGGAAGTGGTTCCGGGATAGGACATGGCTTAATTCCTCCGTTAACATGAATAAGAATATTTGGACGATAAAAGACGCAAAGCTGCATTTCAATTCATTATAACAGAATTACCTTTATAAGCAAAGACATTCTTTTGATGGCGCAATAAAGAAATCTCGGAGTTTTGCAGACCGCAAAATTCGCCATGCGCCATAAAAACCTGAACGCCGAGCAGTGGGAAGGCGCATGTGAATACTGCCCCGAAAGTACCAATTTATCAGCAAAAAATGGGAAAATTGATTTTTCTATTGTATTTTTTTCGAATTCCATATACAATCGAATTATATCAGAGAATCCCAAAGGAGGACTATCGATGAAATGTCAATTTTGCGGCGGTGAGATTCCCGATACCGCTCTATTCTGTATCCATTGCGGACAGAAAGTAACAGCTTCGCAGCCTGCTGCGCCCAAGGTGCAGCCTGCGTTAGACATTCCCGAGGAGGCTTCCCAGACCTACACACAGAATGTCTATGATACCCCCGACTCTTTTGATAGTGACGATGAAGGTGCTGAAACTACAGTTCTAAGTGCTTCTGATCTTCCGGCAGGCTGGAGAAAGTCAATGGAAGAGGCTTTTGCCCAGAAAGATGCCGAGCCGGATCCGCAGCCTTCTGACAATCAGGCGGCTCCCTTTATGGCAGCAGCCGGGGCAGCGGATTTCCAGCCCAAGAGTGAACCGGCCCCTGCCTTCCAGCCGAAGAATGAACCGGCAGCGCCTGCTTCGGGCTTTGGACAGTTTCAGAGTTTTGATGCGCCAAAGCAGCCCTCTGTTCAGGATGCGCCTTTTGCGCAGCCCTACAATCAAGGACAGGGCGGCAGTTTCCAGCAGGGCAGCTTTAACCAGGGCGGTTTCCAGCCCGGCCAGACGGATGCCTATGGCGCCAAGAATCAGTCTTTCGGCGCTCAGAACCAGACTTTCGGACAGACCGGATCCTACCCCTCCTATAACGAGCCCTATCAGGGACCTGCGGAAAAGAAAAAATCCAAGACCGGTCTTTGGATCGGCATAGCCGCCGGCGCCGTCGTGCTGATTGCAGCAGTGGTGCTGCTGATTCTTCAGCCATGGAAGCCGAAAATGGTGGATATCGACCTGAACCCGTATGCCAGCATGGAATTTTCCGGAAAGAGCGGATCAGGCGAATTTACCTTCAAGTTTGATGAGGCCAGATTTGTTAAGGACAACGAAGACAAGATCCAGTGGATGAACAAAAAGAATGCCACGGAGAATTCGGCGGCTCAGGAGTTCTATAACTACTGCGTGGATGGCCATTTCTCAGCCGAAAACGGCAGCCTGACCAACGGCGACAAGATTACCGTATTCTGGGACATTGATCAGGAAACCAGCTCCTACTTCAACGTGAACATTGTTTCACCCTCAAGAGATTTCACGGTTTCCGGACTGAGCGAGATCGAAGAAAAAGATCCCTTCGAGGGACTGATTGTTGAGTTCGACGGCACCTCGCCCTATATTTATGCGTCTGTGGACACCTCCGGCGTTGCGGAAGCATTCCAGTATCTGCAGTACAAGATCGAGCCCAGCAGCGATCTGGCCGAGGGAGATGAAATCACCATTACCGTGATGGATTGGGATGATAAAGATCCCACCAGTCAGCTGGAGGAATACTACAAGGTTACGCCTACCCAGCTAAGCAAAACCTATACCGTTACGGCCAGCTCCAGCTACATTACTTCTGCATCCCAGATTCCTGCTGAGCAGATGACTGCGCTGCAGGAGAAGGGCCCGACCATCTTCAACGAGGAAGAGGCGCCCTATGTTCCGGAAAACGTCAAGGTAGACAACATCACCTATATCGGCAATGTGTTTGTTACCCTGAAGGAGCCTGATTACTATAATACCAACAATGCGCTGTTCGCTTTCTACAAGGTGGATGTAACCATCACCACCAAAGAGAAAGAAACGGATGATTCCGGAAACGAGACGGAAGTGGAGAAAACCACCAGCGCTACCTACTACTGGTACGTCGAATATGACGAGCTGATCGCAGGCGAAGACGGCAATATTGTCGATCTGGATGCCCTTTCCCACTACACGCCCAACTATACCATCTCTGTTCACGATGAATCGGTTTATGGTTTCACCTCCACGGATGAATTCCTTTCCATGTTTGATCTGGAAGAGCTGGCTATCTATAACGTGGAAAACAACCTGAATCCGTAAATGGCAGGTTAAGAACTTCTCTGCCAGGAATAAAGGGATGAAAAGCCGTAACAAGAACAGATGAAAGCAAAAGCACACAAAAAAAGGGCCTGTTATTGATCAGACAGGTCCTTTTTTGATGTAATGCATTTGATTTTATGGCTGGTTTCGTTTCAACGCTTCCTCGTGGGCGCGCCTTGCCTTTTCGCGTTTGGCTGCCCGTGCGGCTTCCTTCAGCGTGGCAGCCTCCTCTTCCTCGAGCCGCCGCTTATCCTCCAGGGCTTTGCGTTCTTCCTCCTCTTGTCTGGCCTTGGCGTTCATTTCACGGCGCTTTCCGAGGGCCCAGAAAATGCCGCCGATGAGCAGATAGAAGACAGGGAAGATGCCTGCAAAGAGCAGGCCAAGTCTGGAAACCAGGGTGTCTGAAATCAGCAGCAGACCGTAGTTGTAACGGATGGAGGGAATGAAGGTCCAGCTGTCATCCGCGCCGAAATAACGAAGGGTTCCATAGATGAAATAACGATTTCCGCCCTCCGCAGTTTCGTTTACATCTTCATCCAGCAGACTGGCGGAGGCTACCCATACAACAGAGGCCCCGCTTGATGTCTCGCTTAAGGCGCCAAGGGTCAGCGGACCGTGAATATCGCCTTCTTCTTCGTCATATGTGTCAAGCTGATATCCTGCCAGCTTGGAATAGGCCTCTTCGGAAGAGAGCAGCAGCGGCGTTGTGGAGGCGCCTTGCGCGTCTTTCAGGGTCAGGGCCTGAACTTCGGAAAGCAGCACGCGTTTTTCGCTGTAAGCAGCTTCTTCGTTGATCTTGTGGACCAGCATGCGGGGATACATGCTGTAAGGGCCTTCGGCAGAATAGGTGTTGCTGCCTTTTTCAATAACGATTCCCGGGACTGTCTGGATGCCGTAGGAGGCCATAATCTCTTCCAGGCGCGGCAGCCCCTGGCCGCTTTCGGAAAGATTGGTAACCAGAAGAAGCTTTCCGCCGTTGGCAAGATAATCTTTCAAAAGAGCCGCCTCTTCTTCGGACAGGTCAGAGGTAGGATTTGCCAGAACGAGGCCAAGGGCATTGGCGGGAATCTGATCCAGGGTGGTTGAGGCCACCTCCAGGTCCAGTTTTTGGATCATAACTTTCCAGTAATCCGTAAGGGGCGTTTCACCATGTCCGGTGACCTCGTAAAGCACGGGAAGGGAATCCTGGCCGCACACATAGCTCAGACCGTGGCCCAGCATGTTTTCCAGCTGGAAAGCCAGATCATAGGTGCCGGTTTCTTCGTAGCGGCTGTAATCGTTTCCGTACAGCTCCTCCCGGGGCAGGTAACGGGTGCGGCCTCCGCACTGAAGCAGCAGGGCATCGTTGGAGATGCTTTCGACAATATATGTCTGCAGGAAAGGCGCATTGGAAAGCGGTTCCAGCTTTTGAACCTTAAAATGCCGGTTCTGACGGCTGTAATAGTAAAGCGCGCTCTGGAGAGAGGCGTCTTCTGCGCCGTTCTGACAAATCCAGTAACAGGTGACATCTCTGTTTACACCGTCCAGCACCTGGCGGAACTGATCGGATTCCTTGAACATGCCTGTGGAGGTAACATCTTTGATAAGCGCTGTTCCGGTAAAGTTAAGGGCCAGTAAAAGCGCGGCGCTGAGAGCGATTGCAGAAACCGGCGCGATCAGTCCCTTCAGGGCTGCGCGGTCGGCTGCTCCTTTTAGGGCAGCCTTTTCTTCGTCGGTGAGCGCTTCGCCGGTGGAATGGGTCATGCCCTCCATGGCATCGGCCAGCTCTTTGGCCTGTTTTTCGGCTGTAAAGCGAGGCTGTCTGGTACGGGATAACTTGCCGGAAGAAAGCTTTTCGGCTTTGGCCTCCCGGGCGGCTTTGACCGCATCGAACACATCCTGACCCCGTCTGAGGGCTTCGAACATCTGGCGCGTCTGACCGGCAGCGATCAGCAGCAGAATTCCTGCAAAGAGGAGAAAATAGATTAAAGCAGGCACATCCAGCAAACCGCCAATAAAATTGTTAAAGCGGACGACGGGCGACAGCTCCATCATGACGCGAACCGCCAGCCCCTCGAAGGCATCCCGGCGGATCAGGAAAAAGATGACCTGTATGACTTCCAATACAGCGCCCACCAGCAGGCAGCTCAGGACATTCTTGGAAAGCAGGTATACGGCCATGGCGATCAGAACGATAACCAGCGTGAAGAACAGCATGGCTGCATAGGCGGAGGAGGCCCAAAGAGCAATCTGAGGCAGGAAGTAGGCCGTCAGCATAATCAGCAGGGTGTAGGCAAGCGCAATCACCGGATGCTTCTCTGAGGTGGCCAAGAGCAGGGAAAGCATGATCAGAATCAGTCCGACGCCCGCAAAGGCCCAGAGGGCAGCATAGGCGCTGGCTAAGTATACCTCCCCGTAGGGGCGCATGATCAACGGATAAAGGTGCAAAAGCAGCATGGGAACCGCCAGCATAAGGACTAGCGACAGGGCCCGTCCAAGCGTCAGGGAGCGGCTGCTTAAGGAACCATCCAGCGCTTTTTGACGATAATACAATGCGTCCTGAATATCCTGCCGGGTGGGTTTTAATAGACGAAATCCTCCCCAGCCTTTTTCTTTGGGTAATTCAATATCGCCGTCAGGAAGATCAAAGGGAAGCTGATCTGCGGCATGAATCCGGGACTGAAGCTTGATTTCCAGAAGAGCGCAGGCGGCGAATAAGGACCAAAGGCCGGCCTGCAGGGCATATTCGAAGTTGGCGATCTGGTAGGAAAGATTTTCCCGGATGCAGCCAATGCCGCAGATGAGCAGAATAACAGCGCCGAACAGATAAGCCCATGGCCCTGCAAAATAGGCTTTCAGTTCTCTTTTTAATACTTCTTTCATACAGTAAAACCATCCAATTCTCTTTTTAAGCGGGCAACCGGCAGCCCCACCACATTGAAGAAATCTCCATCTATTTTTTCCACCAGCAGACTGCCGAGTCCCTGGATTCCATAAGCGCCGGCTTTGTCCATGGGCTCTTTGCTTTCTACATAGTGATCAATTTCTTGCTCGGTTAAAGGGAAAAAGTATACCTTGGTGATTTCCCGAAAGCTATGAAACCGTTTATCGGTTCCGTTCATCTGACACATGCTGACGCCGGTAACTACCAGATGGCAGCATCCGGAGAGCTTTTTCAGCATGCTGCGGGCGTCTTCCTGATCTTTGGGTTTGCCAAGGATCTCGCCATCCGGGGCAATGACAATGGTATCCGCGCCTACCACAAGGGCTCCGGGATGTCTGGATGCAATATCTTCAGCTTTCAGACGGGACAAAAAAACAGGCAGATCTTCGGGGGCAGAGAGCTTGGGAATCGGAACCGTTTCTTCTGCATCCGAAGTTTCAATATCAAATTCTTTCCATATATAATGCATCAGCTCCCGCCTTCTGGGAGAGCCGGATGCAAGGATTTTTTGAGTCATACTAACCTCCCCGTATTCGGCAAATGGCCAAATTTCATCATATCACAGTTTTTGTGTTTCGTAAATCTGAAGTTTGTAAAATCCGGGTAATTCATAAAATCCACAATTTCTGCGTATCCGGGAAAAAGAAGGGCACAATATATAGTGGTTGACAAATCACACTTTTTACGATAAAATAACGAAAGTATTACAAATATTACAAAATTTGAAAGAAAAGTTCGTAATAATTTTGAATTTTCAAAGGAGATCAAAACATGGCCTCACCGAAAACCAGATTACCCCTGATCCTGGTCGGGATTTTATCGGTCGCCAGTATCATCCTTTCTTCTATGATTTTTAATCTGAAGCCCATGGCGTCAGAAAATTCAGAAATGAGAGAAGAGAGGGCGCTTCTGGAAGAATCGGTTCTGGAAATCACAGAACGGCCGAGTATCAGTGAAAACTCCCAGACGAAGGATGGCGCTGCGCAGACGGCGCAGACAGATAAAACAAAAGACCTGGCGGCTATGGAAGAAGCAGCCAGACAATTAGCAGAACAGATTACCTCGAAAGAGGCATCGGCTGAAGTTGTGAGCACCACCAATGGCCTTAGCACAGAAAAAAAGCAAACCATATCTCAAAGCGTTCGGCCTGAAGTGGATCTGACCCCCGTTGAAGAGGAGAGCAGCAGAATCGATTATGCCGTTTCCTCCTCTGCTCAGGAGACAAGCCCTGCCCAGGAACAGCCTGCTGAACAGACAGAAGAGACGAGCGCTGAGACTGCGCAGACTGCTTCTGAGGAAACTGAGCCGGTGGAAGAGGCTCAGGCTTCCCAGGAAGAGACACAGGCCCAGGTCACGGAGGAGACTCCCGCGCAGGAAGAGACGCCTGCTGAGTCACAGCCGGAAGAGACCCAGGGAAATGCTTCCGAGCCTGTCCAGGAAGAGATTCCTGCTGAGACTTCGGAAGAAACGCCCGCTGAGGAAGCGCCTGCCGAAGAATCTGCGCCGGAACAGACGGAAGAGAGCGCGCAAAGCGCCTCCACCGAAGAGAACCCGGGCACCACGGATCGCGGTCAGGAGACCAGCGGCGGCAGCACAACCGGAGGTTATACGGATCTGGATTATCTGGCAGCCCTTTGCCAGATCGAAGCCGGTCCCTATTATGATGGATCCCTGGCTGTTGCAAACTGTGTGCTGAACCGGCTGTACGCCGGATTCGGCAGCTCCATTTATGACATTATCTATGCGCCTTACCAGTTTGCCTGCGGAAACATTATGTATCTGCTGGATACCGGTTCCGTCAGCAGCGTTTGCTACGAGGCTGCGCAGGATGCCCTGAACGGCGTCAACAATATCGGCGGTTACCTGTACTTTAACGGTACCACCTGGCTGGATCCCGCGACGCTGGATTGCCCGTATGTGGTCATCGGAGGCAACTGCTTCTATTAATTAACATGCATAAAAAGAGTGATGCCAAACCACCTGAAAAGATGGTCCGGCATCACTATTTTATTTGAAACAAGGGTGTTTGCTTGAGAGAAATAGGGCATTCGGCCTTATCATTAAAGAACAAGCTGCGCCAGATAAATTACCAGGGCTGACGAGGCAGCCACCACCAGCAGACTCTGACCGAAAAAGCTTAGCGCCAGGGCAGTGATGGTTCCCAGAATAGAGGCCGGAAGAGAAGAGGAGACATAGAAAATGGCCGGAAAGGTCATGGCGGCAAGAACCGTATAAGGAATGTAATACAAAAAAGAGTTCAGAAAACGGTTTTTGATTTTCTTGCGAATCAGAACAAAGGGAATAGCTCTTACCAGATACGTTGTGCCTGCCATAACCAGCAGATACAGGAAAAAACCATCAGGATTCATCTGTTCCTCCTTCCATAGGCCTTGGGAAAAGAACGGCGCAGATCAGCGAGGACAGAACAGCGCAGACAATAACGCCCATGGCGCTGGAGAGGCCCAGGTTTTTTAAGAAGGGAACATAGGTGAGCAGCGTGTTCAGACAGACAGCGATCAGACAGGCGATCAGCACTGGCATCTCTTTTTTGCATATCGGAATAATGATGGCAATAAACATGGCGTACAACATGACGCTCATGGCGTTCATGAGCGCTTCCGGCAGCACGGAGCCCAGCAGCGCCCCCATCAAGGTACCCAGTGTCCATCCGACGATCGGCAAAACCCGGATGCCCCTCCAGTAAGAACGGCTGATAGATGGCCTGGTTGCGGCGATGCCGAAGATTTCATCCGTAACATTAAAGGGAAAAACATAGCGGAAATATCCGCCCACCGAAGCATCCACCTTTTGGGAAAGGGTGATGGACATGAGGCTGTAGCGGATATTGATGACGACCTGGGAGATGGCCATTTCCATCAAAGTGCCGGAAGAAAGCAGGATATCCAGTCCGGCAAACTGCCCGGCAGAGGTGAGGTTGAGCAAAGAGATGAGGGAGGCCTGCCACCAGCTGAGACCTCCGGAAGAGGCCAGAATCCCAAAAGCAAAGGAAACAGGGAAATATCCAAGGCCTATGGGAAGACCGTCGCGAAGGCCCTGCCCGAAGGATGAAGGGCCCATCTGGTTTGAAGTTGTTTCAGACAAGGAAAAGGCCCTCCTGAGCGTAGCTTGTATTCATGTGCGTTTTCCTTTCATCGATCAGCTTTGACGGCCTTGATGGTTTCTCTGATGCAGATTTCAAGCCCCGAAGCGATGGTATCAAGCGGAAGAGAAGGGGGCAGTTTCCCCTCGGGAAATTCGCGCCCCTCCAGCTGTTCGCTGCTGAAGGGCACATGAATGAATCCGCCGATGGCGCCCCCTCCGATGTGCGCATCCCCTGCAAGGGAGCCTTTGGCCAGATACACCATCAGCCGGTAAAACAGATCGTTGCAGACGTAGGCGCCTGCGGAAAGAGAGGCAGAAGCAGGACTATTTGCCTCTGACATGGCTTCGACCATCTTTTCAACCGGCAGCGATGAAAAATAGCCGTCAGCAGGACAAAAAGCGCCGGCAGAGGCGCCTTCGTTCAAAGGCGTGTATGAAAGAGCGGAAGGCTTCTGTGGATAAAGAATCAGCTGATGACGGGGACTGTTTCCTGCGTTGTCCGGAATGCGGGCGTCCTGATAGTTGATGGCGATCTTTTCGGGGGTAATGCCGCTTCGTCCGCCTGCCTGGCCGACGCAGATTACCGCGCACAGCCTTTCGCAGCTTTGATCGCAGGGAAGATCGCCTCCCTGACCGGGACAGGTGTTTTCGCGAATGGCTTTCTCAAGAACCTGAAAATCCTCACCAAAAACGACGGGAATTTCCTGCTTGATAATGGACACGCCATCCACTTTGTCCGGAAGTCGTTTGACAGCTTCCCAAGCGGGGTTTTCTTTTTCGCCTCCAAAGGGCATAAATCCGGTAATTAACAGTTTCATCAATATAGACTCCTGATTTTATGGTTTATAAGCAGTCTTGCTTTATTAGGCTCAGAACGGGCAATCTGTTATTTGGCATCCGCCAGGTTTGATGTGTATTTCAGATATTTTTTGGAACGAAAACGGAAAAAGCACAGGATACCCCGGGCGATCAGATCGATATCCATGGCCAGCCAGACCGCGGCCAGATCCATATGCAGTACAAAAATGAAGAACGGAGCCAGGGTGCAGCGAAGACCGATCATGCAAAGCAGAGAGACAAACATGGGATACCGGGTATCTCCTGCGCCGCGAAGGGCGCCGGAAAGCACGATAGACAAACCGAACATGGGCTCTGCAAAGGCCACCAGACGCAGCATGCGGGCTGATAGCGCGATGACAGCCGGGTCGGAGCTGAAGATGGTGGAGAGGGGCACGCTGAAAGCAAACAGAATCACGCCCATAAAGGTGGAAAGCAGGGTTCCTATCCAGCCGGAAAGCCTGCCGTAGGCCTGCGCGTCATCCAGGTTTTTGGCGCCCAGAGACTGACCTACCATGGTAGTGGCGGCAAAGGAAACGCCGAAGGCCGGCATATAGCTGATGCCCTCAGCGGTGACGGCTACGTGGTTGGCAGCCAAGGCCACGGTGCCCAGTCCGCTGACCATTCGGGTCATAAACACCTGACCGCCGCTCATCAAAAGGCGTTCCAGCAAAACCGGCGTCCCAAGCTTGACAGCCCTGGAAATCACCGCTTTGTCCGGACGGTAGCTTTCCTTCAGATGGATCTGGTAAGGTGATTTGCGGCGGAAAATAATCAGCAGCAATATCAGGCCTACCAGAGCCATGGAGATGGCGGAAGCAATGGCGGCTCCGGTAACGCCTAGTCCCGCTCCGGGAATCCAAAAGCTAAGATCAAAAACGCGGATTTGCCTGCTGGGGAAAATCAGCAGAAAATTCAAAACCACATTCAGCAGATTGGAACCGGTGTTAAGGCGCATGGGCGTTTTTGTATCGCCCATGCATCGGAGAATAGCGGAAAAGGTGCCGTTGATGCAGTTGAAAGGAATGGCCATCATATAGATGCGGATATAAGCTCTGGCGTCGGACAAAATCTCTTCTCCGGCTCCCAGCCAGACAGGCAGAGAGTGGGATATGGAAAGACATATGGTCATTACACTGACCCCGATCAAAAGCGCCAGAAGCAAGGCCTGACGGATTATTTTTTTGACGTTGTCCACTTCTCCGGCGCCAACGGCGTAGGCAACCTGCACAGAGAAGCCCACGCCTGCGGCGGAGAGGATGCCGCCGATGAGCCAGGTGGAGGAGGCGGTTACCGCGATGGCGGCCGTGGCGTTTGCGCCAAGAGAGCCTACCATAGCCGTATCGACATAGCTGACCATGGTCATCAGAAACTGTTCGGCAATGGCAGGCAGCGACAGGAGCATCAGATGTCTTAGCTGAGATTTATTGATGGATAAAGTCATTCGGGTAGCGCCTCAATAGTTAGAATTTGTTCATGCTGAACCTGATAAGCCGCTTCCACCGATTTGGCGTCAAAGCGGGATAAAGCGCCGCTGGTGGGATCGTTAAACACATAGGCGCTTATTTCGCCGTCCGGGCCGGTTTCATAGCCAATCAGCAGGGTACAGTGCATGGGGGAGACCCACTGGATCTGTCTGCCCTCCGGGGTTTGCCAGCGAAGGGTATTTCTGCCTTCCGCCATGCCGATGGTAGCCCAGAAAACAACCGGAATATCCCGGTCAATATATTGATGAACAACCTGCGGCAAGGGAAGATGGTATTGATCTGAAACGTTGAACCGTTCGGGCTTTTCGGCGCATTCCTTTACAGCCGAGAGAACAGCTGTTTTCAGCGCGGGGGCGAAGCATCCCCAGCCATCCCGGCTGTAAGGATCTCCCGGAAAGGCCTGCCAGGGATCACAGCCATAGAAGATTCCGTCTTCGCCCTGCAGGGGAGCTTTCCCTTTAGGCAGATGCCTGTCGATGAAAGCTTCCGGGGTAATGCGGATGCCCAGGCAGTTCAGCAGCATGACGGCTGAAACGCTCTCGCAGCCGGTGGGATATTTTTCCAGCTGGGATATAAACGGTACGTCTGCAATCAGATGAGACATGAACGCCTCCTTTTTCAAAAAGCTTGCCAAGAAGTCAAATAAACTTTATAATAGGAAGTGTGTCCGATGAAGCCGCAAAAAAAGGCGGTGGACATATAGATGAAAGGTACGGCTTTGTACTTCTTTTCAAAGGTGAGAGGAGTAACCAAATGGAAATTAAGAAGATCGTCATCACGGGAGGGCCCTGCGGCGGAAAATCCACAGCCATGCGCTGGATTTCCCATGTGTTTACGGAAGTCGGCTACAAGGTTCTGTTCGTTTCAGAGACCGCTACGGAACTGATCACCGGCGGCGTGGCCCCCTGGACATGCGGATCCAATCTGGAATATCAGAAATGCCAGGTTTCTCTTCAAATGTTTAAAGAGAAAATCTACGAGCAGGCTGCGCGCACCATGCCCCAGGAGAAAATTCTGATTGTCTGCGACAGGGCAGCGCTGGACAACAAGGCTTACATGACCGATGAGGAATACCGTATCGTGCTGGACGGGCTGGGACTTGAAGAAAAATCCGTAATCTTAAGCTATGATGCCGTGTTTCATCTGGTTACAGCCGCTAAGGATACGGTGCGCTTTTATACCTTTGAGAATAACCAGGCCAGGTATGAAAATGTGGAAGAGGCAGTCGCTCTGGACGAACGCATCTGGCAGTGCTGGAGTCCGCATCCTCATCACAGGCGCATTCCCGGACAGGAAGACTTTGCAGAGAAAATGCGGCTTCTGGTTGGCGAGATCGCTGCTTTTCTGGGCGTATCCGTGGAAATGGCCGAAAAGGCCATCGTGGATATCACAGAAGAATAAGCCGCTTTCCGGAAGGCGTGCAGGCATCCGGATATTTTTGCACGAGGGATATTGTACCTGTTTTCGGAACAGAAAACAAGCATAGAGAAGGCTTCTTTAACCGGTAAAGAGGCCTTTTTGTATATTTATTCTAAAAATCCGGGCCCTGATAAGTGATTTTGTATGTTTTAGGTGGACACGCATCTATTGACAACGGACACGAATCATAGTATGATAGTTTGCAAACTTCCCGCAGAGGCTGAAACAAAAACAGATGTGCTTCTGTGGTTGTTCCTATTTTATCCAAAGGAGGAAATCGCTAATATGAAGAATATGAAAAAGCTTCTTGCCTTATTCTTAGCATTAGCACTGTGCGCTTCTCTGCTGGCAGGCTGCTCCGGAAACGGTTCCGGTGATAGCCAGGCTACCGAGTCTGCTGCAACCGAGTCTGCTGCAACCGAATCCGCAGCTACCGAGTCTGCTGCTGCAGAAACCAGCACAGAAGAAACTTCCGCAACTGAAAGCGCTGCTACCGAGGAAAGTACCGAAGGTGCAGAGATTGTTGCAGAAAATGTTGAAGCCGCTGTCGAGTATCCGGCATTTAATGTCGGCGAGGTTGAAGCAAACCTTGGCAGTTCTGAAGGCGGCGAGGTCAATCACACCGCTTTTGCCGGCGAAGCTGGCAAAGACTACACCGATGAGGCTGTTTACACCCTCAACGATGTCATGACCGCTACCACCAGCCTGAACTGGAACCCCCTGTCCTGGGAGACTTCCGACGACAGCATGATGATGTCCTATCTGACCATGGGCTTCTACGAGTTCGTTCTGAACGAGAATAAGGACGGATGGGCTATCATTCCTGAGATGGCTGCTGACTACCCCGTAGATGTTACCGCTGACTATGTTGGTCAGTTCGGTGTTGCCGAAGGCGAAACCGGCAAGGCCTGGAAGATCGCGCTGAATCCGGATGCTGTCTGGGAAGATGGTACCCCCATCAATGCTGATTCCTACATCTACTCCTACCAGAACCTGCTGGATCCCGCTCAGCTGAACCGTCGTGCTGACAGCCTGTATGCCGGTGAAGCCGCCATTGTTGGCGCAAAGGCTTACTTCTATCAGGGTCAGGAAGCTTTCAGCCCTCTGGGCATGACCACTTCCGAATATCTGGCTAATGGCTCCGAAGAGGATCTGTATCTGGATCCCATCGGCTTCTGGAATGCAGCTGGTTATGTCGATGCCGAAGGCAACGAAGTTCCCGCTTACCTTCCCATTTCCGACGAGACCATCTACTCTCAGGACGGAACCGATGCTGAAGACAAGGATCCTTTCAGTGCAAAGAGCCTGTACGAAGAGTACTTTGCTCCCGGAATGTCCTATGAGGATTATGCAGCTGACTATCTGGGTACCGTTGAAGGTTATCCGGCAGATGCTTCCTTTGATTCCGTCGGTATCCTGAAGACCGGCGACTACGAGCTGACCTTCATTTTCCAGGCTCCTATCTCCGATCCCGACTACTATGTTCCCTACTACCTGCCCATGTATCTGGTCAAGGAAGACATGTATGAAGCTCTGAAGGTTGAGCAGGATGGACGTATCTCCACTACCTACGGCACCTCCAAAGACACCACTGCTTCCTATGGTCCCTACAAGCTGGACTACTTTGAGCTGGATAAGCAGATCACTTTTGTCCGTAACGACAACTGGTGCGGTTACAAAGATGGCAAACATACCGGTCAGTATCAGGCTGATAACGTTTCCATCCAGGTTATCGACAAGCACGAAACTCAGCTTCTTGCTTTCCTGAACGGCGAGATCGACTTCGTCAGCCTGCAGCAGGAAGACATGGAGAAGTACGCTTCTTCTGAGTATATCCGCTACGAGCCCCAGTCCTACACCACCAAGCTGACCTTCAACACCGACGAGTCTGTTCTGGCAGAGCGCGGCACCCAGGTCCTTGGCAACCTTAACTTCCGTAAGGCCTTCTCTCTGGCTATCGACCGCAGCACCTTCGCAGCTTCCTACACTGCAGCAGGTTCCGCCGGTTACGGTATGCTGAACTATATGTACGTTTACGATCCCTTCACCGGTGCTTCCTATCGTAACAACGATGCAGCCAAGGCTGCTCTTTGCGACCTGTACGGACTGACCTATGGTCCTGATGGCGACTTCGATGATGTTGATGAAGCTTACGATGCAATTACCGGTTACGACATCGAGCAGGCTCAGCAGCTGATGGCTATTGCTTATGCTCAGGTCACCTCCGATGGCACCTGGGACGGCACCACCCCCATCAAGATCACCCTTTCCGTATATCAGTCTGATGACATCTATGTCAAGATGTTCAACTACCTGAACGACGCCCTGAAGGCTGCCTGCGCAGGTACTGGTTTCGAGGGCAAGGTTGAGCTGACCATGAAAGCTGACGCTGACTACTACGAGACCATGTATGCCGGCCAGACCGACATGATCTTCTCTACCTGGGGCGGCTCTGCTTACAGCCCCTTCACCCTGCTGTATGAGTGCTACTGCGATGCCGGTATCAACTCCGACCCGAACCAGATGGAATATGGTTTCGACTCCAACGCTGTTGAAGTTACTATGACCATCAACGGTAAAGAGTTCACCCAGAGCCTGCAGAAATGGGCCCTGTGGATGGACGGCGACGAGAACACCGTGCTTACCTCCAATGATGGCAGCCTGACGCTGGAAGCATTCGGAAACTACGATGCAGATACCAAGTGCGCTATCTTTGCAAAGGTTGAGTATGTCTACCTGGCTAACTATGTCAATACGCCTATCTACTACCGTAACGTCGGTTCTCTGGTTTCCCAGAAGGGCGACTACGCTGTTGATGAGTATGTCGATATGGTTACCTTCGGCGGCATCCGTTACTACACCTTCAATTACAACGATGAAGAGTGGGCTGCTGCAGCTGGTTCTCTGACCTACTAATACCAAAAACAGCATTAAGTTAAGCTGAAACAGGGGCTGCCTGCCCTTTGGCGGCAGCCCCTGTTATTCTAATTTGGAAGGGTAGATATTCGTTATGGGGAAATACGTTATTAAACGTTTGATCTTAATGGTCTTTACGTTTCTCATTATCCTAACGATGTGCTTTGTGCTCATCAAGCTGCTCCCGCTGCCTGCTGTTAAATCGATGGGTCGTGACGTTAAGCTGGTTCTGGCAAGACGTGAGGCGATGGGATACAACAAACCGATTCTTGTCCAATATGGCTTATACTGGAAGCATCTGTTCCAGGGCGATATGGGACTGGGTGAGCAGATGTATTACGGCCTGGAGGTCGTGGATGTCTTCTTTACCAAACTGCCTTATTCTGTAGTTGTCAACCTTTATTCGATTCTTATGGCTATTCCGCTGGGACTTCTCTTCGGAATTTATGCCGCTTTACGTAAAAATCACTGGCAGGACCATGTCGTTTCTACCATGGTTATGCTTTTTATTTCTGTACCCAGCTACGTCTGGGCGTTCCTGGTTCAGTATATTCTCTGTTATAAAACAGGGTGGTTTTCTCTGACGGTTGCATCCAGAGAAACCACGGAGTTTTTCAGCTGGGCCATGTTTAAATCCATGTTCCCTGCGGTCCTGTCCCTGGGTATCTACACCATCGCCGGCCTGACCCGTTTTACCCGTGCCGAGCTTTCGGAGGTTCTTACCGGTGACTATCTGCGGTTGGCCCGCACCAAGGGTCTGACCCGCTCCCAGGCTGTTGTCCGTCATGCCATGAGAAACGCTATGGTTCCGATCCTTCCCATGATCCTTTCCGAGTTTATCGGTATCCTGGGTGGTTCTCTGATCATCGAGAGCGTCTTCGCTATTCCCGGTATCGGCGCCCTGTTTGTGCAGTCCGTTAACCTTCGTGACTACAACTTCTTTATGGCAGATACCTTCTTCTATACCTTTATCGGCCTTCTGTCCGGTCTGGTAATCGACTTAAGCTACGGATTTATTGATCCTCGAATCAAGATGGGAGCGCGCTGATATGAATGAGAAAATTTTAAAACAGTACGCGGATCTTCCAAAAGAAAAATTTGCGCTGGTTCAGTCCGGAGAAAAGATTTCTGATAAGAAGCTGGCTACCAAGCCCATCGGCTCCTTTAAGGATGCCATGATCCGCTTCAGAAAGAACAAATCTTCTGTAGCCGCTGCCATTATTATTCTGATTCTGTTTCTGTATTCCATGATCGTTCCGCTGGTTTCACCCTACGATGTATCCTTCCGTGACGGTTACTACAAGATGCTGCTTCCCAGATCGGAAACATTTGCTTTTCTGGGATGGGACGGCTGCAAGGTGCAGAACGAAACCCAGGCCGGATATGACTATCTGTCCAGTATCGGTTACGAACTGGGTGACTCCGCCGTTAAGGATGTCCGGGAAGTTTATCAGGACGCAAAGGGAACCACCTATTACAAATTGTATGTTGATTCCTACGATAAAGTCGGTTTCATCTATGTGGATCTGACCAAGGCCGAATATCAGGCCCTTCAGAAATACCAGAATGAGAACAATATTCAGGTTATCTATCCCCTGCCGGCCAACTATAAAACCGATTTCATTGCTGTTTCCAACGGTGCGAATCTTTGGTATGAGCTGCAGAGCGATGCCGCTTCCAACCAAGGTATGTCCGCTCATCACGATGAAAACGGAAACCCCGTTTTTGTGCCAAACTACCATACCTCCTCTAATCCTACCCGCGCCGACTACGAATCGCTTCGTATTGAAGGCGACAATGGAGGAGCAGATGGTGAAACATGGTATACTTATGCGGCCAAGAATCAGTCCGGTTATCGCGCCCGTGTTTTATACCGCGAGTATTATCACTATGTAAACGGTTTCTATCCCAACCATCTGCTGGGTACCAACCAGCATGGCCAGGATATCTTTGCCTGCCTTGCCTATGCTGCCAGACTTTCCTTCCTGCTGGCTATTTCCGTATCCATTATCAACTTTGTCATTGGTATCGTTTACGGTGCTATTGAAGGTTACTACGGCGGCGCCGTCGACCTGATTCTGGAACGTATCTCCGATATTCTGTACAACGTTCCCTTCATCGTTGTCGCGACGCTGTTCCAGATGCACCTGGCCAACAAAGTCGGACCACTGGTAAGTCTTCTGTTTGCCTTCGTACTTACCGGATGGATTGGTATCGCCCATCGTGTGCGTACCCAGTTCTACCGTTTCAAGAATCAGGAATATATCCTGGCTGCCCGTACCCTTGGTGCCAGCGATATGCGTCTGATCTTCCGTCATATCCTGCCCAACTCACTGGGTACCATTATTACCGCAACGGTTCTGATTATCCCTGGCGTTATCTTCTCCGAGTCCATGCTTTCTTATCTGGGTATTATCTCGCTGGAGACCTCAGGTCTTACTTCCATCGGAACCATGCTGGCCAATGGTCAGGCTTATGTTTCTACCTTCCCGCATATCATTGCGGTACCGTCTGTGTTTATTTCCCTGCTGGAGATTTCCTTCAACCTCTTCGGCAACGGTCTGCGCGACGCCTTCAACCCGACGCTGCGCGGCGCTGATGAATAACATCGGATGGCTGGTCGAATACGAATGCGATTCGTTACAGAAAAGACAACAATATGAAAGGGAAGATGAATCATGCCTGAGAAAAAGTTAGAAGTCAAAGACTTAAAGATATCCTTCCGTACAACCAACGGCAAGGTTCAGGCTGTCCGCGATATCAGCTTTGATCTGTACAAGGGTGAAACCCTTGCCATCGTTGGTGAGTCCGGTTCCGGAAAGTCTGTAACCTCCCGCGCCATCATGGGTATTCTTGCCGGCAACGCCATTAAAGACGGCGGCAAAATCCTCTATGACGGTAAGGATCTGATGAAAATATCCGAAGAAGAGTTCCAGCAGGTCCGCGGCGACAAGATCGCCATGATCTTCCAGGATCCTCTTTCTTCACTGAACCCCATTATGAGAATCGGTCAGCAGCTTACGGAAGCCATGCTGCTGAAGAATAAGGCCCAGCGCAAAGAGAGCAAAGCCAACATGAAAGCCATGTTCGCTGCACTGGATGCCCGCATGAAAGAAGTCGGCATTACCGATGCACAGCATGATCTGGCCAAGTTCAAGGATTTTGGCCTTGAGCATTCCAAGCTGCAGACTGAATATACCGAAGCCTTCGACAATGCTTCCGAGGCTTTGGCGCTGGCTGAAAACTCCGTGCTTCGTATTGACTCGAAGGCGCTGGACGCCACGCTTCATACCGACGTGACCCAGTTTGTACATGCCGCGAGCCGGGCCAAGAACTACTTTGTTGTAAGAGACAGAGCATCTGAGCTGGATGAAGCAGTAGCTGCCGTCAAGGCGGCTGGAACGCCGAAGGACGAAGCCGGTTACGCGCCGGTAAAGGCTGCACTTGAAAAAGCGATCGATGTGCTGAAAGAAGCGGTTGCTTTTGAAAAGCCCAATACCTTTACCCTGGCCTACTATCTGAAGAATGTCAAACATGAGATTCCCAAGATGCCGGTAGCTGAGATGAACGCCATGACCCACAAGGAGACCGAGCAGGGCTTCATGGACGCATTCCAGGCGAAAGCCGAAAAAGCTGTCCGCTATTCTTCGGAAGAGACGGACAAGGCAAGACGCGCAGCCATTGAGCTTCTGACCTCCAAGCTGCCGATTCTTGAAAAAGAGCAGCCCGACAAGACGGAAGTGGATGCGGCCGTTAAAGAAATGAAGGCTGCAGTCATTAAATGCCTGGATCCTCTGGAAGTTACCAAGGACTCTCTGACCCATACCTTCGATACGTCCATCGATTACGCCGTGGATCTGTACTTCGGCGGTTTCAAGCGCAACGAAAAGGAAGAGAAGCGGTTTGCCCGTTCCACTGCCAAGCATGACAAGATTATCGCCAGAGGCAAGACGCCGGATTGGGAAGTCATTCCCATGAGCCTTGTCAACCTGGAAGCTGCCCGCGTGGATATGGCCGATACCGTTAAAGAGCAGATTGCCCATTTCCGGCATCAGCTGGCAGCTAACGAAAAGGCTGATTTTGCAGCCCGTACTCTTGAGATCGTGGACTACCTGAAAGAGCAGACCGAAAACTCAGCCTATAAGCTGACATCTCATGTGGCCCGCGAGCGCGCCATCAAGCTGATGGAGGGTGTTGGCATCGACAATCCCCGCCGCCGTTTCAGACAGTATCCCTTTGAGTTCTCCGGTGGTATGCGTCAGCGAATCGTTATTGCTATCGCCCTTACAGCCGACCCGGATATCCTGATCTGCGACGAGCCGACCACCGCTTTGGATGTTACCATTCAGGCCCAGATCCTGGAACTGATCAACAATCTGAAGAAAGAGCGCAATCTGTCAGTTATCTTCATCACCCATGACCTGGGCGTTGTCGCTAACATGGCAGACCGTATCGCGGTTATGTATGCCGGCAAGATTGTTGAGTATGGCACGGCAACGGAAGTCTTCTACGAGCCGGCCCATCCCTATACCTGGGCGCTGCTGGCCTCCGTGCCGGATCTGGATACCAAGGAAAAACTGGAATCTATTCCGGGAACGCCGCCTAACATGATCTACCCGCCCAAGGGCGATGCTTTTGCCGACCGTAATGCGAATGCGCTGGAGATCGATTTTGAAATGCAGCCGCCCATGTTCCAGATTACGGATACCCATTATGCAGCCACCTGGCTGCTGCATCCGAATGCGCCGAAGCTTGAAATGCCTAAGGTCATTACCGAACGTCTGGAGCGTATCAAAGCGCGCAGGGAAAGACAGAAACTGGAAAATGAAGCCCGGAACGATGACACACAGAACGCAGAGAAGGAGGATTAATCATGAGTGAAAAGACAAACGAGCCGATCCTTCGTGTCGAGCATCTGTGCATGTACTTCGGTAAAGGTGAAGGCCTGAAAAAGGCAGTGGATGACGTCTCCTTTGATATTCAGAAGGGCGAGGTTTTTGGACTGGTAGGTGAGTCCGGCTGCGGTAAAACCACTACAGGTCGTACCATGATCCGTCTGTATGATGCAACCTCCGGAAACGTGTACTTTAAAGGCAAACGAATTGTGGCCGGCACGCTGTCCTATAAAAATGAAATTAAAGAGCTGAAGGACAAAATTGCCGGTAAAGCGAAAAACGGCGATCAGGTAATCAAGCTTTCCGAATCTGAGATTCAGGAAGCCAACAAGCGGATTGCCGAGCTTCGCCAGATGATTAAAGATGCCAAACACGATCATAAGGATGCCAGGAAGAACGGCAATGTCACTCAGATTCAGATGATCTATCAGGATCCTGTCGCCTCTTTGGATCCCCGTATGACGGTTAAGGAAATCATTGCCGAGGGACTTCGCATCCAGGGCGTAAAGGATAAGGAATATATCGACCAGAAGGTCTATGAGATGCTTCGCACGGTTGGTCTGGTGGAAGAGCATGCGACCCGTTATCCCCACGAGTTCTCCGGCGGACAGCGTCAGAGAATCGGTATCGCCCGGTCCATTATTATGAATCCGGAAGTGATTATCGCCGATGAGCCGATTTCAGCGCTGGATGTTTCCATTCGTGCGCAGGTTATCAACCTGCTGAACGAGCTGAGAGAAACCATGGGTCTGACGATCCTGTTCATTGCCCATGACCTTTCTGTGGTTAAGTACTTCTCCGACCGCATCGGCGTTATGTATTTCGGCAATATGGTTGAGATGGCTACGTCTGATGAGCTTTTCGCTCATCCGCTGCATCCCTATACCAGATCGCTGCTTTCTGCGATTCCGTTGCCGGATCCCGAATCTGAAAAGGGACGTGTCCGGATCCGCTATAATCCGCTGACGGATCACGAGTACTCCACGGAAACGCCCGAATTCAGGGAGATCGTTCCCGGACATTTCGTGCGCTGCACCAGCAAGGAATTTGAAAAATATAAGGCTGAATATGACAAATAAACCAAATCAGGGGGCGGACGCGGCTAAGCGCCGCCCCTCTTCTTTTAACAGAATGCCCTGGCTTCGATATGTGACCGCACTGGGAATCGGTGGACTGGTGTGCGTATTAAGCCTGTTGGCCATGGGATTTTTCTCACGGGATGCTGTTGCACAGTTTTCAGTGGACTCTGGTATCGTGATCGGAACGGCCGGAGATCTTGTGATGCCTGAAAGCGCCGCCTATTTCATTTTGGATGGCATCGTCAGCAAGGAGGCTGTGCTGGAGAGCGCTAAAGTGGAGGAGATCATTCACTTAAGCAGAATCAGGATTCTGGCTGATGCGCTTTTTACGGCCGGCGTGCTGGTAGCCGGCGTGGGCGGACTGATTTTTGTATCCCAGGAGGGCGTATTTGACGGTCTGGTCTATTCAATGAAGCAATTCTGGTGGATCTTTCAGGTTCGAAACCGGGGAGAGAAGCACGAATCCTACCACGAGTACAAGGAAAGACTGGGCGCCAAGCCGAAATCCAGATTTGGCCATCTTTTGATCGCCGGCCTGATTTTGCTGCTCTTGGGGGGACTGTGCGTCCTTTGGTTTGAAAAAACCGGACATCTGGGCTGAAAAGTTGTCAAGGTTTATTCAGAAAATGCTTGACAAATAAGCATGGTAATGGTAAAATTATATTTGCTCTTGCGGATGTGGCGGAATTGGCAGACGCGCTAGACTAAGGATCTAGTGGTTACTATACGACCTTGCGGGTTCAAGTCCCGCCGTCCGCATTTTTTGTTGCATTTTAAAGCCTTCCCTCTGGGAGGGCTTTTTTGCTGCACAGTCTTGCGATAAAACATAAACAACGACATGTAACCGATCAGGACTATCTGATGAGGTTATAGCAAAATCGGAAGAATATCAACTGGGATCGATATTCTTCCGATTTTGTCAGGGAAAGTACAAATGAACTGACTATTGGGGATCATTCAGCTGTTCATCCAATTCTTTGGTATACGGCCGGAAGATCCTGTTCAGGATATACACATCAATATAGACGATAAACCCAAATCCCAGAATAAGGATCAGGAGATAACCCATGACGGCGATCGCATAAACCGCAATCATCAGTATGCACATTAGAAAGGTCCAGCCCATATGACGGATCGAGAACAGGAACGCGTTCCGGAAGTGTTCTCCGAGAGTATTCTCAAAACGCCCGATCAGTGCCCATATATACTGAAAAGTAAATAGATACAGGACAGCAAGGAGACCTATAACAGCCCGCAGGAGAGGCATGATCCCGCCGGATTGGTGAGCATAGTAGAAAATGGCAAAGCCAATGACCCCTCCGGCTATCAAATAGATAAGTCCCGCGATCAGTCCCTGTTTGAAGTTGCGTTTGAAGGCCTGGAAGAAATCCCGGATATATTTACCTTCATCGCGCGCGTCTTTCATCAGAGCAAAATACAGGGCAACGGTTGCCGGACCTGCTGTGATCACTGGAATGCAGCAGATGATCCAGATCACATGCAGGACCATCGCGTCCCAGAACTTGCCGAGAAACAGCATCGGCTTACTTTCGGGATCAAGCAGCGCAGCCATAAAAGGTCCTCCTTATGCAGTGTTTAGAATACCCAGGCGTTGCCGGATTCTGCATCATCCGGATCGGGCACCGGGAAATTGAAATGGAAAACGGGCTTGTACTGTTCGACCAGGGGAAGGAGTTTTTCCTGCATATCTTCTACCGCGTAGAATTGATCACCCATTACCATGGTGACAGCGTGCTCTTTGCCGCAGGGCTTCCACTCAGGAATTTCAGAACCGTTCGGATCGCCGGTGCGCGCGAAATTCACAAAAGCAGACGACATCTGACGATCCAGCTTCTGCCAGTCACCCTGATGGCACATCGGAATCAGGGCAGCATTGTGGAAGAAATACGGGATATCTGAGCAGTGCCAGGATGCCCTTCCGCCGTCGATGTCGAAGATCTTGGCGAACAGATAGTTGTAGACCGGCGCAGATGCTTTGGAAGCTTTCTTCTTCACATATTCCCAGGTACCCGGGAGGAACATCGCTTCCAGGTCTTCCGCATAGACTTCGCTGATATGCGGATAAATGCGTCTGAATTCAGGAGCAATCTTTTCTGCACCTTCTTTTCCAAAGTAATCAGCAAGCTCGGCCGCGATCTGATCCTGATTCATTTCTGCTCTTTCTCCCAGGTCACGGACCATGCCAAATTCGGCCATAACGGTTCCGACCATTGTGGGAACCTTCAGTGATTCCTCGGTGAAATCGCCTTCCAGGGGATCGCAGACGTAATAATCGTTCGGTACGGGAGTCCAGCCGACTTTCTTGCCTTCCAGGGAGAGCTTATAGACAGCCTTGTTGACCGCCCAGATGAACTTCGGTACGGGGACCTTTTCCAGCTTCTGAACTTCCTTCTCGGGAATATCCAAAAGACCGAGGATCTCCAGCACAAGCTCCTTCGGAGTGCAGTCAGAATCAAAATCATGAGCCGGAATAACACCGGACATGATGATCATCTTATGGAACAGACCGGCAGCTTCCGGGATCTGACCCAGGACCGTGACCTTTCCGCCGCCTCCGGACTGGCCGAAGATCGTCACGTTATCAGGATCACCGCCAAAACAGGCGATATTGTCTCTCACCCAGCGAAGGGCTTCGACCAGATCAGCCATGCCCACATTGACGCTGTTATGATACTCTTCTCCGAAATCAGACAGATCCAGATAACCGAAAGCATTGAGCCGGTGGTTCACACTGACGACGACTACGTCATCCAGCTTGGCCAGATTGAAACCGTCATAGCAGACCTGCTCGATGGAAGAACCGGCAGAATAACCGCCTCCGTGAATCCAGAACATGACCGGTCTCTTCGCGGCCGGATCGCAGCTCTTCGTCCACACGTTCAGATACTGGCAGTGCTCGGAGGCAGGCCAGAAACGATGGGGCGTCATGACCTCTCCGGTGGGCATGGGGTCGGAGAGCACCGGGCAGATCATACCGTAGCTTCCGGCATCCTTGATGCCTTCCCAGGCCGGAACAGGCTCCGGCATATGGAAGCGCTTCGCGGTGGCGTAGCGGATCCCATAGAAATGATCGATACCGTCATAGTGGAAGCCGCGGATCTTTCCTTTGGGAGTCTCGACAACAGGCGCGGTCTTGGACATATAAAACTCTTTCATTTTCGTATCCTTTCTTTTTTATTTCCAGAGGATCTCCTGGGCAAAGTGGCGGAACATCTCCGGCCAGCAGAACCAGTCGTGTGAACCGGGGACAAAGTAGGGGATATAGGGAAGCCCCTTCGCTTTCAGCGCCCGGATCGTAGGCGGTGTTCCGATATCCCGTTCATTGTAGGAGATATCTTCTTCCGCGCAGCCGATCATCAGCGTGACGTCCTTCAGACGCGGATTTTCCAGTGTAAATCCCTCGCCTCCCGCGTAGCCAGCGGAGAAGCAGCCGAAATACTGAAAACGTTCCGGGTGATGCATGTAGGTATACATGGCAGTCATACTGCCTAAAGAAAGACCGCAATAGGCCATCCGCATCGGGTCTTCCGTCACCGCAAAAAGCTGCCTTAACAGCGGCAGGATGCATTGGATCACGTTCTGGTCGATCATGGCGAAATCCCAGTCATAGACTGAATTATTCATGGTAACAACGATGGCCGGTTCCGTTTGTTTGCCTGCGATCAGGTTATCCATGATATTGGCAAGACCTCCCTGACTGAACCAATCCACTTCGTTTCCAGCCCCTCCGTGAGAAGCCAGGATAAGCGGATATTCACCATTACGGTCATATCCTGCCGGCAGATAGACACCCATGGTACGAACTTCGCCGAGGATATCATCATAACTGATATAAGTCAGCGTACCTTTGACTTTCGGGTCTCTCGCCGGAAGCTGCGATACTTCTTCCGGTGAACCGACATACAGTTCACTCTTCAGCTGGCAGCCGTCTTTTGTTGGAGCATAGGGCATATTCTTCGGGTCCAGGATCCAGGGTGTTTCTTCTTTGAGACTGTGAAAAGCACCGTCCTTTGTCATCAGGTTCTCCATCGCAAGCGGATTTTCCATCTTCGCTTCGACCAGTTCACCGTTGATCACAAAACCATAAGCATAAACACCCGCGGGAAGCCTCAGCGTGATCTCATAAACCCCTTTGCTCCTGTTCCAGGACATTTCTTTATAATAGCGCCCGGCGATGGAGGACATTCCTTCTTCATAGCTTGCCGGCGGAAACATCTGATCCTGCTCGACCATTCCAACTTCGTCCGTATGATCCTTCAGATTGCTGCGGTAAAATAAAAATTCCCCTATCAATCCGACGTTTTTGATTTTCTTTTTCCGCTGATCTTCGGGCAGATCCTGAGGATCAAGAGTAATCGTCACGTCGTACATTTTTTTCTTCATAAAGTCTTTCGGTGCTTTTTTGTTCTCTGCCATTTTCTTATCCTCCTGATAATAGATTCAAATCTCCCACCGAGGTATTGATCTGAATATATTGTAGCAAACAGCTGACCCTTGCTCTTTTCTGCTCGGTTGAGATTCCTTTGCGATTTGTGCTATTCATACAGGCCTTTTCCGCTGCTCGAACGTTTCGCACATCGGACTGTGCGATTCGCACATTGGACTGTGCGAAACAAAAAAACAGCGAGACAGCTGAAACTGTCTCGCTGTGAAAGCCGGGCTTATGGTAAGCCGCCTCACGAAGATGCACTTTTTGATCATGATATCCTTATCAGACGATCAACAACCGGCGTGAACATATTGTTTACTCTTTGGTGATCTGGATCATCCGCATTTCGTTCGGCGCCATGCGGAAAAAGATCCTCATGAGGTCCCCCTCCAGGATCCTTTCTTCCGATAAGACCTCAGGCGTGCACATCTGGTAGAGATACTCCAGATCATCACGGGACAGCGCCTCGCTGCAGCCCAGCTTCATCCATTTATGAAGCGCGCTGCCGCTTTCCTCGTTCATGATCCGTTGACGGATCCGGTATCTCTGTCCTTCTTTCAGTCCAACGATCTTCAGTTCCATCACATACGGATCCAGATTGTCCATCATCTGGTCGATCTGTTCCAGACGGAACGAATCTTCCGGCTGCGTATAGTACCGGGGTCCAAGGTTCTTTCTGTTCCAGCAGACGATCCGGATATCTCCCGGATGAAAACAGGTGGCACAGATTTTTGCGGCATTAAGCAATCTCCTGTCTCCCATCTGTCTAAGAAACCGATAAGCATAATAGATCGGTTTCCGGATCCCGCTTCGGGTCAGAAGCCCGCCGATTCCACAGATCTCCGCGGCCGAATCTGAATACGCACCGATCAGATCCGACCCAAAGAAAACACCGATCGAATCGGCCAGTCCGTTCCCCGCCAGCATCTGTTCGAGCATCGTCGCGCCGCGGTAACAGCTGTCCTGAATATAATTTCTGTTGACGACACTGATCCCGCATTCAGTGATCCAGAATTCACCTTTAAAATGAAGAGCAGTCAGTATCTCCCGGACACGGCTCGTCTGTTGATAGAACACATTTCTGGTGGCATCCCTGGTCAGCGACTGATCATAAATGCTCATTCCCACTCTGTTATAAGGGAAGCTTAGCATGGTAAAGACGTCTGGCTGATACTCGCAGTGGGAAAGGAGCATACGGATCTGGTCTTCATCATATTGCGGATCACTGTCCGGAATATACCCCGGGCCGGCGATCCGGATCTTCGGAAGGATCTCCTTGATAGCCTGATAGCTCTGATTCCAGGCGGCTGACACCGAGTACTCCGTATCGGAATAGTATGGGATATCATTCAGGGAAAAGGTTAATTCCATGATCCACTGACTGACTGTCTGTTCCTGGTATCTTGTCTTGATATGAGTAACGAAAGCCCGGATCGTACGGAGCCAGTCTTCGTGCGTTTCAAAGTATTCCCGGCTGGAACGGGCATCGATCTCGCGGCTCTCGCTTCCCAGAATGCGTTCCCGGCGGGGTGTCAGATCAATAAATACCTTGACACGGTGGTCGAAACAGAAATCCAGTACCTCATCCAGCAGAGCAAAGTTTAATTTTCCTTTTTCTTCCCCCAGCATCATCATATCGGGAGCAAAAGGATTCCATATCCTCAAGTATTCGATATTGAGTCTCTCCGTTAAAAAAGCGATCTGCTTCTGCATCCGCGCGGAAAGAAGACTGGAAAAAGGGCCAACATTCAGCAGCCGGTTTTTCCACGGATCCCAACGCACCGCATCCTCCAGCCGGATCGTCTGGGAATGAACCTCTTCTTTTCCTTCCAGACCAAGTTTCTGATTGGACTCAAGGATCCTTCTGATCTGAGCCATGTCAGTCTTTTTCTGCGGATCTTCCACGTTCTTTTGCAGAAAAGTCCTTCGGTATTCCAGAGGCGACATCCCTATCTTCTCACGAAACGTCCGATTAAGCACGGAGGGTGAGGAAAATCCGTTTTCCAGCGCGATCTGCGTAATGGAAAGATCTGACTGTTCCAGCGCTTTACGAACGCCGGACAGTCTGAGTTTTTTCAGGTAATCCGGGAAGTTTTCACCCGTCATCTGTTTGAACAGCCTTGAAGCGACCGATCGGGACAGATAGACCTTCTCGGCTATCTCTGTCATGCTGATCTCCTGACGGTAATTCTCCCAGATATACTGCATGATCTGAGTGATTTTCTCTTCATGATCCATGGTCTGCCTGGTTTTGTCCGGACTTCGGGAGAAATTCGCGATCAGATGAGAGAGCAGCAGATAATATAACCCTGCTGCTTTCAAACGTTCCTCCCGCCTGTCTCCTACAAAACACATCAGAAGTCCCTGAAGCATCTGAAACAGTTCCGCGTAGTGCGGCTGTTTTCCATCCAGACTGCAGCACTCAAACCGTATGGAGATCCTGTCCGAAGCCTGCAGCAGATCAAAGTACGGAAGAGAAAGGATCGCCAGATAAGAATCATTATCCAGATGAATGTCCGCTTCTTCAAGCACATTGATCAGCAGATAGTCTGATTTGCCGAGAACCAGCTCTTGCTCCTCTTTTTTGACATGACACGTTCCATCAACAACAAACAGGATCCTGATCTCATCCAGAGTTTCAGGAAGACGAACATCCGTATGTACCAGTCTGAAATCAAACTGTGGTCTTGTTCCTCTCATTTTTCCCAGATCTCAGCCATCAGGCACTCGCGGCTATTTTGGCCGACATAAATTCTGAAAAGGCCTTCTTCCAGCCGGTAGTTGCCCTCATTGTCGAAGAAGCCGAGTTCGTTTTTCGGAAGCTCAAAGTACACTCTCATGATCTCGCCCGCTTCCAGGGTAACCTTCGCGAACCGCTTCAGCTCCTTCACCGGCCGCACCAGACTGGCCGCGACATCCTGCGTATACAGCTGCGCGGTGGTGGTGCCGGCGCGTTCTCCGGTATTTTTCACTTCCACCCCGATCATCAGGACGTCGCCCTGATCCCGGACATTCAGATTGCTGAAGTCAAAGCTTGTATAAGACAAGCCGTAACCGAATGGATAGAGCGAATCCAGCGGCGCGTCGAGATAACGGGACGTAAACTTGCTCTTGCTGGCCGGTCTTCCGGTATTCGGATGATTGTAGTAGACCGGGCACTGTCCGGTCATCGCCGGGAAGGAAGAAGAAAGCCTGCCTTCCGGGTTCTTCTTGCCGCAAAGCACTCTTGCGACGGCGTCGCCCATTCGGATGCCTAAGTGCCAGGCTTCCACGATAGCCGGTACGTGCGCGTCTTCCCACTCAAGCGCCAGCGGACGGCCGTTCATCAGCACCAGCACCACCGGCTTGCCGCTTTCCAGCAGTTTCTCCAGGATCTGACGCTGTTTTCCGGGCAGGGTGATATCCGCGCGGGAGGAAGCTTCTCCGGACATAGCGATCGTCTCGCCGAGCACCGCCACGATCACATCGCCGTAGGCGGCTGCCTCGGTAATTTCTTCTTCATTCAGACCGCCTTCCGGTCCTCCGCAGGGGAAGTATTTCGCGTTGGCAAACTCCTTCTGAATACCGCTCCATAAGGATACGCAGTCTTCTTTTCTCCAGCTGAGCGCCCAGGCGCCGACGACCTCTTCCGGCTGATCGGCCAGGCTGCCGATGACGCTGATCTTAGCCGAAGGAGCCAGCGGGAGGATATCTCCTTCGTTCTTCAAAAGTACGATCGAGCGTTCCGCCGCTTCAAGCGCCAGATCCAGATGTTCCTGAGGAAGCACGTCGTATTGATGCATCGATGCTTCATCGACATAAGGATGGTCGAAGAGTCCCAGCCACATCTTGACGGAAAGGATCCGGCGGGCTGCTTCATCGATCACTTCCATGGGAACTTTGCCTTCTTCCACCGCTTTTTGCAGCTGATTCTTGTAAATGCCGGTGCCCATGTCCATATCCATCCCGGCCAGGGCGGCCTGCACGCCGGCATCGAAATCATCCGCGGCGATGCCGTGGTTAATACATTCGCGGATGGCGTTGGCGTCGCTCACCACAAAGCCGGGAAGGCCCAGCTTCTCTTTCAGGATATCCCGGAGCAGGAATTTGTTCACGGTGCACGGAATCCCGTTCAGATCGTTGAAGGCTGCCATGACCGTCTGCGCGCCGGTATCGACCGCCGCCTTGAAAGGTTTCAGATAGTGATTGTAGAACACATGCATGGCCATGTTGACCGTATTGTAGTCACGGCCGGATTCGCAGGCGCCGTAGCCGATATAGTGCTTCAGGCAGGCCGCCACATAGGGATCGTCCGGACTTTCTCCTTCCTGCAGACCGGTGACTTTCGCGGTGGCGAAGGCGGAAGCAAGGCAAGGATCCTCGCCGGGGCCTTCGGAGACACGTCCCCACCGGGCGTCGCGGGCGATATCCAGCATCGGCGCGAAATGCCATGAAACACCGGCCGCCTTCGACTCTCTGGCCGCCATCCGGGCTGTTTTTCTCATCAGATCCGGATCAAAGGTCCCCGCTTCCGCGATGGCGATCGGGAAGACGGTCTTAAATCCGTGGATGACATCCAGGCCGAAGATCAGCGGGATGCCCAGCCGGCTTTCTTCCACCGCGATCTTTTGCAGCTCATTGACTTTCGCCGGATCCTGGACCATCAGCGATCCGACCCGGCCGGCGCGGATATCGTCCTCATGATAGTCCTGCTGGCTGGTACTCATGATCTTGCCGAACTCTTCCTTTGATAAGCGCCCGTCGGTCAGCATCTCGATGAGTTCGCTGAAGGGAACATCGAATCCGCCGACGATCGAAGGAGACTCCTGATTCATCTGGCCGATCTTTTCTTCCAGCGTCATCCGGCTGAGAATCTCTTCGATCCTTTTTTTCTGGGCTTCGGTAAGCTGTCTCATATCATCCTCCATGCCGAGCACATGGTCCGGGGCACGCGCGGAGAATTTCGCGCAGGCAAATTCTCCGCTGCGATCAGGCTATTTGGGCTCGGCACAAATAGCCGTGTGAACTCCTGGGTTACAGATATCTTTTGCGTAAGACGCCGCTTACAGCGCGTTTGAAGATATTATAAGAAACGGGCGCATATTTGTCAAACGGAACGGCGGGATCTCTACAGGGCCTGGGCGAGACGAAGGGGCATGGAGCGTGTACAGCGAAAAGGAGAAAGGCATGGCAAGAGAGTAGAGCCGTGAATATAATCCGTTATGAAAGCAGATGATACATCCTGGCATCTTGATTGAAACAACTCCCGTTGACAAACATGTGGGGAAACAATATAATGTTTGAGTATTAAAATGAAGCGGAGAGATATATGTCCAATCTTAATTTAACGAAAGACAAACTGGGACCCGTGATGTTCCGATTCACGGTCCCTTTTTTCTTTTCGACCCTTTTACAAACATTGTATGGCACCGTCGATACGTTTACCGTCGGCAAATTTGCAACCACCGCCAGTGTCTCGGCGGTTGCTACCGGAGCGCAGGTGCTCAGCCTCATGACGTTTCTGGCTTATGGCCTTTCGACTGGCGCGACCGTCTTGCTGGGGCAGGCCGTGGGTGCCGGAGACGAAAAAAGATCCGCCAGAATCGTCGGGAATTCCATTATTGACTTTTCCTTGATCAGTGTTCTTTTTCTGGTGCTGATGCTCTTGCTGTATCCCCTGATGCTAAGGCTTCTGAATATACCGCCTGAGGCAGAAAAAGAAGCACGGGTTTACTGTTTGATCTGCACGTTTGGAATCCCTCTGATCATCGGATACAATACGGTTGGCGCAATTCTTCGCGCCATCGGCGACAGCAAACGTCCGCTGCTTTTTGTAGCCGTAGCCTGTGTCTTTAACATTGTGGGTGATTTTGTATTGACCGGCGTGTTTAAGATGGGCGCGGCAGGCGTTGCTATTGCCACCATCGCTGCGCAGGGGATCAGCTTTATCTATAGTCTGCTCTATATCATGAAAAAAGGGATGGGCTTTGCATTTCACGTCTCTGATATCCGCGTGGATAAAGAGACGACCCCGCAGATTTTCAAGGTTGGTCTTCCCATGGGACTGCAGAGCATTCTGGTGAACTTAAGCTTCATGTTCATTACGGCAATCATCAATGCGATGGGCCTTTCCGCCAGCGCCGCTATGGGCATTGGCGATAAGATTATCAACATTGCATTCCTGATCCAGAATTCCGTCAGCGCTGCCCTTTCCATTGTGGTCGCGCAGAATTTCGGCGCCAGGAATTATGAACGCGCATCCGCTGCGGTGAAAATGAGCATCGCAGTCTGTGTCATCATCGAGCTTCTGTTCTGTGTTTTCTGTGAATTAAAGCCGCATGTTTTCCCTTCCCTTTTCACGAATGATATGGAAGTTATTGATATGGCCGGCCGTTATATGATGGCTTACAGTATTGATGGGGTACTGACTTCTATCTCGTTCTGTCTGTCCGGCTATCTGAACGGATGCGGACGAACAACGTCGAATATGATCCAAAACCTGATAGCCACTTTCCTGGGAAGAGTTCCTGCCACCTTCCTTTTCAGCCGTCTGCCGAACACGAATCTTTTTCTTATCGGATTGGCTGCGCCGGTTTCAACGCTTCTCAGCATCGTCATGCTGATTTTTATTCTGAAGAAAGGTTCACGAACCTGAGTCAATTTGATGCCGCATCCAGTGTTTTTTGATGACAGGGGAGGTACAGTCTCAGTTACCGAGAAACAGGAACAGCGGCAGTAGGTAATAGCCAAGTGCCATTCTTTCCATACTAGGAGGGAGCGAAACATGAAAAGGATGAATTCTCTGGTTTTGATCGTCTTTTTGATGCTGAGCAGTGTGCTCGGCGGATGCCAAAAATCAGAAAACCCAAATGAGCCAGGCGGCATAGATAGTCAGACTGTACTGCAGGAAAGTGCGCGGGAGGAATCATCACAGGATAAAACAGAAGAGCTTGAGCGCCCCCTTTCCAAGGAATTGATGGAAGAACTTACTCATGGAGTCCTGGATGGACATGAGGTCGAACTTTACTGGGAAGATATTCCCGCTTTGCGCCATTCTTTGTATGAAAACTGGAATCTTTATGCTGATGAAGAGACACCCACGGAAGCACAAAAGGAAGCCGTCGCAGAATTGGAAGCATCCAAACGAAACGGAGATGTCCCCCAATATCTGGAAGTGGGCATTGATGGAGAATCATATATCGGAAAGTATGCTGGTTCCAGCATTGGACGGCGGACTGAACGGCTGACGCATACTTATCAAATGGGCGAGACCAGTTTTGAAGTTTTTGCGGATAATCTGGCGCTTTGTGGTTTTTTTCAGGGAAATATCGTCAGTGATGATGATCCGCTTGACATGAATGAAGCAGCACGAATCATCAAGGAACTTGCTTCCGAATGGATTGACTGTGAGTCCTGGGACGCCAGATTTTCGGAACTTCGAGGCACGGGAGCTTTCTCCTATTCTTTTTCCTATGCGGTTAATCAAGTTCAGGTAGGATGTCTGGAGATTCAGATTTCTAAGGAAGGCCGACTTCTTGGCATCATGGACTGGAATAGTCGCCTGATGGATGAGATTATAAATACTGAAGAAGGAGAGGCGTTTCTCGCAGAAAAAATATCTCTGCTTTCTTCGGAAGAGGCATTCGGACTGATTCAGGAAAAACTTATAAAAATAGCCAGCGAAACCGATCTTTTAAAGTCACTAATGCAATCGGTGCCAACGAGTGTTCACCCTTATGACTTAGGCAATACGACGTACTGGAAAGTTGCGGTTTTTGGCGATGGCAGTTTTGCATTACAAGGCTGCGTAGAAACAAACGACGGGTTATTGCTGGGATTTTTGCTGAAGGAGGCTGAGCCGACGAAAGAATTACCAGTAATCGATCCTGCGGTACAAGGGTATGAAGTCTCAGAAGCGGATTATCAATATGCCTGGGAGACGTCTCCTTATTATGTGGAAGGATTGGCAGACTGTCCATATGAGATCATTGACAATTGGAGTAGTGTACCGGAATTCTGGGAAACAAGGAACAATCCATACTATTCTCTGACAAAGTATCCGAAGGCTGAAAACCCGGTTATTGTGTTTGATGGCAGAGAGTATACCGGTTCTTTTGTTCAGAGTATGTATGAGAAGACCATCTGCGCCAGAAGAGACGTCTATCATTTCAGCAATGCTTTGGGTGAAGGAGAATTTGAACTGAATGCCAGGACCGGCGATTTGATTTGTTATAATCTGATGAATTATTCACCGGATCCACAGAAAAAAATCACTGAAGAGGATGCGATTGCTCTGGCAAGAGAGTTCTTTGATCTGGGAGATAAAGATGATCTATATACCTACACATGCAGCGAGATGGGCCGTGGAAAAGAGATAAAAGGATATATGGTAGATGCAAAAATCTTCCTGAATGACATTCCCATTGCCGTGCCTCTTCACTGCTATATTGCTGCAGATGGGATGATATATTATTTCTATCGTCCCGTGATAGAGGAAGAGATCTGGGAGATGATGCTGACGGATGACGCTCTTGAACGGCTCAGCAATATGGCCGATTACTTTGAGACGCACCAGGAAGAGCTTCTTCGTCAGGCTGATCCGGGATATACCAGCTATAACCGGATAGGTTTAGATGGGGGATATATGCTGCCGGACGGCCGTTGGGTTTATCAACAGCTTTATGATGTCCTGGCTCCAGACCACGCTGGCGGGATAATGGTTGGACTGGTGGAACCCGAATAGAGAAAATGAACGACATTTAGATCACGCCTGAACCGCAGGAGCCGGTTCAGGCTCTTTTTTCTGCGGCTGATTCATGGAGCGGACGACCTCTTCGGTGGTTTTGCGCTGATTGATGTTTTTTTTCATTCTTTCGTACAATTTTTACCACAGGAAGCTGATAGCTGAAAGAAGATTCTTTCTTGAGGATGGGAGAGAAGACTGGTATACTAAGCAGAGAGACAATCTTGCAGCACCCCGGATGTTAAAAATCAAAAACGGAAAGGGAGTAACGAAAAATGTTAATTGCCATACTTTCCATTCTTGTGAGTATTGTGTATTTTGTGGTTCTGAATCTGGCGATCTATACAGACCGCGCCGTGATGCCCGCCGGAAACATCCGTGAATGGCACCGCAGTCCCATCGACAGACTGAACATTGCCGATCAATCGTTTATGCTGTATCTTCAGATTGCTGTTGCCGCTGTCAGTATCATTACCAGTATTCTGCTGCTCTTTGGCGTTCGCAGCCAGACAGTGAAAACCATTCAGCTAATCAGCACCATCGGATCCACGGTGATTTTTATTCTTATTATGATTCTCACATCCACGGCGAATGCTCATTATGCCTGAACCAGACAACTGCAAGGGTAATATTTTTCGATGATCGTAACTACTAGATATTTCCTGCGGAAGCAGGATCCAGTGATAATAAGGGAAAAGAAAATGATGATTGTTGAAATTTCGGATTCAAAGGAAAAGCAGGCGATTGCAAGAAAAATACTGGAGGCTCTCACAGACTGGTTTGGGGTAGAAGAGAGCAGGGAAGAATACATTTCCGGATCTGCCGATTGGACATTCTTTGCGGCCAAAGAGGAAGAGGAGCCGATCGGATTCCTTTGCTTAAAAGAAACAGGTAAAGCGACGGTTGAGCTGGCCGTTATGGGAGTTCTGCAGAACCATCACAGGGGCGGCGTTGGCCGGCAATTGGTGGAAAGGGCAAAAGAAACTGCCAGATCACAGGGATATGAGTTCTTGCAGGTCAAGACCGTGAAGATGGGAATGTATGAAGATTATGACAGGACAAATCTGTTTTACAAAAGCTGTGGCTTCAAAGAATTCGAAGTTTTTCCGCTCCTGTGGAATGAGGCTAATCCCTGCCAGATTTACGTAATGTCTTTGAACTGATTCCCCTGTAAGTCAGAAGAAAGAGAATAAGGAGTCCGTGGCTATGAATTATTTCGTAGAAGGATTGCAGGGGAGCGGCAAGAGCACCCTGGTTCAGAAACTATCTGATATGAATCCCGGATATACAGCGGTCCGGGAAGGTGAATACTCCCCCGTTGAGCTGTCATGGTGCGCTTACGTTGATGATGATCAGTATCAAAGGATCGTGGAAAAGTATCCGAAGATGCGTTCCAAGATCGAAGAGAAGACGTATTCCGAAGGATGCAGGAAGATCATCTGTTATACGAAGATCGCAGCGGATGACAGTAAATTCTATCAGGACCTGGAGCAATATGAGATATACAATGACCGGATCTCCTTCGATGCGTTTCAATCCATCGTGCTTGGCCGCTATAGGAAATGGGACTCGGACCAAATGATCTTTGAGTGTTCTTTGTTCCAGAACATTGTGGAGGATATGATCCTGTTCCGGCAGGCGGATGATGAGGAAATCCTGTCATTTTACAGGAAGGTCCGCGAGGCGCTGGGAGGGAAAAACTACCGTATTATATATCTGCAGGCAAAGGATATCCGTGGGAATCTGGAAACCATCCGGAAGGAGAGATCTGATGAACAGGGAAATGAGCTGTGGTTTCCGATGATGCTGGGATTCTTCAATGATTGTCCTTATGCAAAATCCCGCGGCTTACAGGGAGAAGAGGATCTGATCCGCCATTTTATACATCGGCAGGATCTGGAGCTGAGGATCTGCAGCGAGGTTTTCCCGGACAGAAGCATCGTGATAGAATCAAAAAATTACTCAGAGAGGGACATCCTTAATCGACTGTAGGGAAGGGAGCCGAAGTAAGAAATGAATCCTTCCGCGTATACTTGATGTATTGATCAGGAAAGGGGGTTTCTCATGAATCATTCAGGCACACGGACACTGGAGACAGATCGCCTCATCCTGAGGCAGTTTACGATGGCAGATGCGCAGGATATGTTTGACAACTGGGCATCCGATCCGGAAGTGACGAAATATCTGACCTGGCCCACCCATACAGGCGTCGATGTTTCTGAGAAGGTGTTGGAGGACTGGATTTCCCACTACGATGAACCTGATTTCTATAACTGGGCCATCGAATGGAAGAGGACCGGTCAGGTGATCGGGAATATTTCTGTGGTGGGGCAGACCCATGACGGCACGGACTCCGCGGATATAGGCTACTGCCTTGGCAAAGCCTTCTGGGGGCAGGATATCATGCCGGAAGCCTTAAAGGCCGTCATCCGGTTCCTGTTCGACAGCGAGGGTTTCCGGCGTGTGGCGGCCTGTCATGATATCAACAATCCCAATTCGGGCAGAGTTATGGAAAAGGCCGGCATGAGGGAGGAAGGTGTCTGGCGCGGCGCCGGAAAGAATAACTCGGGGATTCATGACATGGTCTGGCACGCCATCCTGCGGGATGAGGACAAGCTGGTGCCGAAAACGGATATCGCGCCGGATATGGTGCATGACATTTTCTTTATCGTCGGCTCCCATAAATTCAATTACCGGGTCTGCGCGATCATTCTGCAGGGCGATCAGATCCTGGCCATGCATGATGAGCGCTCGCCCTACTTTTATCTGCCGGGCGGAAGAGTCTGCATGGGCGAAACGGCGGAGCATGCCATCGTACGGGAACTGGAGGAGGAGCTGGATATCAGGGCCAAAATTGTTCGTCCCCTGTGGATGAACCAGGGCTTCTTCAACGAAGATGTGGATCATCTCAACTATCATGAGATCTGTATCTATTTCCTGATGGATGTCTCCGAAACAGATCTTGAGAGCAGAGGAGCCAGATTCATCCTCTCAGAGAATGACCATGTTCACACCTTTGAGTGGCTGCCCTTTGACAGGCTGAAGGATGAATACTTCTATCCCATGTTTCTGAAAACAGAGATTTTCCATCTTCCGGATCAGTTCACGATTCGGGAAGAATATGAATAAGGAAAAACAAGGTCAAACACAGGAGTTAGTTTTGCCTGTGTTTGACCTTTTTTTGATATTTTCGGGCAAAGGCCGGCGTGAACGTGAAGCCGTAATACCTCTTTAAAACGTTCTGAAAAAAGGAATGGCCGGCTGAGCAGACATTCCGAAATATGAACCGCAAAAACTAGATCTCACGGACCCTTCGATTAAAGAGAAGCATAAGCGATGAGACCAGAAATCCCAGGGAACAGATGAGAAGCAGCGCGCTGCTGCCAAGATGCTCCAGCACAAGTCCGGCCAGGACCGAAGCGATCGGGACCATCCCCTGAGAGGCAATGCTGATGAGGCTGGCGACTTTACTGAGCTTATCGCGGTCCACGACGCGCATCAGGGTGGTATTGAGAGGAATGTTGATGAAGGACAGCAAAAGTCCCATAAGCAGGCAGCCCAGACTAAAGCAGATCAGAAAACCGCTGATGAATCCGCCCCGGTCTACCAGAAGCCAGTAGGCAAGCGTCAGGCCCAGGGTGCAGAGGGAGGTCAAAAGAAGCCGCAGCGCTGTCTTCCTTCCGACCTTTTCCTCAGACGACCGGGCGCTTAAGATCCCGGCTCCCAAAAGGGAAGTCAGTCCGAAACATACCTCAAATACCGAGAGCCATAGCTCAGGTGTCAGCAGCCTGTCCAACAGATAGGAGGAGGCATTGGAAAGATCGGTCTTGATAAAATAAGGCAGGAAGTTCCCTGTAATGGGAGAAAAGAAAAAATTGACGAACAGGACCGATCCGAGCAAAGCCAAAATGGCGGGTTTTGTCTGTAAATAATGGACACCATCCACAATATCCCGCGCGGCGAGCCGCAGCGTCAGCGGCTCCGGGGAAGACTGATGATCATAGCGGATCAGCATCTCGGAGATGCCGGAAGCGATATACGACAGTCCGACCAGAAAGAAAAGGATATGGATCGGCAGCGCCGCATACAGGATCCCCGCAAGGACAATGCCAACGATCCCTTCCAAAGAGTTTTTCATGGAGACATAGGCATTCGCCTGCTGAAGCTGCTCTTCCTCTACGATATGGGGAAACAAAGCGCCGGCCGCCGGCGAGAAGATCCCGCTGACAGCATTGCCCAGGATACCCAGAATGAACAACAGGACCACCTGAATGCCCGGCGATCGAAACAGTAACAGAAGGAGCGTCACCAGCAGGATCATGGCACCCTTCGCATAATCGCACAGGAACATGATCCTGGCTTTATGAAAGCGATCGCCTAAAACGCCGCCCACAGGAGTAAAGATCAGCAGTGATGCGCCGCACAGTGCCAGGTACAGACCCTGCAGAAAAGCGTTGTTTTCTGTGATTTCCAGGATATAAAAGCCAACGGAAAAGCTGTAGAGGATCGATCCCAGCTCGGAGACCAGAGCGCCATAGAAGACCAGCCGGAAATTGCGGTTGGAAAAGACGTTTCTTTTCCGAGATGTTTCAGGACTCATTGGACATTGCCTCCTTCCACTTTTCAGATAATTCCTGATCATTCAAAAAACGGAATAAGGTCGATACACTTTCCTCGGCGCTGGTGCCAAGGATATCATAAGAAAAGGATTGTTCCAAAGGATCGACGAACCGTATCCCCCTGAGGGTATAATCCGGCTGAGAATCGAACTGACGGGCCAAAGCGGCGGCTTCAGCCAGAGAGTCCCGGGAGGCTTCGTCCTGAGAGAGCTTTGCCTGGATTGCTGCAAGAAGAGCCATCAGGCCGACATGCGCTTTTAGGAAGCTTCCGGAAGCATTCTCTGTGGTAAGGCCCGTCAACAGAGTGATCGCCCACTGCAGGATGGCAAGAGCAGCCTTCCAATCCTTGCGGCTATAGAATACAAAGGCATAAGAAACGACAATATTGAGCAGAGAAGAGAAATGATCCAGGAAAGCTTCGGACAGATAAGGCACCGCTTCCTCCGGACGATTCATAAAGACCGCCAGATAAGTGCCGATCATTTCGCTGCAAATGCCATCAACGTTGTTGTTCTTCAGAAGATCCAGGCCCTTTTCATGCTCGCCGGACAGAAGCCAGGCTGTAGCCAGATCCCGGCAGATGGAAAGATCATTCACTTTTGGGTCTTTATTCTGGGGCAGCAGAATGCGGGCCTGCTCCAAAAGCTCAGCAGCCTCCTTCAGAAGCGCTTTGTCTTTTCTCACGGCGCCAAAGACCAGATCGATCTGAGCACAGCTGTAGATCACCTTGAAGGAATGGGGATATTTCGCTCTATACTTATCTGCTTCTTCCAGGGCTTGCGGGTCCAGGGTCTTCATATAGCCCAGAATCCTTTCGATGGCAGCATCGAGCCGATTGTCTTTGATATGGTAGCCCAGCAGTAGATCGACGGAAATATCAAAGAAATCAGCGATCTCCATCAGCGTGGCAAGCTCCGGCTGTGATTGACCGGATTCCCATTTATAGACGGCGCCGACCGTCACGCCCAGGGCCTCGGCCAGCTTTTCCTGTGTCAGTTTTCGCTCCTTTCGGAACCTGCGGATATTTTCGGCAAGCATGATTTTCATTGGCAAGATCTCCTTCCCTCATCTATGATCATTATAAAAAGAACATTGCGAGATTGGAAGATACCACCAATACTAAAACGAGATATTTTTTATACCATCAGTATGGCTTTTTGGATTTTCCGTCATCCGGAGAATCAGCCAGACGGGTAAAAGCAAGAGCCTCTCCTGCTTATTGGCTCCACTAACAGGCGAGAGGACGAGCATCCTGCTTTATTGTACTTTCAGGAGCGGTGTGATATCATGAAGTTACTGGCACCCGCAGAAAAACATTAGGAAGGAACAATAGACGATGCTTCAGGATAGCAACGAAGTTTTTAAGCCCGGTAAGTATTTCCCAAAAGATATAAAGATACCGCAGAAAACTGATATAATCAAAGTCCTGCAGGCCTATGGCATACAGGATTGTAATCAGATAACTCTGATTGATTCCACACATGATGCGGACGATATCCGCCTTAACTATATCTTGGACAAAAAATGGGTCATCCGTTTTTGCAACCCTTCCAGTATGACAGAAAAAAGGCTGCAGGATATTTACAGACTTATTGACCGGTATCGGGCCTGCAAAATTCAATGTCCTCAGTTTATTTCTGATGATCAAGGAGTTTTCCTCCATCAGTGGGACTATCTGGTCTGCTATTTGTCCGAATATATTGATCTCCCCTTGGCCTGGGATGCAGAACTGCCTGATAAGGACCAGCTGATCTGTGAAGTACAGGGAAGTGTGGCGAAGTTTGCTGAAAGATACAGGAACGTCGATTTGTCAGATACAATGGGAATGTATAGTCTGTTTGATTTGTCGCCCTTTGATATTCCTGCCGGAATTGATGAAAAGGAAGATAATTTTAATCAGCTGATTGCCCTGCTGAAAGAGGAGAAAGAAGATCAGCTTACAGAAAAGCTGATCAGCAGGCATTCGGAGATTCGAAAGAAGTTGAAGGCGGTATACAAAGAACTACCCCGGTGTGTTTTCCAGGGCGATGAAAACTTCTCGAATATTCTGATTGATGAAAAGTATCATTTTGCCGGCTTCATCGATTTCAATCTGGCAGGTACCGAGGTAATCGTCAATCAATTGGCCAATCTTGCCGGATTCGAATATGACGAGGAAAACAAGAAGCCCATAGGTGCTGGAGCGCGTCTTGAACATGCGCTGAATTACTTCAAAGCCCACATGGGTCGGATTCTCCGCCATTATCATGCCTCTGAACTGGAAATGAAGGCGCTGACCTGGTATGCCTGGATTGTTATGCTTGTTCAATGGCCAACATTATGCTATTTCAGAGACTGTATCCACGATGAGGTTCTGAAAAACGAGATTATCGAACTATTATCAATGATTGCAGAAATACCGGAAGATCATCTGCTCCGTCCCCTCTGTCTCCGTTGACACGCGGTTTTCTTGCGCGTATACTTGAGTTATCGATCAGGAAAGGATGGATTTTTGATGAATCAGTCAGGTACACAGACACTGGAGACAGATCGTCTTAAGGGATTATGGCATGACAGGAACTGTTAAACTGGAAATCTGCCGCAGATTCATTGGGTGTGAACCCGGGAACTGAGAAAGTGGAGGAAAAGCAATGAAGTCGATTTTGATCAAGGATACGACACGGGAGGAGAGAATACGAATCGTTCACCAGGCTTTGTGGGGCGATTGCGGAACAGAATGCGAGTTTTGCTCCGGCTGTGATAACCGCGGCGGTGGGCGAACAGACCAGATCTATCAGCCATATATCGATGGCTTGAAGGAGATCCGGGAAATCAACGAGGCGTTTCGTAATCCGGTGGTACGAGGGTAGCGCATGATAATTGGAAGCTGAAATGGCGCATCCTATGCGATGGCGTCGGCGATGAAGGCGATGCTGCCATGTAAAATAAGGTGTTGCATTTCAAACAGATTCGTCATTATAATGAAATGTACGAAAACGGATCTTTCAGCTTCAGGAGGCATGACATGAAAGAAAAGAGCAAAAGCATCGTAAAGTTTTCCGAGAAGCTTGGCTTTTTAAGCTTCTCCACTTCTACAAACATTGTTTTCAACTTCAAGAGCACGTATTACAAATTCTTTTTGACGTCCATTCTCATGATCAATCCGGTGGCGGCTTCGAATATCGCGCTGATCGGCGCGATCTGGGATATTATCAACGACCCGTTCATCGGGGTGTGGGCGAACAACGTCAAATTCAAATCCCGTGAGAAGGTGCGGCCCTGGCTGCTCTGGATCGCGGTTCCCTATGGACTTGGCATGGTGCTGCTCTTTACGGATTTCCATGTATCGGAGCGGTGGGATATTATCCTGGCGCTGATCGTTTTCTTTTTCTATGAGATCGCCAACACACTCCGCGGCATTCCGTACAACGGCATGGGCGCCCTTGTCTCCCGGGATGACTCGGACCGAAAATCCATCAATGCCTATCGGTCGCTGGGCGCCTGTCTGGGCTCCGGCATTGGCGCAGTGGCCGTCCCGATGATCGTGAAAGCCTTCGGCGGTCTGAAGGGGCACAGCGTCATCAACTCCAGTGATTCGCCTGCCATCTTTAGATCGGCCATCTTCATGGGCGTGCTCATCGTCCTGGGCTGCCTGTGGCACTACTTTACGGTGCATGAGCGGGTCAAACAGGTCTCCGACGACGAGGAGAAGATCGGCATTGTGGAAACCTATAAGATGCTGTTCAAGTGCAAATCCTGGGTGCGGAACATGCTTTATATCATGAGCTATGGTGTTTCCACCTGCCTGCTGACTTCCTCCATTACCTATTACTGCGCCTACGTGCTGAATAATTCTTCTCTGGCCACGCCCATCATGGCGGTCTATCTGGTCTTTTCGATCATCTTTTCGGTGCTGACACCCAAAATCGACACGAAGCTGGGACGGAAGAAGACCATGATCCTTGGCGCGCTGGTGATGATCGTCGGCAAAATTCCCTTCATTGTGGCGCCGGCGAGCGTGGTCATGGCCATTATCAATGCGGCTACCGCTGGCATCGGTCTGACGATGACCTTCATTATGTTCAATACCAACCGGAATGCGATTTCCGATATCGTGGAGGTGGAGAATGGACGGAGACTGGATACAATGGTCTCCACCGCCGATAACCTGGTGTCCAAGATCGCGGAGGCCATTGTAGACAAGATGTTCCTGGTGGCGCTGGCGGCGGTAGGTTTCTCCGCGCAGCTGGCGGATCAGGGTCTGATGCAGAATGCCGCTACGCAGAATATGATTAATGCTCTGCTGGGATGGATTCCCGGCCTGGTAGCGGTGGTGATGCTGCTTTTTGCAGCGGGCATCGATACCCAGAAGGAATACAACGAAGCAATGGCTGCTAAAGGTAAGGAGAACAGATGATGAAAAATCCACATCAGTTTTTGACGGATCCGGCTCAGATCAGAACCGTGGAATCGATCCGCCGGGTGGACGAAAACGGATATTTGTACCATATGGTCTGTGATTACGACTATTATGACATTCCGGAAACCTTTCGGGCGATGATCGATGCCGGCTGCTCCACCTTTGTGACGAAAAACCTGGAGGGGGAAGTCCTGTTCTGCCGCAACTACGATTACTCCCACTATAAAAACAATGACAAGATCAACAATCCCCGCACCGGTCTGAACATGATCGTGGAAGGGAACAATCCGAAAGCCAGATTCCGTTCCATCGGCTGCGGCGATGCCTACTGGCTGGACTTCAAGAACGGCTCTTATACGAATGGCATGGCGGACGATGGCGTGACGGATCTGAGCAGCTTTATTATGTGTCCTTATCTTTGCATGGACGGCATGAACGAAGCAGGACTTGCGATCTCCATTCTGGCCCTGGGCGTGAGGGCGGATTGGGAAGAGATTCCGTTCGAGACCTATCAGGAAAGGCTGAATGAAAACCGCATGAATCTCTTCCTGGAAAATCCGGGACAAACGCCGGATCCCTACTGGTTCAGAGCCCAGATCGGTTCGGTAGCGGTGAACAAGGCGGATCAGAAGGCCTGGGTCGCCAACATGGAATGGATCCGGACAAAGACGCCCGGAAAACCCACCTATCTGCATCCCATCGTGATGCGGATGGCGCTGGATCGCTGTGCGAATGTTGAAGAGGCCGTAGCCCTTCTTGGCAGTGTGAATGTCAGCGGCGCGATGCCGGGCGCGGATTACCACATTATGGTGGCGGACGTTACCGGAAAATCGAAGCTCGTGGAGTGGATCGGCGATGAGATGGCCGTGACGGATATCGATCACGCCACGAACCATTATGTCGCCAAGGAAGATCTGTTCTACCGGGACGGGCCCTGTGCGCGGGACGAGCTTCTGAAGGCCGGTCTGTACCGCATCAGAAAGGCCGGCATGCGGGAGGACTTTGCAGAGAACCTGTTAAAGCTGGTCATCCAGGATCCGACGAATGGCATCGACAATGCAAAAACACAGTATACCTGTATTTACAACCTGACCCGGAAGACCATGAAGGTCTTCTCCTGGGGAGACATGACAAAATCCTGGGAGTATACACTGTAAGGAGTTCTTTATGCCTCACGATATTACCGCGATCCGTGCGCATCTGAAACGCTTCATGACTAATATCCGTGATGTTTTGACCACGGAAGAAGATTTTATCCGTTACGAAACACTATGCGCCAGGCTGCAGAACCTCGACAATCTGACCAAGATGCACTATACGGCGCATCCCGTGCTGACAAGGGAATATCTGCATACCCTGATTCAGGCCTATGAGGAGGCAGCCCTGGCTGCCGATGAAGTCCTCTCGGAAGAGGAGACCGGCCCCGTAGGTCTGCAGCTGAAGACCGTGGTCAGAGAACTGATGCCCTATCTGATGAGTGACCTGAACGGACTCAACCTCCTGAATCAGAACCCCACGCTGCCCGAAAAGCCCCTGTCGGAGCTTATTTCCCAGGTGCGCACCCAGACCGCCGATATGGAAGATGCCTACGCAGTGTCCATCAACCGGCCGGTTCTGATCCGACTAAACAGTCCAACCACCAACGAGATCGGTCTGTTTACCCCTTCCCGTCCCGGTGATGCAAACGAACATAAGACAGCTTTTTCCCGGATGGCTGCAGTCCTCGGCGGGCCGGATCTGGTGGTGAAGACCAGGCCTTTGATGCTCACTCACGGCGGCGCCAGCACTGCCGGCGTCTTTGTTTCCCAGACGGAAGGCCTGGATCCCCTTAAGGTGCGTCCCGGTGATCCGCTGCTCGCCTTTAAGAAAAAGAATCTCGATACCGGCGCTGCCATATCCGATCTGGCGGGCATGCAGCTCATGGATTTTCTTGCCTCCGGCAAGACCCTGTCCAGAGGCCCCGAGGACTGTTATCTGCGGTTTAATCCGGACAGCGGAGCAGGCGCCCGGCTGATCGGTCTTTCCATCAAGCCGGACACCATTCGCTTCAGCGCCGAGCCCTTTGATCCCGCTGCGCTGTCCGGGCTGAGCGTTATCCCGGCCGGTCTTTATGAACAGCTTCAGGATCCCACTTTCGAAACCCAGCTGCGCCTCAGCCTGCAGGATGTCCCCCTGCCTGAGGGAACCATTGAGCAGATTCTGGCACGCCGCAGCGCCCTGGTGGAGAAGGTGGAGCGGGACCGCGCTGTCTATCAGGATGCCGCTCCCGGTTTTGTTCAGCCCGGCAAGCTGCGCGTCGTGCCGGATGACGAATGGGATGCCTATCATCTTGGCGAGCTTGCCGCGGTAACGCCTGGCAGTCCCTTTGATAAACTGCTGCAGTTGCCGGCGGCATCCATAGACCGGGCGATAGCCTCCGAAGAAAGCTTCCCTCTAAGAGCCTATCCGGCCATCATCACCGGCAACGGTCTTTATCAGGAGAAGGATCCGCTGAATACGCAGCGGGAAGGAACCCTCAAACTGCAGATTCCCGTGCTGAACGGTCAGACGGCCCTGAAGGGCGCCGTGAGCAGCCGTTATCCCATCCAGTTCCGTCAAAATGATCAGCTCGTGCGGGGCATGTTCACCCTGCAGAGCGTCGTTGACATGAAGGCGGAGCTGAAAGCGGAAATCCAGAACTTTATTGATGACCCGGCGCTGGAGAAATACAAAGATGTTTTTCAGGCTATCCAGACCTATTATACCGCCTCCACCATTCCCGGTCCGCTCCTGAAGCTGCCCTCTACCGCTGCAGATATCAAATATGGGGAAATGGGGCTTTCCAGGGAACGCGTGGAAGCGCTGGTGGCAGATCGGGAATTCGCCAAGGCGCTTAAGCTTCTTCAAAGCCGGGATACGCTTATCAGGAGAAAGGCCGAGATGGAGGAACGGCTTGGTTCTGCCCGCGGACAGCGTGCGGATCTTCGCAATGCAGCCATGAGCGATATCGCTGACGAGCTGGGCGTGCCGGCGCTGCTGGCCCGCTCCGTTCCTGCGCAGGCCGAGCTGGACGGCAAGGTGGTGGATGGTATTTTCATGGAGGAAGCCAAGGGACAGGATCTGAGAAAGGCTGTGCCCGGCTCTCCCATGGCTATGATTTCTGCCGATCAGTCGGACGAGGTTTTCAACACCAAAGGCCTGAAGTCCCTGGCGGACATGCAGATCCTGGACTATATCTGCCTGAATCAGGACCGCCATCAGTATAATATGTTTTATCAGTTTGAAGGGCTGGAAACCGGTCATCCGAAGTTTATCGGCGTGCAGGGGATCGACAATGACTATTCCTTCGGAACCCGCGTTCCCAAGGAAAAGGAATATATCGGCCATCTGCCTGCTCTTTCCGATATCCGGGTGATCAGCGAAAGCATGGCCAGATCGCTTTCTCAGCCCGGCCTGTTCGAGAAAATTGCCGCGAAAATGAAGGCTAACGGACTGAGGGAGGCGGAAGTCGACGCAGCCCGCCAGCGGCTTTTGGCTATCAAACGGCGTCTCGAAAAGGGCAAAATGACGGTGGTTCGTGATGAGGAGTGGGGCAAAGGACGCTTCACCTGGAAAGAGCTGGGAAAAGGTTCGGAGGACTCCTCGATTTTCCAGATTTTTAAACATTCCGTCGTGGAAACTCTGGCGTCCAAAGCCCAGAAGTATAAGGAAAATCCACAGCCGGTACCGAAGGATGAAACGATCGAATTTCAGGACGTCCTTAAGGTTGAGTCCTTAGGCGGGGAGGCCATGGACAGCTCCGAAGCGGAAAAGCGCGAGCATGCCGCTTCAGAGGAATTTATCAGAAAAGCGGAAGAAAATCTCAGCGCCAACATAACCGTTCTCAACCCGGAGCATGCAGCTCTTTTCCGGATTCATGAGGATGCAGCCCAGATGCTGCAGTATGTGAAAGAGAATGCGCTTCCCTGGCCCTGGGGATCCAAACAGTACCGCGATATGCAAAGCGCATGCGAGAATCTGCTGCGCTATACCGGCAAGGTCCGGGAGAGGCTTTTGAAGGATCCTGCTGCGGATATTACATATCCGGAGAGTAAGGAATTGAAAAAGCTTCTGAAGGATGTAGCTGACAAAAGCACATTGTACACCGCTTACAAAAAAGAGGACCTGAAGCACCACGATCCGGGTTCTTCTACGGTGCAGCGTCAGAAGAATGCGGTTTACTGCGCAGAAAAGACGGCTGCTTTGCTGGAAGACTATGCTAAAGAGCGCCGCGCCCGTCTGGAGCCCATGCATCTGGTGTATGAGAAGCTGGAATACGAGCAGGCCAAGCTGAGCGGCAAAACAGGGAAGAGGCTTCGGGAACAAACAGCCAGAGTGCTCTATCTGGCAGGGCTCACCCGGATGGATTTCGCCAGGAAAACCGGCGTCGGCGTACTGAAAGCCCTGCACGCTGCCACCATTTACGAACAGAC
>JAGBND010000150.1 GCA_017634575.1 Bacillota bacterium
AAGGTAGCGGAGCTGGTTCTGAAGGACGAAAACGGAGATACGGTTAACTATTCCCGGGACGTCATCCGCACCTCTGTCAACGATGTCAGCGTTTACGTGCCCATCTACACCTACAAGACCATCCGGGTGCAGCCCTATGTGGTGGGAGATGTGCCCGCAGGCTATGAGTATGTTTCTCTGGAGCAGGATGTCCTTCAGGTGGATGTGTACGGACAGGAAAGCGCGCTGAATAAAATCAACAACCTGTCCCTTCCTGAAATCGATATTTCCAATGCGACCAACACCTTCACCCAGCGCTTCTATTTCCAGCGGGTTCTGGATGAGAAATTCGGTGAAAACGTGGTGCGGCTGCTCAGGGGAGACGGCACCAGCGATTCGGTGCTGATCACCATCAATGTGGAGGAGCAGGTAGAGCGCACCATCAGCTTCCCCACCAGCCAGATTGTTGTCAGCGGCCTTAGCAGCGACTACGAATACAGCTTTGACAAAGACACGGTGGATATCGTGATCTATGGCATAAAGGAATCCGTTGACTATTTCGACGGTGAAAACATGGTGGTCATGCTGCGTTTGAAAGCGGCCGATCTGAAACCGGGTTCGCAGACAGTGATCCTGGATATTACAGGCCTCGGATCCGTCAAGGTACGGGAGGCCAAGGCAACCATCACCTTAAAACAAGTACAGCAAGATGAAGAATCAGATAATGCAGCACAACAAGAAAATTCTGAAAGCAGTTCAACAACTGAAGAGTCGTCCTCCTAAGGGATGGCTCTTTCTTTTTCTGAAAAAAACGACAGCCCTCTGCCTCGTCCTTTTGCTGGGAATCGCTTCCCTCAGCGGGTGCGCCCGGCAAAGCGAAGAATATCAGGAAATCTCTCCCGAAGTGCACGAGAGCATCAGCGAAGCGGTTTCTGAGCAGCCGGATGTGGAATCTGCAGAAAATGCTTCATCCACCGAAGCGGCTTCATCCGCTGAGGCCGGGAATGAATCCTCTGCTGCAGAGGCGTCAGCTGATTCGGCAGCAGAGGAATCTGCGGAATCCCAGACCCAGAGCGAGCCGGCGGAGAATTCCCTGATAAACACGCAGATTGAGATCGAGGTAAAACCGGGATCCTACCTGGTGCAGATTCTGGAAGAGCTCTCTGCCAAGGCCTCTGCGGCGGGTATCGAGATCTCCGCGCAGCAGCTGGTGGACCTGATGGATGCGATGGCGGATGCCGATACGGGCAATCCGGGAGAAACGGGACTCTCCGTCCTGGGTGAATCCCTGGATCTGCGCGAGGGAACAGCCTATGCGCTGGAGGGATATGTCGCCCCCAGACTCTATCAGCTTGACCTTTCGGGCGCTCCGGAAGAATGGCTGAGCGGCCTGGGACGATCCTGGGAGAGCATTCTGGATCCCTTGACCCTTCAGAAAATCGAAGAAAGCGGCCTGAGCTTTCATGAGGTCCTTTCCATGGCTTCCATTATTGAATTCGAAAGCTCTCAGACGGAGGATGATTCCGTCAAATATCTGGTTTCCAGCGTGGTGAATAACCGGCTTGGTTCGGGCACGCCGCTGGAAATGGATGTGACCGTCTTTTATCTGCAGGAAGGCTTCGAGCCCTATCGCAATCCGGCGGATTTTGAAGCTGCCTACAACACCTATGATGCAACTTCCCTGCCTCCGGGCCCCATCTGCACCCCTTCCATAGACAGCATCAAGGCGGCGCTGGAGCCTGCGGATACCGATTACTTTTTCTTCATTTACGATGGAGAAGGAAACTATTACTTTGCCGAAGATTATGAAACCCATCTGGTGAATGTAGAAACCTATCTGGATTAATCGTAACCCTTCCAGGGGCCGTTCTAAAAAACAGAACAGCCTCGATTCAGACTCCCTGACCACATTGATCCATTTTCAGAAAGGGCAAAGGGCGATGGCTAAATTAGTGAACAAAAAAGCGCTGAAATATGTGCAGGAGCGCTGGGGAAAAGAGGATGAAGCCCAGAACCTTGTTTTCTCCGATACGGAAGATTTCTTCGTCCGGATGATGCGGAGCGATGACTGGATTCTGGATGACCAGACCTGGAACGATCTGGATATGAACCGTAATTTCCTCAAAATGAACCGGACTTTTTCGATGCCGGGACAGCAATGCCTTTACAATGAGCTGCGCATTCCGCTCTTTGACGAGGAGACGATTCAGAAAAGAAGCCGGCTGATTGACTATTTCAGGATGAATAACACCCAGCGCGAAGAGATCAGCTGCGCGCTGCGGTATCTGGGAAAGAGCGAATACGACGCAGCGGCGGGAATTTTGTATAAAGGCACCCCTGAGCTTCCCAAAATCAGGGCCTGGGTTTATCCATCGCTGATCGGCCTGCTGCTGGCCATGGTTCTGATTCCATTCTGGGGGACGAGAGCCGTGCTGATGGTGATTTTATTCTTCCTGATGAATATGTTTATCCATTATCAGATGAATAAATCCACCGAACAGGCCATGCCGGGCATCCGGTATCTGGCCAGGATGCTGAAGGCTGCCGATGAAATCCGGAAAATGAATATCCCGGAGCTGGCAGAATACAACGCCTTTTTTGAAAAGGTGGTGGACAAGTGCGGGGTGATTCTTCGCAAGAACCGTTCTCTGGGCCTGATGGCCGGAGGCGATCTGATGGCCATCATGTCCTATATTAATATACTCTTTCTGGTGGAGGACAGGGCGTATCTTCGGTGCATCCATTATATCCAGGAGGATGCGCCTGCCCTGCGCACGCTGTATCGCCGCCTTGGCGAGCTGGATGCGCTTCAGTCCATGGCTTCCGTCAGAAGAGGCCTGAGGCATTCCTGCAGGCCAAAGTTCCGGAAGGAGGGCGGGCCTTATCTGAATGTGACCCAGATCGGTTACCCGATGCTTCAGGGCGCTGTCTGCAACGATATCCTGATCGATCAAAGAAACGTGGTGCTGACCGGTTCCAACATGTCCGGAAAATCAACCTTCCTTCGGACGCTGGGGGTGAATGCCCTGCTTGCCCAGACCTTTGGCTTTTGCATGGCCAAGTCTTATGAATCCAGCTTTTTCAATATTTTGACCTCCATCAGCCCCAGCGACGATCTGATGGAAGGCAACAGCTATTACATGGCGGAGGCCAAGGCCCTGCTTCGCATGATCGAAAACCTGGATGACTCCTGCCCGTCTCTTCTGCTGGTGGACGAGATCTTCCGCGGCACGAATCCGGCCGAGCGGGTAGCGGCAGCTTCATCGCTGCTCAGCTATCTGGCGGATAAAAACTGTATGGTCGTGGTGGCGACCCATGACATTGAAATCACAAATCAGGTCCACGATCTGTATGATTCCTACTACTTTGAAGAGAATGTGACCAAGGATAGCCTGGATTTCGATTATCGGCTGAAGAAAGGAACCCTCCGAAAGCCGAATGGAATCCGGATTCTGGAATATATCGGCTATCCGGAAGAGATTATAAAGAATTCTCTGGAGGCGCTGGGCCAAGATGGCGAAGGCGCTGCCTCAGATGGTGAATAGCCCGATGGAACTTTCAGCCAGAATTTCTGTCAGAACCCTGGTGGAATTTGTTTTAAGAAGCGGAGATATCGATCTGTTATCTTCGGCAGCTTCCTTTTCGCCCAGGCGCGCCCTGGAGGGAACCAGACTTCATCAGAAGCTCCAGAAGGCGCATATGATGGATGAATCCGCCCGCTACCGCAAAGAGGTGTCGTTAAGCTTTGAGTCGGATCTGGGCTTCATGAAGCTTTTGGTCTATGGCCGGGCGGATGGCATCTTCGAGGAGCCGGATTCGACAGTCTGCATCGATGAGATTAAATCCACCTCGCTGGATCTTCATCTCCTTCAGGAGGATTTGTATCCTCTTCACTGGGCCCAGGCCAAGTGCTACGGCTATTTCTATCTGGAAGAGAAACGGGCGGAGGCGCTAAACAGTGAGGAAGCGCCGGATGAAATTCATATCCGCCTAAGCTATATTCATACCCAAACCGAAAAGGTGAGAACCTTCAAAAGATGCTATGGCTATCAGGAACTGAAAGACAGTTATGAAGCGTTGGTGCAGGCTTACCGCCCCTGGCTGCTGTTTGAAACGAACTGGCAGAAAACGAGGAACGAAAATCTGAGTCTTCTGGCTTTTCCGTTTGAGACATTCCGGGAAGGGCAGCGCACCATGTCTGCTTATGTATACCGGACAATCAAGGAGAAGGGAAGGATCTTCCTTCAGGCGCCCACCGGCATCGGCAAAACCATGTCGGCGCTTTTCCCTGCTCTGAAAATAATCGGCGAAGGAGAAGGCGGCAAAATCTTTTATCTGACCGCAAAAAACATGGGGCAGATTTCCGCCCTGCAGGCGGTAAAGATTATGGAAGAGGCCGGAGGGATCAGGCTGAAAACCGTACAGATCAGCGCCAGAGACAAAATCTGTTTTCTGGAAGAAAGAGTCTGCAGCGCCAAGACCTGCCCCTATGCCAGGGGACATTATGACCGGGTGGGGGCGGCGACTTTGGAAACCCTGCAGCAGGAGGATTTTTTATCCTCCGAAGCCATCGCATCCATCGCCAAAGAGAAAATGATCTGTCCCTTTGAATTTTCACTGGACCTTGCTTTGTTTGCAGATCTGATCATTGCCGACTATAATTATGCCTTTGATCCCCAGGCCAGCCTGAAGCGTTTCTTTCAGGATGGTTCCGAGGACTATATCCTGCTGGTGGATGAGGCCCACAACCTGGTGGACCGCTCCAGAGATATGTTCAGCGCCTCTTTGTCTTTGCGCCAGATCCGCCAGGCAAGAAAGAACGCTCCCAAAAAATCTTCCCTCTATAAGGCCGCCGGCGCGCTGATCAAGCTGTTTCATCAGGCGCGCAAAAAGGCGGGAGAAAACAGGGCTGCCGGCGAGCCCTTCATGCCTCAGGAAGATGGAAAAACGGACTATGCGTCCATCAGGCAGATGCAGGTGATTCCTTTTCCCGATGAGGATATGCAGGATTTGTATATGGCGCTTTGGCAGCTGAGTGAAGCCCTGCGGGACTATCTGGAAAATCCCTTTGCCGCATCCCCTGCCCAGCAGAGCCTGGATCTGCAGGAGGAACCTGAAGCGGCGGAACCTGAAGGGGCGGAAATATCCGAGGAAGGTGACGAAGAAGCTGCAAAGGAGACGTATTTTGGTATCCTGTCCTGTCTTCGGATTCTGGACAGCCGGGATGAGGGCTATTTATCTTACCTCTCCGTTTCGGGAAACGCATCGAAAGGAAAGGATCTGCTCTTTCATCTGTTTTGCATCGATCCTTCCAGACAGCTTCTGGCCAGATATGAGCGGGTCAGATCCGTGGTGCTGTTCTCTGCAACCTTGACCCCTGCTGAATATTACAAAAGGCTGCTGGGAAAAGCGGAGGATGCTGCCATTGCCCTTCCTTCGCCCTTCCCGCCGGAAAACTGCAAGGTCATGGTTGCTCCGCTGCCAATGACCTATCAGAAGCGCGGGGACAGCATTCCGTCCATCGTCCGGATGATCAGGCAGATGACAGAAGCAAAAAAAGGCAAGTATCTGGTGTTTTTCCCATCCTTCGCCTTTCTGGAGCAGACGGCTGACGTTTACGAAACCACCTATTCCCATGAAGGACTGATGGTGCAGGAAAGGCAGATGAGCACGGAGGAGAGAAACGGATTTATTGCAGCGTTCAGCGAGGAAGAAGGGCCGCTGCTGGGTTTCTGCGTTATGGGCGGCATGTTTGCCGAGGGAATCGACCTGGTGGGCGAGCAGCTGATTGGTGTCTGCGTGGTTTCCGTAGGCATTCCCCAGATCGGACTTGAACGGGATCTGATCCGGGATCACCTGAACCGGACAGAGGGCCTGGAGGGCCGGGGCTATGAATATGCCTATCAGTTCCCGGGCTTCAGTAAGGTCCTTCAATCAGCAGGACGCCTGATCCGCAGCGAAGCCGACCGCGGGGTGATTCTGTTGATGGATGAGAGGTTCACCCAGAGCCGTTACAGGCGGCTTTTCCCGCCGGAGTGGAAGGAGCCTGAAGTGGTAAATGAAACAACCCTTCCCGGGGTGCTTGACAGTTTTTGGAGGGAGAGACAAGATATATGAGATTTTGCGCTATATCCAGCGGCAGCAGCGGCAACTGCACGTTTATAGAGACAGGAGAATACCGCCTGCTGATCGATATCGGGTTATCCGCACGGAATATCGAGAAAATGCTGCTGGCCAAGCAGATTGATCCGGCTTCCATTAATGCTGTGTTTGTCACGCACGAGCATTCCGACCATGTGAAGGGCGTAGGCGTTTGGGCCAGACGGTACCGGATTCCGGTCATGGCTACGGCCGGAACATGGAAGGGAATGGAGAGAATCATCGGTGAGGTTCCCGGGGAGCTGAGAGTGGAAATTGTCTCCGGAAAGGGCTACCGGATGGGAGATCTGCGCATCGAGTCCATCCCCACCAGCCATGACGCGAACGATCCCTGCGCCTATACCGTGGAAAGCGGCGGAAGGAAAGTTTCGGTGATTACCGATACCGGCATTGCCACGCCGCTGATGTACCGGCATCTTTGCGAGTCGGATATTGCCATTATTGAAAGCAATCATGATATCGATATGTTGATGAAGGGTCCCTATCCCATGGTGCTGAAACGCCGGATCCGTTCCAATCTGGGACATTTATCCAATCAGGACTGCGGCGCGCTGCTGCAGCATGTGCGGGAAAGAAATCCTAACGGGGTATTCTTGTTGGGACATCTTTCCGAAGAAAACAACCGGCCTCAGCTGGCGCTGTCCACCGTTGGCGGGATTGTGTCGCAAAGATGGGGAAAAAGCGGCCCCATTGACCTGACCGCCAGAGACCAGTCAACAGATATCTATATGGTTTGAGAGAGTATTTGAAAGAGTGAGAAATTATGCCTTTTGATGGATTGATGACTTACCGGGTGGCGAGGGCGCTGTCGCGGGATCTGACAGAAGGGCGGATTGACAAAATCTATCAGCCGGAAGCGGATCAGATTTTACTGAATATCCGAAGAAACGGACAGATGCATCATCTGCTTCTGTCTGCTTCGGCGGGGGCGGCCAGAATCCAGCTGACAAGAAAGAAAGCGGAAACGCCTCTTTCGCCGCCCATGTTCTGCATGCTGCTTCGAAAATATCTTTCCGGAGCAGTGGTAAAGAAAATCGAACAGATTTCCTTTGACAGGATTGTCCGAATCTGCTTTGAAGCCATGGACGAGATGGGGGATCGGTGCGAACGCAGTTTGATCCTTGAAATGATGGGAAAGCATTCCAACCTGATTCTGACAGACGGGGAAGATCGGATTCTGGATTCCATCCGCCGGGTCAGCCTTTCCATGAGCTCCGTCCGGCAAATCGGGCCGGGACTGAGCTACCATCTGCCGACCCACAATAAGAAGGCCGATCCTATGGAGCTGATGGAAAAGCCGGAGATGCTGGATACGCTGTTTGCGGACATGGATATTCATGGAAGTCTGGAAAAAGGACTCTATACCGCCATCTACGGATTCTGTCCGCTCTCGGCCAGGGAGCTTTTATATCTGGCAAAGATCGACAGCCGAAAGAGCATTTTTGAGCTGACGCAGGCGGAAAAAGACCGGTTAAGGGATGCCTATGTCATGTTTATGCAGCGGTTATTGGATCAGGAAAGCCCCGATCAGCCGGTTTTATATAGGAAGGAAGACGGCGGCATCTACGATTTTACGCCTTTTTCCTACAGGCACCTGGAAGGCCTGCCTGCATCCGAATATGAGGATCTCTGGTCCCTTTTGGACGATTACTATGCCCAGGTGGGCAAGAAGGATGTTCTCAAGCAGAAGGCTCAGGATCTGAGGCATCTGGTGAATACCAATCTGGACCGGGTAAGGCGTAAAACAGCCCTTCAGACCCGGCAGATCGAAGATACCAGGGACCGGGAAAAATACCGGATTTACGGGGATCTGATTACCGCCAACGTGTACCAGCTTCATGAAGGCATGAGCCTTTGCGATCTGCCGAACTACTACGAAGAGGATATGCCGCTTGTCAGAATCAGGCTGGATCAAAACCTCACCCCGGCTCAAAACGCCCAGAAGTATTATGCCCGGTATAACAAATTGAAGCGCACAGACGAAGCGCTCCAGGTGCAGATTCGCGACTCGGCGAAGGAGCAGGAATACCTGGAGCATATCCTTTCGGCCCTGGATCTGGCGGATTGTGAACAGGATCTGTCGGATATCCGTCTGGAGCTGCATCAGCGGGGCTATCTGAAGCACGACACCTCCAAGTCGGGCCGAAAGCAAAAGAAGAATCTCTTAAAATCCGTGCCGCTTCGCTTTGTCACTTCCGAAGGCGTAGAGGGGCTGGTGGGCAAAAACAATATTCAAAACGACGAGCTTACCTTCAAAACAGCCCGTCCGTATGATGAGTGGTTTCATGTAAAGAACCGTCCCGGCTCCCATGTGATCTTAAAGATTCAGGATCTAAAGGAAAATCAGGACTATACGGAAGTTTCCATCCTCGAGGCTGCCGGCATTGCCGCCTATTACAGCAGCGGCAAAGAGGACATGAAGCCGGCGGTGGATCATACCAGGCGCATGTACGTAAAGAAGCCCGCTGGGGCGGCCCCCGGTTTTGTCCGCTACACCCATGAACGGACCATTTTTGTCCCGGAGGAGAACATTCGGCCGGTTCAGGACTGAATCGTTACAATTTATTTACACTTCCGGAAATATTTTTTCTGAAAAACGGTTGATTTTATTACGTGGACGTGTTATACTTTTGTAACAAATTCGTAATAAATTACTTTTTTGAGGTGTATATATGAAACGTTACTTGGCTTTATTGATCGTCCTGGTAATGTCCGTGGGGTTGATCAGTTACGGAGGCCTTGGCCCGATTCAGGCTGCCGATGAGCAGGCCCTTTCCGAAGGCCAGCCGTCGCTTGATCTTCCGGAAGTGCAGCTTGTCGAGGAAGATCCGCAGCCAATTGAAGTTTGCAGTACCCGTACTGCTCAGACAGTGGCGGCCCCTTGCGCGGATCTGACCGGTCAGGTTTTGAAAATGACCGAAGTTAAGGCGCTTGAAGCAGCAGTGGAAGCAGAAGAGGAAGCAGCGCTCGATCCGAATGTAGCGCCCACCCTCTCAGCTACCCAGGAGCTGTCTTCCGGTTCCGGACAGAGCACTGAGCAGACAAAGACCGTTTCGGATAATAAAGCAGAAAGCCCGAAGGACGAACGCCGTGTGTATTCAACCGCAATCGTAGGCTCCATCATCGCCGTTGAGGATATGAAGGAAGCCGACAAGGCGCCTGAAAATCCGGAAAGCATTATGTTCGCCACCGTCGATATGAACGGCAGAAGCGTTGTCTACTTCAACGAAGGCAACGAGATGAAGATCTGGCGCGAGAAGGTTTCTGCTGCCGGCAAATCCGAACCTGTGGAAGAAGCCTCTTCCGAAGCCTATGAAGAGTCCTACGAGGAATCTTACGAAGAGACCTATGAAGAGTCTTACGAGGAAACCTACGAAGAGACCTATGAAGAATCTTACGAGGAAACCTACGAAGAGACCTATGAAGAGTCTTACGAGGAAACCTACGAAGAGACTTATGAAGAGTCTTATGAGGAAACCTACGAAGAATCTTATGAAGAGACTTATGAGGAGTCCTATGAGGAATCTTATGAAGAGACCTATGAGGAATCCTACGAAGAATCTTATGAAGAGTCTTCTGAAGAATCCTACGAGGAGCCTGTTGAGGAGTCTTCTGAAGAAACCTATGAGGAGCCTGTCGAAGAAGAGTCTCAGGAGCCTGAATATTACATCCCGGCCGATGGCGACTACTATTACAGCTATGCTTCTCAGATCTTCGATATGACCAACAACCTGCGCGCTGAGCTTGGCATTGCGCCCCTTAGCTGGTCCTATGACCTGCAGGCCTTCGCGGAAGTGCGAGCTACCGAAATTACCGTTTCCTTCTCACACTACCGTCCGGGCGGCGGCCACTACAGCAACTATGGTCCCTGCCATGAAAACATCGCCTGGGGCTATCCTTCACCGGAAGCCGTTTTCGAAGGATGGGCAACCTCCTACGATCACTACAACAACCTGACGGATGTTACCATGACCAGCGTTGGTATTGCCTGCTACAACTACAACGGTATTCTTTACTGGGTTATGAGCTTCTGGTAATACGTGTATTAACGCTAATAAACCAGAAAAAAATTTCCCTTAAAAAGTACAGAAAATAAACCAGAAAAATTTTTTGTGG
>JAGBND010000151.1 GCA_017634575.1 Bacillota bacterium
AGAAACACAGGGGACGGTTCTGTGTGTTCGCTCGCGAACACACAGAACCGTCCCCTGTGTTTCTTCATGGCCTTGACGATCTGTCAGGCAAAAGCCTTCGTTTAAGGGATTACTCGCCGAAAACAGCCAGGTAATCCTGTTTGAATTTTTCGATGCCCTGATCGGTCAGCGGATGCTTGGTCATCTGCTCCAGCACTCTGTAGGGAACCGTTGCAATATCGGCGCCGGCCAGCGCGCATTCCGTGACATGGACGCCGTTGCGGACGGAAGCTGCAATAATCTGGCAGTCGATATCGTCGTACTGCGCAAAGATATCGGAGATATCTTCAATCAGCTCAAAGCCGGGAGAGGAAATATCATCCAGTCTTCCCAGGAAGGGAGAGACATAGGTAGCGCCTGCCCTGGCTGCCAGAAGCGCCTGGTTAGCGCTGAAAATCAGGGTGCAGTTGGTGGGAATGCCTTCTTTGGAAAGCTGTTTGATGGCCTTCAGGCCTTCCATGGTCATGGGAATTTTAACCACCATGTGCTTCGGGTCGAGGGCGTAGATCTCGCGGCCTTCTTTCACCATGGTTTCCGCATCGGTGGTGGTAGCCTTAACCTCGCCGGAAATGGGGCCGTCCACAATAGACGCAATCTCAGCCAGTGTTTCCGCATAGTCTCTGCCCTCTTTTGCAATCAGGCTGGGGTTGGTGGTGACGCCGGCAATAATGCCCATATCATTTGCTTTACGGATTTCATCTACATTTGCAGTATCAATAAAAAACTTCATGGAATTGTTTTCCTTTCTGATTCGGCGTTTCTATAAAAATTCATACAAGCTCCGGGCGCAATCCGGCCCGGAGCATGTTTAAAGATATGTTCTTAAGGCTTAGACTGCCATCAGGCCCAGGGATTCTCCGTGGGATAAGGCAGGTTCTTCGGCTGATTGTAGGCGATATCCTTTACGCCCAGATATTTGAACACTTCGAACAGGGCTTTGCCGTAATGGCCAAAGGCAACGGCGCCGTGATGCGGATAGCGTTTCTGAATCAGCACATGGCGGTAGAAGCGATCCATTTCCGGAATCGCGAAGGCGCCGATGGAGCCGAAGCTCTCGCAGTCCACATCCATGACCTCGCCCTGTGCAATATAGGCTTTGAGCTCGGTTCCGGCTGTGGATTGCAGGCGGTAGAAGGTGATCTCTCCTGCTCCGATGTTGCCTTCCATGGTGCCGCGGGTGATATCCGGCTCCGGAAGCTCCGGCTCCAGATCACGTTTCATGATCCGCTGATAGCCCATGTGAGGATTCTTCAGCAGGCCGCAGCTGGTATTGCCGCAGTGGAAGCCCATGAAGGTCTCGGTCAGTCTGAAGTCATATTTGCCCTTGATGGCTTTTTCATAGATGGAAGCCGGGACGGTATTGTTGATATCCAGCAGCGTGGTGGGCGCGCCGGAAACGCAGACGCCGATGTACTCGGAGAGGGCTCCGTAAATATCTACCTCGCAGGAAACCGGAATGCCCATGGCCGCCAGACGGCTGTTGACATAGCAAGGAACAAATTTGAACTCGGTCTGGAAGGCCGGCCAGCACTTGTTGGCAAAGCAGACATACTCTCTGGCGCCCTTGTGCTCCTCTGCCCAATCCAGCAGGGTCAGCTCATACTGAGCCAGTCTGGGAAGAATGCCGGCATAGGGATTCTTCTCGCCCAGCTCCGCCTGCATCTCGGCGATCTTGGCAGGAATCCGCTCGTCGTCGGCATGTTTATTATAAGCAACCAGCAGATCCAGCTCGGAATTTTCTTCCACGGCTACGCCCAGATCGTACAGGGCTTTGATGGGCGCATTGCAGGCCAGGAAATCATCCGGACGGGGTCCGAAGGCAATGACTTTCAGACCTTTCAGTCCCAGGATGGCGCGGGCGATCGGAACGAATTCACCGATCTTCTCGGCAATTTCCTCTGCGGTGCCCACAGGATATTCGGGAATGTAGGCGGTTTTGCCGCGAAGTCCCAGGTTGTAGGAGCAGTTCAGCATGCCGCAGTAGGCGTCGCCGCGGCCGTCATACAGATCGCCATCACCCTCGGCAGCCGCCACGTACATGATGGGGCCTTCAAACCAGTCGGCAATCAGGGTCTCGGGGGTTTCAGGACCGAAGTTGCCCAGGAAAACCACCAGGGCGTTGACGCCGGCAGCCTTCACATCTTCCACTGCCTTTTTGGCATCCAGTTCGTTCTCGACGGTTACCGGGCACTCGTACAGCGCATCGCCGCAGATGGATTTGATAGCCGCGCGGCGTCTTTCGGACAGCGCCATGGGGAAGCAGCTGCGGGAGACAGCAATAATTCCAAGTTTGACTACGGGAATGTTGTTGATCATGAAAGTTTCCTCCATATTATATGATTTCTTGCATTACAGTGACGAAGCGATATCAATGTTCTCGCCGGCAAGTCCCACATAGGCGCCTTTGGCGGCTTCCTTGGACTCGGCATGGGCCAGCAGCCATTTGTTCCGGGCCCAGAGCTTCTGATCTTCCGTGGTTACCGGAACGAAATTCTCAGGCATTTCGGTGTTGGTCTTGGCGGGAAGGGCTACCATGACTCTAAAGCCCTTTGCCGGATCCGTATGGCAGGGAGCATAGTGCAGGGTGGACGCGAATACTTCTACCAGCACGCCCGCCGGCACCCGGAAGGCTTTCACCTTCGCCGTATCCAGCTGACCGTTTTCGATCTCGCCTTCCTTGGCCAGCAGCAGGATGAAGTCCTCTGTTCCCAAATTGAATTCGGAATCCCGGTGATATTCCAGGCAGTTCAGCTTCGTGTTGAAGCCGTTGCACCAGCCCAGCTGTACCGGCATGCCGCCATACAGATGGTCCTCGGCAAATTTCTTTTCCTCCAGCGCCTCAAGAATCGGTTCAGAAGGAACATACGCGGTTCCTTCAGCGGGCTGCGTGGTTTTCGCAAGGGCTTCTACCAGATTTTTGGTGTCGAATCCCTCCACCACCTGACCGTAAGGGGCGAACTGAGGATCGGTTACCTGATAAATATGCATATTATAAACCTCCTGTCTGATGGGTGTTCACCATGATCAATTTGATTTCAGTATAGCGAAATGACTCCGCAGATGTCTATGATAGATTGGCTTCCGTTATTAGACTAATTGGATATATTCATTCAAATATCTCTCCAAAAGCTCCAGCGACCGGCTCCGGGTATAAAACTGCTCCAGGGAATGGACGCTTCGATGGATCCGGGTTTCTTCCTGAGCAGGCCCCCTTGGGGTCCTGCGGTATTCCTCGGGCGTCATTCCCAACCGTTTCAGAAAAATTTTGGAAAAATACCGATAATCAGAAAATCCGCACAGATAACAGATATCCAGCATTCTCAGATCCGGATCGGTTTCGATCATCTTTCTGGCTGCGTTAAACCGGACCAGGGATACATAGTCCTGAAAGCTCAGCCCCAGCTCCTGCTTGACAAAGTGGGAAAGATATCCCATGGACAGCCCTTCGCTTCTGGCCAGGTCCGTCAGTCTGATTTTATGCATGTAGTTCTGGTCCACAAAGGTAATGACCGACTCAATCCGTCTGGCCCGCTCTTCCTGCTCGTGCCTTTCCTCCGGGGTCACCTTCCGCCCCATTCCGGAAGCGATCAGCTGGCCAAAGACCAGCTGCATCAGGCCGCAGCTGATCAGCTCATAGCCGGAAGGCTGATTCAGATAGCTCCATGCTGCCTTAGCTAGAAAGGATTTGACTTTTTGGCTGTCTTTTAACAGCGGCTCCTCGAACCGGATCAGACCGATTCCCGAGAAGGATGAAAGAAGCTCGCGGGATATCTGGAAACACAGGAAGGTGCAGGGCTCCTCTGCCAGAAACTCATGAATCCGGCCGGGGTCGAAAAGCACCAGATCCCCTGCCCCTGCTTCCAGCTGCGGCCGGATGCCGCCGATCATCATTTGACCGTCCAGAATCCATATAAGCTCAAATTCCTCGTGCACATGGGGCGTCCTGTAAGAGACTGTATCCAGGAAAATACTTAATCCCTTGATCTGCGGATACCGGACAATTTCCACTTCCCGGCTCTTCATTTCAGCACCGCCTGGATATAACCGGTCAGCTCCGCCGCCACTTCCTGGGCGCTCCGGCGTTTGGATGCATCTTCTTTCAGCCACCGCTCTAGCACCGCGGCTGTCCCGCCGGCTATAAAATGAAGCTTCTCGTTGTTCTGGTAAAGCTCGGGCTCCCGCATGCCGTCCATAACCATTTCTACCATCCGTTCATCGATCAGCGCGGCATTCTTATTGCCTGCGCCCTTTTCGACCAGATTCTGACAGCTTCTAAGCAGCATCGGATAGAGCTCTACTTCTCCCTCCCGATGCATCTGTTCCAGCATCTCGTCGATCATCTCCCGGTTCATTTCCAGCAGGACATCCTCAGGCACCGCATAATACTTGTAGAAAGTCGTCCTGTTGATCCCAGCCTTCTTGCAGAGGGCCGAAACGGACATCTCCTCCAGCGGGATCGTCCGGCTAAGCTCCAGGGCCGCTTTTCGCAGCTTTTCTTTTGTTTTCAGGGTCCTTTTATCCAACAAAATTCCCCCTTCCTGTTGAGGAACGAAAATCAACAATTGTATCTTATCTTTCCTCATTATATAATAAAATTAATCACAACGCAACTTAAACGAAGGAGGTTTTTCCATGCGCACCATTGATTCAAAAGAATTCGGCAGCATTCAGGTTCGTGACATTCCCATGCCCGAAGGGGTGAATCCCGGTTTTACCACCTATACCCCCAGCGGACGCGTTTCTGTGCAATATCATGTTCCCGGAGAGGCAGACAATTACTACCACATTATTTCCATGAATGATGACGGAAGCAACGTCCATGAGATCTTTGCCGGCGATATGACGCCGATTTACCGTTCCAACGGTTACCGCTATATGCCCTTTAACGACAATAAACGCGCCTATATCGGCGACTGGATTCTGGAATGCGAGCCGGACTGCGACCACGCAGTCTCTGCCAGGCTGATCCCGATCCACTATCCGGACGAGCTGGTGAACACCCCCGGCCTGTGGATGGTCTGGTCTGAAAACGTTGTCTCTCCCGATGGAAAAACCATCGCCTGGTCAGCGCTCGGCGCCACCGGCACCGTTTATGCGGCAGAGCTGAGAAGGGAAAAAGACTGCTATGAACTGGATCATGTGCGGAATATCGGCACAACCCTGGCCTATGAACCCGATCCCCAGCGGGAAGGCTATGTGCTCCAGGGCGTGGTCCGCGGCGGAGAGGTTAAGGAATTCGTCCGCGGCGGTCTGGGACTCAGCTTTGTAGGCATCGGCCGCGGCCCGGGCAACTCCATGTATCAGGCGCTGGACTCCGAAGAGACCTGCACCTTAACCCTTTCCCCCGGCTATGACGAGACCTGCATGATCTCACCGGATGAAAAGCTTGGCGCGGTCATGTCCTCCCGTTTCTCTTCCAAAACCAACTGCGCGATCCTGGGGCTTCTTCCCCGCCGGGGCAACGAAGAAACCAAATCCTGCCTGACGATGAACGCCTATCTGTATGCGGTTGCCGATGTCCGTTCCTTCCGCGAAGGAAGCATCGGGCCGGCGCTGGTCCACATGGACCGCAGCAAGAGGGAGCTTGACTATCAGGGCGTGGATCTGTCCGATCCGGAAAAACGCTTCGTCTTCTGCTCGCCGATGTCCTGGCATCCGGAAGGCAAAAAGGTGATGTGGAATGAGTGCCTGCGCAAAAGCCTGGGAAATCAGAACCGTGTGATGATCGCCGAGTTGCTGGATTATGTTCCCGGCCCGAAGCCTCCCATCGTGCCGGTTCCCCAGGATATTCCTTATGCGAAAGAAGGCATTCTGAAACAGGCGCCCTCCAAGCAGTATCCGGTCATGATCGCCGGTCTTCACAGCGGCAGGGTGACCACAACGGTGGAAATGAAGGAAGGACAGCCCACCTTCACTACGGTCTATGAGAACTTCTCCGATGACGGCGAGACCTTCCTGTCCGGATATGAGACGGCCAACAATCCGGGCCTTACCTCCGGAAAGGATGTCCATTACAAAGCCGATCTTACCATGACCGGAGCCCACACCGGGCGCATGGAAGTGACCCTGGGCATGCAGCGCAAAAGCCTGGCCGGCGGCGTCAGCCTGAGCGAGGACTCCTGCGGCTATGCGACATACGATGATGTAACCATTGATGTAAAAGATATGAGATAATCGTATCGCCGGGACGCTTTCGCATGAACGCCCAAAAAGCAAAAGGCATCTGGAATCGATGTGATCCAGATGCCTTTTTTTGTTCAGCGCAAAAATCCGTTGATGATCTGCTCTTCGGCTTCCGCCTCAGAAAGGCCCAGGGTCATCAGCTTGATCAGCTGATCCCCGGCAATTTTGCCGATAGCCGCCTCATGGAAGAGCTCGGCGTCGATATCGTTCGCTTCCAGGCCGGGAACGGCGAGGATGCGGCCATTGTCCATAATAATGGAATCACATTCCGTATGTCCGTGGCAAGGGGCGTTGCCGATGATCTTGGCGTCAAACTTCTGATAGGAATTATCTCTGGCAACGGAACGGGAAACCACGTCTCCGCTGGCGCCTTCCCCATCCAGGTCGATTTTGTAGAGAGAGACCGCCGTCTGATCGCCATGGGTCATCAGGCGTTCTTTGACAACCAGAGAAGCGCCCTTCTTCAGCTTGGCAATGGTGGAGCGCTCGGTGGAATCCACACCCTTGATCTGCTCCATTTCCATTTCCATAGAAGCGCCCTCTTCCAGGTAGCACTCGGTAACCGGATTCAGAATGCGTTTTCCGGTGCCATCGCCGGAACCGTAGTGTTTCTCCACATATTTGACCTTCGCGCCCTTCTCCAGGAAGAAGCGGTGCACGCCATCATGCTCGGAGTTCTGTGAGCCGCAGTTGTCAATGCCGCAGCCGGCCACGATCAGCACATCGGCGTCTTCGCCAATGTAAAAATCGTTGTAGACCGTCTCGTTTATGCCGGTGTCGCTGATGACAACCGGAATATGAACGCTCTCGTTTTTAGTGCCCGCTTTCACATGAATATCGATACCGCTCTTGTCCTCTTTGGAAGTAATATCGATATTCGCGGTGGTATTGCGGCCGGCCAGCTTGGAGTTGGCCCGGAAATTGTAAGCGCCCTCCGGAATTTTATGAAGATCGGCAATCTCACGGATCAGGCGGCGCTGGATTTCGTCTAACTGTACTTTCGGCATAATTCAATTTACCCTTCTGCTCTTCTAAAGCACCAAAATCAATTCAAAAACCAGTCAGAAGCCGCTGCGGTTACTGCAGTCTGGCGCAGGCATCGACCGCCGCTTCGGTTCCCAGAAGCTTCGGAAGCACTCTGGCCGGTTCGCCCTGATCGGAAATCTTTCCGTCGGCTATGACCACGATCTCGTCGGCAATGTTCAGGATCCGCTCCTGATGGGAAATGATCACGATCGAGCTGTCCTTGATCTCTTCGCGGATGTTTTCAAAAATGCGGATCAGGTTCTGGAAGCTCCACAGATCGATGCCGGCTTCCGGCTCGTCAAAGACCGCCAGTTTGGTCTTTCTGGCCATGACGGTAGCAATTTCAATGCGTTTGAGCTCACCACCGGACAGACTGCCGTTGACCTCGCGCTCGATGTAGTCTCTGGCGCACAGACCGACCTCGGACAGATAGTGGCATGCCTGGGAGACGCTCAGCTGTTTGCCGGCGGCGATCCTCAAAAGGTCCACGACCCGGATGCCTTTGAATTTCACCGGCTGCTGGAACGCATAGCTGATGCCGAGCCTGGCCCTTTCGGTAATGCTCTTATCGGTAATATCTTCCCCGTCGAGCAGGATCTGCCCGCTCGTGGGCTTGATAACGCCTGCGATCAGCCGGGCGAGCGTGGATTTGCCGCCGCCGTTCGGACCGGTGATGACCACAAATTTCTTATCTTGGATGACCAGATCAAGGTCCTGGATGATCTCCTTAAAACCGCTCTCATCATCGACTTCGTATGATATATTCTTAAGTTCCAGCATATGCTTTCCTTTCCGGATTTCTTGATTATCTTCATCTGCCAGGCAGAGATATATGTATAGATCAGGCACTCGGCACTGAAAATATATTATAGTATGAAAGGCCTTTTACTGTCAATGCCGCGGCTCAGTTATCTTTTTTGGTTTTGGATCAGATACCAGGCCAGCAGACTGGTGGTCTGCTGGAACTGTCCTTTCCCGATCAGGTCCTCCATCTCTTCTTTTGAATACAGCAGCGGTCTCAGACATTCGGTATCATCGAGATCGAGCGCTTCCTGCAGGCGGCAGTTTTTTGCCTGGAAAAGATAGGCATAATTGTCAGACATGGTCGCATAGGACGGCAGCACCATCAGGAATTTCCATTCGTCGCTGACATAGCCGGTTTCCTCTGAAAGCTCGCGTTTCGCGGCGGCAAGCGCCTTTTCAATCTGCTCCGCTCCCGCGGGATCCGGTCTGCGGATCCGATCCAGTCTTCCGGAACCATCCGTCTGCTGCTTCGGATCTTCTTCGCGGGTGCTGTCTTTGTCTTCAATTCCGCCTGCCGGGAATTCATTTGTCACCTGACGGATTCCCCATCTGAACTGACGGACGCATATATAATTTCCCTGTTCATCGGTCGCGGCTATGACCACATAGTCCTGCCGGCTGAAGCTGTAAAAAGGGGAAAATTCCCGTCCATCCGGATAGTGATAGGTGGTGCTTCGAAAATCGATCCATTCATCCTGAACCAGATGCCTGGTTTCCACCTCCTGCCAGTAAAGATCTTCTTCCCGGATTTTACTTTGTTTCATCCATCATACTCCTACTAAAAAACGATTGTTGATCACACAGCCTTACAGGACAAGCTTACTCGTCCTTCAGCCAGCCCCGGGCTACGGCCTCGTCCAGGCAGCGGCTGATCCACTGATACACTTCCGGCATGAACGCTTTGACAATGGCATTTCGTTTTTCCACCATGGACCGGGTAACCATATGCTCCGGTCCGTTTTCATGCCAGGTATGCCCATCGGTGAGCATGTTGTGAAGCAGCGGCTGGATCCGGTCCAGGCAGGCGGCATATTGAGAGTCCGGCGTTTCCATGGCATCGAACTCTTCCCAGAAATCCCGGATGATCTGACCCTGTTCCGCAGGCAGCAGGGAAAACAGACGGCCAGCCGCTTCCTGCTCCCGGTCCGCCTTGCTGAGGTTGCCTGTCTGATCATAGGCAAAGGTGTCTCCGGCGTAAATCTCCACCAGATCATGGACGAGGCACATCTGCACCGCCCGGCCCACATTCACGGGTTCTTTCGCGTATTCCTGAAAGAGCATGGCCATCACGCCAATGTGCCAGGAATGCTCCGCATCATTCTCGCGGCGGCTCTTGTCCAGCAGCAGGGTTCGCCGGGCGATGGCAGTCATCTGATCAATCTCCGCCGTAAAGGACAGCTGCCGGTCCAGTCTGAGGGGCGGATTTCCAGGAATCGTAAACTGACCTGCCATGGCTCACCCGACAATCTTTTTTGCGAATTCAGCGGCAGCCTTCATATCTGTCTCATCCGCTTCAGCGATGGCATCCGTCAGGCGTTTCGTGTTACCGGTTTTGGTATAGTATCTTACCGCAATTTTCATGGAACGATCCTCCTTTTACTACTATGTACCGTTTTCGTATTTTGTGAGATCCTCCCCCATCTGCAGCGGAGAAGGCATGTTTTACTTACAGTCAAGGTCTATGTCAAGCCCCAGGTCTTTCAGATACGCCCTGATCTGCGGTTCGATCCAATAGCTGAATCCGACCGGCAGACCCTCTGCCGAATCAAGGCGTTTCTCCTGTCGTTTGATCCTCAGATAATCCTTGGCGCCATCAAACTGGCTTTCCCAGGTATCGGCAAATACGTAATCGAATTCCCAGCTGTCTGTTTGGTTTGTTACGCGCTCCAGGCTGCCTGACAATCCGGACTGTTTTTCAGAAGGCCGGTCTTGCCGAGGTTCGGGAAGCGGTCTTGGCCGGACGCGCCGAAGATAGTCAAAGGCATCTCCCTGCACAATGCGGATTTTCTCCGGATGAGGAAAACAGGGAAGAAGATATGCTGAGAAAAGGTCGATAATCTGCCGGGAGTATTCCACAATCACGATTTCTTCTACAGCTTTTTCATGAAGCAGCTGAAAAGGAAAATAACCCAGCCCCAGGCCCAGCACCAGTATTCTCAGGTCCGAGAACCGTTCCGCCCTTTGTTTCAAAAAGCGTTTAGCATGCTGGATCGGCGCCTTGAGCGAGTTCATCTCCGATGGACAGATGCTCATCCATGGAATCACATCCTCAAAAACGGAGAGGAATTTCACTTCTTTGTCGAAGCATCCGATCCTGGGAACCATCAGGCTGTTCCCTGCCTCTTCAGCTGAAAGCTCGCTTCCGGAGGGAACATCACAGGCGAAAAGCTCTCCGGACTGATAGCGCTCCAGACTTAGCGTAAAAGGTCCCGAGCGGATCTTTCCGCCTTCATACTCCAGCCGGGCCATTAAAGGTTCCATTGCTTTCAAATATGGATCCGCCTGAAAGACTTCCGCCGATAAAACGCTGAATTCCTGCATGAGGCGCTTTGAAAACAGCGCCGGATGGCTGTCATTCCTGTCCGGCGCTAAAAGTTCCTGAAAATGTTTTTTGAACGGCGGAAGCAGTACCGGCGCCTGCGCGCCGATCCATTCCTGAATCCTCGCCGTCCGCTCCATTGATTCGTCTCTATTCATCCTTACAACAACCTTCGGAGTTTGCCCTCCAAGATGCGAAGGGTCATCAACCCTTTCAATCTTCGGAGTTTGCCCGCGGGCAAACTCACACTGACCCTCGAAGATAAGGATCCTTCTACGTGTGAAGGGTCAGTTACAAAGCACCTCGCAACCATCCTCGGTGACCGTAACCATAATCTCCCACTGCGCAGAGGGCTGGCCATCCTCCGTGTACACCGTCCAGCCGTTATCCTCGTCGGTATAGATATCCGGTCCGCCCATGTTGACCATGGGTTCAATGGTGAAGGTAAGACCCGGCACCAGCAGCATGCCTGTTCCGGGCTCCGTTACAAAGCTCACCCAGGGATCCTCATGGAACTCCAGACCGATGCCATGTCCGCCGATCTGGCGCACCACGCTGTAACCATGCGCCTTGGCATAGGCATTGACGGCTGCGCCCACGTCTCCCAGACGGCCCCAGGGCTTCACGGCCTTCAGTCCCTGCTCCACGCATTCCTTTGTCACCTGAACCAGGCGCTTCTTCTCCTCCGAAACATCGCCAATCAGGAACATGCGGGAAGAATCCGAAAAATAACCGTCCAGGATAGTGGACACATCCACATTTATAATATCCCCATCCTGAAGAATAATATGCTCATCCGGTATGCCATGGCAAACCTCGTCGTTAATGGAGGTGCAGACGCTCTTCGGGAAGCCTTCATAGTCCAGGGGCGCAGGAATGGCGCCTGCTCTGGTGGTCACCTCATAGATGATATCATCAATCTCCTGGGTGCTCATTCCGGCCTTGATCACCTCGCCGACCGCGTCGAGACACGCCATGTTGATTTTGGCGGATTCTTTCATTTTCTCGATCTGCGCAGGGGTCTTCAAAAGCTTATGCGGCGGCACAGGAATTCCCATGTCCTTGTAGAGTCTGACCTTCTCGTCAAGCGCCATATGACATTTTTTGTACTTGCGGCCGCTGCCGCACCAGCAGGGCTGATTGGGACTTAATTTCATGATTTGCCTTTCTGTTTTGAAAAGATATTCATATTTACTAATTCTGTAAAACCATAAATATTTAATTGTACAGATACGAACTATTGACTTCCTTTTCTATATCGTTTAGAATCAGAAGTTGCGGTAAATAAGGGCTTTTATGGCCCGGATCCGACTAAAAAGGACCTTTCCGCCTGCCACTTTCTTCTTCCCTATATTAAATCCTGGAAGATCAAAAATCAATCATTACTTTTCAGCATGTTTTAGATGAAACTAACTATTCCTTGGGCGATATGCTGAAATCAATGACAAATCCCCTTTTCATCAATACCTATGAATCAACAACCTGTGTATACCAAAACATCGATGGTGGCGCATTTCATGAAGGGATGCACCCGTTTCTTTATACTTAGCATTATCATGTCCTTTGTCAATACCCTGCTGGAAATGCTGATTCCTCAGATTATCCGGCAGTTTGTGGATGCTGTGATCGGCCAGGCTCCTTTTAATGTTCCGCCCTTCGTGCTTTCCTGGCTGGAATCTCTGGGCGGCGCAGCGTATTTTCGGTCCCATATGTGGCTCGTGGCGCTGCTGATCGGCTCTCTGGCCCTTCTGGTAGGCATCGCTTTTTATGCCACCAACCAGACCAACTCCATTGCCGCCGAGAAGCTGCACCAGAACATTCGTGAAGAGCTGTTTGCTCATATCCAGAAGCTTCCCTTCGCCTGGCATATGAAAAACAAAACCGGCGATATTATTCAGCGCTGCACCTCCGATGCAGAAAGGGTGCGGATCTTCGTCGCCGAGCAGATGGTATCCGTCGTGCGCATCGTCATTATGATGGGGCTGTCTTTATTTTTCATGTTTTCCATGGACAAGCGCCTTGCCCTGATTGCGGCCTGCTCCATTCCGGTCATTGTGGGATATTCCATGTTCTTCCACAGCCGCATCGGTTCCAGCTTCGAAAAATGCGACCAGAACGAAGGCATTCTTTCCACCATCGCCCAGGAGAACCTGACGGGCGTGCGGGTGGTAAGGGCTTTTGGCCGCGAGGAGTTTGAACGCAAGCGTTTTGAAAAGCAGAATGTGTACTACACCGGCCTGTGGGTATCTCTTATGCGGCTCATGGCGATTTTCTGGGGCATCGGTGATTTTATCAGCGGACTGCAGATCATGCTGATTCTCGTGCTAGGATCCATCTATTGTGTGAACGGCAGCTTAAGCGCCGGCGAATTCATCGCCTTTTTATCTTACAACAGTATGCTGATCTGGCCCGTCCGGCAGCTTGGCCGCGTGATCAGCGAAATGTCCAAGGCTGGAATTTCCATTGACCGTATTATGTATATCATGAACTCTCCTGTGGAAGAGGATAAAAAAGACGCCGTCAGCGAGGAAGAAACCGATCGGGCTTTTTCCGGAGATATCGTCTTCGACCATGTCAGCTTCGGCTACGATGGTTCCGTGCCCGTGTTGGAGGATGTCAGCTTTACCATTCCCGCCGGCACCACCTTTGGCATCCTGGGCAGCACCGGTTCCGGCAAATCCACTCTGATGCATCTGCTGGACAGGCTCTACGATCTTCCGGAAGAAAACGGAAAAATCACCATCGGCGGCATCGATATACGGGATATGAAGGTTCAGGATCTGAGGCGCCGGATCGGCATGGTGCTGCAGGAGCCTTTCCTCTTCAGCCGCACCATCAGTGAAAATATCGGTATTACAGACCGGAACATGTCCATGGAGGAAATCCGAAACGCAGCCAAAATCGCCTGTGTGGATGATGCCATTACCGAATTTAAAAACGGATACGATACGGTGGTCGGCGAGAGAGGCGTAACCCTCTCCGGCGGACAGAAGCAGCGGGCCGCCATTGCCCGCATGCTGACCCAGAAGGCGCCGGTGATGGTTTTTGATGATTCCCTTTCTGCCGTGGATGCGGAAACCGATGCCAAAATCCGTCATGCGCTTTCCCAGTCGCTGGGCGATTCAACCGTTATCCTGATTTCCCACCGGGTCACGACCCTCATGCAGGCCAGCTGCATTCTGGTGCTGGACAAGGGCCGGATCGTGGAAATGGGATCCCACCAGGATCTATTGGCAAGGATGGCGTATACCGCAAGATTTACGATCTCCAGCAGGGTCTGGAGACGGAAGCCGGTTAAAGAGCTGTTTAATATCTGATAAGGAATTGATCTATGTCTGAACAAGAAACCAAAAAGGAGCAGCAGCAATACGTCTCCTTAAAATATTTTGGCATACCCAAGCTGGGCCCTTATGTGAAGCCGCTGAAAAAGGTCATCTTTTGCATGGCCTTTCTGTGCCTGCTGGCCGGGTTTATCGATACCCTGACGCCGCTGTTCCAGCAGTATGCCCTCAACCACTTTGTTGAACTGAAAACACTGGATACCCTCGTTCCCTTTATTCTGCTGTATCTGGGCATTCTGACCTTCCAGACCATTATCAACATGATCAGCGCCTCCCAGGCCGGCCGGATTGAAATGAATGTGTCGAAGGATATGCGCCGCGCCAGCTTTAATCATCTGCAGACCCTTTCCTTCTCTTATTACAATCAGAACAGCGTCGGCTATATCCATTCCCGGGTCATGAGCGACACCGGCCGCATCGGCGCCCTGGTTTCCTGGAGTCTGATGGACGGCGTCTGGAACCTGACCTACATGATCGGCGCCATTGTGGTCATGCTGCTATTAAATTGGAAAATGGCGCTGATGGTGCTGGTGATCGTTCCCCTGGCCGCTTTGGCCTCTGTGTATTTCCAGCGTCATCTGGTCAGGCTGAACCGCCGGGTCCGGGAGATCAACTCCCAGATCTCCTCCGGCTTTAACGAGGGCATCACCGGCGCCAAAACCACCAAAACCCTGGTGGCGGAGGAGCGGATGGAGGAGGACTTCGGAAAGACCAGCCGGGGTATGTTCAAAACCGCAACCAGAACCTCCCATTACCGTTCTTTATTTATCTCGACCATTACCTTTACTTCCTACATCGCCCTGGCCCTGGTGCTGTGGCGGGGCGGGCACATTACCATTGCAGGTCTGATGGAGCTGGGCACCCTGGCTGCTTTTTCCAACTACGCCCTGAACCTGATGGAGCCGATCCGCTGGATTGTGCGCGCCGTCTCGGACCTGATCACCGTTCAGGTCAATATCGAGCGTTTTACCCGTCTGATGGAAACCAAGTCTGACGTTGCCGATTCTCCGGAAATCATCGAAAAATACGGCGATGCCTTCCACCCCAAAAAGGAAAACTGGGAGCCCCTTCACGGCGATGTGGAATTTCGTGACGTATCCTTTATGTACCCCGATGGGGACGAATATGTGCTGGAGCACTTCAATCTGAAGGTTCCCCAGGGCACCAATGTGGCTATCGTGGGAGAAACCGGCGCAGGAAAATCCACTCTGGTCAACCTGGTATGCCGTTTCTTCGAGCCCACCAGCGGCCAGATTCTCATCGACGGAAGAGACGCCAGAGAGCGCTCGCAGCTCTGGCTGCACAGCAATATCGGCTATGTGCTGCAGACGCCCCACCTGTTCAGCGGAACAGTTAAGGAAAATCTGCTTTACGGCAAGCCGGACGCCACCATGGAGCAAATCGAAGCCGCGGTAAAAAGTGTTTCCGCCGAAGGCATTATCGAGCGCATGGAAAAGGGCTACGACTCGGATGTGGGAGAAGGCGGCGATCTGCTTTCAACCGGCGAAAAACAGCTTTTGTCCTTTGCCAGAGCCATTCTGGCGGATCCCCGGATTTTTGTGCTGGATGAAGCCACCTCTTCCATCGATACGGTCACCGAAAAACTGATTCAGGATGCCATCGAGCATCTCATGAAGGGCCGCACCTCCTTTGTGATCGCCCACCGTCTCTCCACCATCCGTCAGGCTGATGTGATCCTGGTGGTAAAAGACGGCAAGATTATCGAGCAGGGCCGCCACAAGGATCTGATGAAGCAAAAAGGATATTACTACAATCTGTATACGAGACAGTTTGCCGAGGAGTCTACCCAGAATGCCTTCTAAGGATCGCGGATATGGAAGCTTTAATTCCTTCGGGCTTCCGGTCTCTTCCACCAGTCTGCTCCACCCTTTCAAGCCTGAGAACGATGAAAACCGGTACTACCGGCTCTCTTTGCTGACCAGCAACTTGAAAATCACCGCCGGCGTCTGGGAACAGGCCAAAAAGCTGATTGCGCAGGGCGCCGTCAAAAACTTAAGTGTTTCTTCCGGTTACTATCCGCTGGACGGAGCCCATCGCCATGTGTCCCAGGCCCTGTCCGTTACCCTTACCCGCGCAGACAGTCCGTTTACCGCCGAGCTCTTCGCCACCCGCGACCGGCTCTACTCTCTGGTCTGCAGGGACTATGCCTGCTCCCAAATCAGGGATCACGATGCCCATCCCCGCTTTGGCTCTTATTCCCTGATCCGCCGGATTTGCCCTCACGAAGCAGCGCTGCTGATCCTTCTGGATGAATTTCTCCAGAAGAACCGGCTCGGCGATGAAACAAGCTATGCCGCCTCTGCGCTTTTGACCGATTTTGTCAAAGACAGTCAATCAGACGCGTCGGATTTTTCCGATCAGGGCACCGTTTCCTTAACCCCGCGCTTCGTTAAAGAGAATAACCACCTTCTGTTAGGCTTTAAAACAGGCCTTAGCGATGGCGGAAGATCCAGGCAGTTTGTCATCCGCGCTCTCTCCCCGTTCGTGGAAACGGTCCTTAACAAGGGCGTATGGGAAACCGGAAAAAGCGCGCCGGATATTTCCTTTTCTTCCTGCCGCTTTGATGCCAAATCAAAAGCCTATTTCGATCTGCTGCTTTCAGAGCATCAGTCCTTATCCTGGTACGCCAATCAGCTGGACCGTTCCTTCAGCTTTCACGCCTCGCGTCAGCTTCCCGGACTTGGATCCTTCTTTGAGCCCCGGGGCGCCCTTCTGGACCGGCTGTTTGAGCTCTTAAAAAATGAGGACGCCGCCTTTGCCAACAAGGACAATTCCCTTTCTCCATCCACCATTTCCTTTACAGACGGCACTCTCGATGCTTCCTTGACGCTGGAGCCCCTTACAAAAAACAAAAAGATCGTGGGCGCTCATCTCTATGGGAATCTCCCCAATCTGATTCAAGGCGAAAAAGCCAGTTATCTTTTGACGGACGATAGCCTTGAACGAATCGATTCCGGCAGCACCAGGGCACTGTCCAGGCTCCAGGAATGGACCCGCGCAGGAGAGCTGGATATCACCATCGGCTTGAACCGACTGGGGACCTTTTATCACTATATGCTCCCGGAGCTTAAAAAGACCATACAAGTCAACGAAATCGATGCTCCTGCCCTGTCCGCCCTTACGCCGCCTGCCCCTGCCTTTTCCTTTTACCTGGACCTTGTTTCCTCCCGGCCAGTCCTGGAGGCAAAGGTCGCTTACAATGACCAGATTTTCTCCCTGTCCGCCAATGAACAGGAGACTTCCTCCGAAATCATTCGGGATGCCTATAAAGAAAGAAATATTCTGCAGGCCATCTCCCGCTATTTTCCTGAAACGGATCCTTCCGGCAAGGTATTTTCCTGTCCCGAAGATCAGGACAGCATCTATGCGGTCTTCGAGTCCGGCGTTGCCATGCTCCTTTCCCTGGGGGAGGTTCACAGCACAGATCGGTTCGACAGCGTCAGGATACGCCGCAAATCTCCCGTTTCCGTCGGCGTTTCCCTCTCGAGCGGAATGCTGGAGCTGAAAGTCGAATCCGAGGATCTAAGCAAAGAAGAACTCATCAGCCTTTTGAACAGCTATGCCCGAAAGAAGAAATATCATCGTTTAAAGAGCGGTGACTTTATCATGCTGGAGGAAGGACAGGCGCTTTTTAGCGATCTGATGGGTTCCCTACACCTTAAGCCGGAAGAGCTGGCCGAAGGCTCCTTGCCGCTTCCTGCCTACCGGACCCTGTATCTGGATCAGCTGGCAGAAGAATCCAGGCAGATTCATATCCACCGGGATAAGCGCTTCAAACAGCTGGCCAAGGACTTTAAAACCATTAATGAATCCGATTACGATCCGCCCAAAAGTCTGGAATCCATCCTAAGGCCCTATCAGGTCTATGGCTACCAGTGGCTGCGCACCATCGAAGCCTATGGTTTCGGCGGCATTCTGGCTGACGATATGGGTCTTGGAAAAACCCTGCAGGTCATCACCCTTTTGCTCTCCCACAAGGAACGGGGCCTTTCAGGTCCTTCTCTGATCGTTTGTCCTGCCTCTTTGGTCTACAACTGGCAGGAAGAAATCAAGCGCTTTGCCCCGCGCCTTAAGTCCGTGCTGATTCTCGGAGCCCAAAAGGAGCGGGATGCGCAGCTTTGCCGGATACAGGATCAGGAAACGGATTCTTTGCCGGATGTTCTGATCACATCGTATGATCTTTTGAAGCGTGATGTCGAACTGTATCAGAATATCACCTTCCATTATGAAATCATCGATGAAGCTCAATACATCAAAACCCAGACAACCTCAGCCGCAAGAGCCTGCAAAAAAATAAAGGCCCACACGCGCTTCGCCTTGACCGGAACCCCTATTGAGAACCGCCTCAGCGAGCTTTGGAGCATTTTCGATTATCTGATGCCGGGATTCTTATATGCCTATCCGTCCTTCAAAGGCGATTTTGAATCTCCCATTGTCAAAAAGGACGACGAAAAAGCCAAAAAGCGCCTGAAGCAGATGGTGTCCCCCTTTATTCTGAGACGATTAAAGAAGGATGTGCTGAAGGAACTCCCGGACAAACTGGAAGAGACCCGGTACGCGCAGATGGATAAGGATCAGCGACTGTTATACGACGCTCAGGTTGCCCACATGCAGCAGATGCTGGCTGCAGCCTCAAAGGAGGACCTGAATAAAAACCGTTTTCAATATCTGGCCGAGCTTACCAGAATCCGCCAGATCTGCTGCGACCCCTCCCTGCTGTTCGAAAACTACGCAGGCTCCTCTTCCAAAAGGGCAGCCTGCCTGGATCTGATTAAAAGCGCCATAGAGGCGGAGCACCGCATCCTGCTGTTTTCTCAGTTTACCTCCATGCTCTCTCTTCTTTCCGAAGACCTGACCAAAGCAGGAATTCCTTATTACACCATTACCGGCTCCACGCCCAAAAAAGAACGGCTCGAGCTGGTAGAGGCCTTCAACCAGGGGGACGTGCCGGTATTTCTGATTTCCCTGAAAGCTGGCGGCACCGGCTTAAATCTGACGGGAGCCGATGTGGTTATCCACTACGATCCCTGGTGGAACGTGGCGGCTCAGAACCAGGCCACCGACCGCGCCCATCGAATCGGGCAGACCCATACCGTCACCGTCTACTCCATGATTGCAGCAGGAACCGTTGAAGAAAAAATTCAAACCCTGCAGCAAAGCAAAAAGGAACTGGCAGAGGAAATCCTTTCCGGAGAAATGGGTTCCCTTTCTCAGCTTTCCAAAGAAGATCTGCTGGATCTTTTATCCTGATCTTTACATAAGGAGGCACGTATGTTTTCAGAATGGCTTCGCAACGAGACCGGCAGCATAGCCGAGCATCTGCTGGGAGAAACCTGTCTCCACGAAAGCGCCACCGGCGGTTACGCCCTTAAAACCCGCGTTGAAAGACTGATCCATCTGCTTCAGTCAGCTATGTACCCCAATATCTACTATGAAAAAAAGATGACAGGGGCGTTCCAGGCCACGCTGGTGACCCAGCTGCTGCAGGAGACTTCGGTGCTGCTGCTGGAAATCTGTGAAGATGTCATCACCGGGCCGGTTTCTGCATCCGAAAAACTGACGCAGGATTTTATGGAATCTCTGCCGGATATCGCCCGAATGCTGGACAAAGACATCACGGCCGCCTACGATGGCGATCCGGCTGCCCGATCCCGGGAAGAAGTAATGCTCTCCTATCCGGCCTTTGAAACCATCACGATCTATCGGTTGGCTCACCGGCTCTTTGAGCTGAACCTGCCCATTGTCCCCCGCATGATGACCGAATATGCCCACAGCCGGACCGGTATTGATATCCATCCCGGCGCGATCATCGGCGAGTATTTCTTCATTGATCACGGCACAGGGGTGGTTATTGGCGAAACCTGCGTGATTGGCCGGCATGTGAAGCTCTATCAGGGCGTTACACTGGGCGCCAAGAGCTTTGATATGGATGAAAACGGACATCCTGTCAAGGGCGGCAAACGTCATCCCGATGTGGAAGACCGGGTGGTCATCTACGCAGGCGCCACCATCCTTGGGGGCGATGTTGTTATTGGGAAAGGGTCAGTCATCGGCGGCAGTGTCTGGCTGACCAAATCCGTCCCGCCCTACTCGATCATATACAATACCGCCCGTACCATTTCCGTATCCCAGACGATGGAAAATGACTGGATCATTTGACATATTTTTTACTGCAGCGGCTCCGTTCGGGGCGCCGGCAAGTCAGACTTACAGCTATGTTTAGAAGGAGAATACCATGAACCATATTATTCAGGATATCAGCGATTTTATTTTCGTATCAGACTCCCCCAAAGATGCCGATATTATTATGGTGCCCGGCGGTTCCTATCCCGAGCCCTGCGAAATAGCCGCCCAGCTTTACCATGAAGGCTATGCGTCCCAGATTCTCATCGGCGGCGGCGTTTCCATTGCCACCAGCAAATTCCCCGGACCGAAAACCAAGAAAAAACTCTATACAGGGGATTATAAAACCGAATATGAGTTCTATATGGACGTGCTTCAAAAGAACGATGTCCCCGAGGAAGCCATCATTGGCGAGGACGAGTCCTCTTTCCTGAGAGAAGCCGGCATCTATGCCCGTCAGCTGGTGGATGAAAAACAGGTTTCCGTCCGCTCTGCCCTTCTGGTTTGCAAAGCCTTTCAGGCCCGCCGGGTGCTGATGGCTTATCAGGCCGCCTTCCCACAGGTGGAGTTTTCTGTCATTCCTGTTCCCAGCTATGACATCACCAAGGACAACTGGTATCAGGATGAAGAAGCCACCGGCCGGGTCATGAATGAGTTAAGACGCATCGGCGACCAGTTCACCGTGGCGGATATTAATCAGTTCAGAGAATAAAAAAAGCCGTCCCCATGGGAATCGAAATCTCCCATGGGGACGGTTTGTTTTTTATCCTTATACCTTTTCAGATTGTCTGCCAAGTTTTTTAAACAGCAGCAGAAGGCATGCTTCCAGAGCCAATCCAAGGATCAGCAGAATCCATGCCTGCTGGGTAACAAAGCCTGCCAGAAGATAAATGCCAAAGCTGATCAGCGCTACCAGAAAACCGTATGGAAGCTGGCTTTCCACGTGGCGCAGATGGTCGCATTCTGCGCCGGTTGAGCTTAAAATCGTTGTATCTGAAATGGGGCTCAAATGATCGCCGCAGACGCTGCCGCCAAGAACGGCTGCCGTCGTGATGGCAAGCAGGGTGGGAGAATTTTCACCGATAACCGACACCGTGATGGGCAGCATAATGGCAAAGGTTCCCCAGGAGGTTCCGGTAGAAAAAGAAAGAAGAATCGTAATCAGGAAGAAAATCGCCGGCATCAACTTCAAGCTGATATGATGCTGCTGGACAAATTCAGCCACAAAGCCGCCTGCATCCAGATAGTCGCCGCCGCAGACGCCGCCAAGGGTCCAGGCGAAGACCAGAATCAGGGTTGCGGGAACCATATGGATAAAGCCCTTGACCAGGCCATCCAGAAATACCTTGGGTGTCACGATTTTTCTGGGCAGATAGAGCAAAGCCACCAGAAGCACGGTATAGAAAGAGCCCATGGCCAGCCCGGTGATCGCATCACAGTCGGCAAAAGCCTGACCCAGCGTGATGCCTCCGTCAAAGAAGCCGCCGGTATAAAGCATGGAAACAATTGAAAAAACAATCAGCCCGGCAATGGGGAGAATCAGGTCGATAATCTGTCCGCGAGAGGCCGCTTCATCTTCTTCCTGAAGCTTTTCTTCATATTTTTTCAATCGGGCTTCCATTTCGAACTGATTCATCTTTCCAAAATCAATCAGCGTTATACTGGTCAGCAGGATCAGCATCAGCGTAAATAAAGAATAGAAATTGTAGGGAATCGTCTGAAGAAAGAGCTGAAAGCCATCGATGGTTGTTCCATCCGGCAGGGAGGAGGTCACGGCCGCCGCCCATGACGAGATCGGCGCGATGATGCAAATCGGCGCTGCCGTGCAGTCGATAATATAAGCCAGCTTTTCTCTGGAAAGGTGGTTTTTATCAAAAATCGGACCCATGACCGTTCCTACGGTAAGACAGTTGAAATAATCGTCCACAAAAATCACAACGCCCAGGGCCGCAGCAGAAAGCAGCGAAGCTCTTCTGCCCTTTATGCGCTTAACCGCCCACTGGGCGTATTTTTTTGTTGCTCCGGACAGATTCATCAGATAGACGATCATACCCAGAAAGATAATAAAAATCAGAACGCCCATATTGCCCTGAACCTTGGACGCCATAATATCAAAAGTGGTAATGACCGTCTCGAAGGGATGAAAACCGGTAAAAAGCCCGGCTCCCACCAATATGCCGATAAATAAAGACAGATTAACCTCTTTCGTGATCAGGCTAATCACAATTGCCAGCAGCGGCGGCAGCATAGCCCATAAAGTTCCGTTCATTTTTCCTCTCCTCGCTTATGATTCTTTTTTATCAGACCGTTGATTGCATACCCTATCTATAAATGAGCCGGATCAGGTTTCCTTATTGATCAAAACTTCTTTTTGGATCATGAAACTCTTTCTGTCTCACTTCGTACGCCTCGAAAGCCTCTTTTTCAAAGGCCAGCTTCGGCTCGGCAACTCCTGCCAGAGAAAGCAGGTATTTGGCAAAATACGGATTCATGATCAGGATCGGTCCGATCAGATATGTCCCGAAAAAGTTATGCATCCGGATGCCTTCAAATTCGCTGTCCGGATTAATCCCGTAGCCTCTGGTTTTTGCAAACACATAGCCCTTCCGGTTGTCCGTATAGGTATGGGTAAACTGGGATTTAAAACCGATAATCTCTCTGCTGTTTTGCCCGGCATCCTTAAATGTACCCAAAAACAGAGAATTGTGCCGGTTCATAAGACGTCTCACGGCGTAGCCCTCGTAGATCCCAAGGCAATCAATCCGTCTTTTTTCATCCGTCTCTATATAGCTGCCGAATACTTCAAAGGCATTTCCCGTGCACAGAAAAACCACATCCTGCTCAATCAGTTCGATGATCCTTTCCCGATAAGGCTTTAAACGGGAAATCACCGTTTCCTGATCCCGTTCTGTCATGGGGCCAAGATAGATGAAATCAACTTTTTCACCAGCAAAAGCAGGGACATCATTAAAACCGGTATAGATAAACTCAGCCTCGGGAACGGAAGCTGCAAGATAATTCATATTGAACAGATCCCCGTACAAATTGCAGGCTTCCGAAAATAAAACTTCAACCTTCATGCTATTCCTCCGATATAAGGTCAACCCACATGGATTAACCTTCCTGCTTGATTTTTTCGATCACCAGATTTCGAATCTGATGGAACGCTTCCATCTGGTGAAGATCGTAGATAATATGAAAGTCCACGCCTTTTTCTACCGTCAGCGTCCCTGCAATCTCCGGTATTTCCCTGACGCAGCTGATCTTTTCTCTTGGAATGCCTGCAAGCAGCATTCTCAGTAAATAGTCTTTAGCCCGAATGCCGCATACCGTGATATGCCGGATATCCGGCTTGTTCAGAAATTCAAAATCGGTATCGTAAATATAACAGAGATTCTCTGAAGACTGGATGTTGTCATCCGTATCTTCAATCATAACGACAATCTCTTTTTCTCCGGGAAAATTCGCTACGAAATCAAAAGCAACAGAACAGGATGGCGCGATCCATCCTTTTGTCATGGTGGATATGATCCGGATTCCTTTAACCTCATCCTGACTGAATCTGGAGCCTACCACAGATACTTTCTTCAGGGCGTCTGCGATCTGTTTGTGTCCAAGGCCAAAGGATCTCAGGGCCGTAATGGCAGAAATCTCGTTATAAATATTGAAAATACTGTCAAAGACCAAGGGATAGGTTTGCATCTCTCCTTTTTCGGAAACCGTAATCTGCTTTGCGGTCTCATCAATGGATGTCACATGAAAATCGGGCTTTGGCGATTCCAGTCCGCAGTTCGGGCAGTGCGCATGGCCGATATGATTGTAGCGGACATAATCAAAAACCAGTTTTTCCTGGCAGTTCGGACAAATCCGCACATCGTTGATGATATTGAAGGGTTCGGTTTTATCACTTTCCTGTCGGTCAATCGCGTAATACACTCTGGCATTTTCTTTTTTCAGCCTGCTGCTGATCAAATCATCGGCATTCAGAATCAGCACAGAACGATCCGGCAGATTTTGATCGATAAAATCAAAAATATATTGAGGATGGGCATTTCGCTTGCAGGAGTCTCTGCTCAAATTTGAACATACAATAAAATCAGGCTGAACATAAGGATAAATTCTTTTGGAGCTGCGTTCATCAATCTCTAAGGCTGCCACGTCGTAACGGGACCGGTTCAAAAGATCGACGCCTCTAAGAAGACAGGTAGCGATGCCGGCTGCAATGTTTCCGCCGGCCCGGTTTGAAAGCACCTTATATCCGTTCATGGAAAGCACATCGGCAATCATATTGTTGGTGGTTGTCTTGCCATTTGTTCCCGTCACGGCTATCATCCTGGAAGGCTTGCCGATATACTTTAAAAACTCGGGACAGATTTTCAAAACGATATTTCCAGGCAGGGTTGTCCCTTCTTTTTTTACGAAACGTGAAAGTATTTTAATCGCGACCAGACTGAGCTTTCCCATCAGAAACGCAACAAAAAATTTACACTTTTTCATGATCACTCTACACTTTTCTGTATATTTCCGCATGCTTGGATTGTCATGCGAATCTCTTTTTTGTCAAAAGGGCCTTTTCCTTCATACAAAATCAATTGTGTGATTAAAAAAGACGTCTCCTAAATATATCTAATTTTATTAGTTCTGTCAATATATTTAACTGATTTCGCTGTCTATCAGCAGCGCATGACAGAATTCCACGATCCAAAGAGAAAAACAGTTTTTTAATCCACGTACAGTCTTGGCACCCTCTTGGAAACCATACTGACGATCTCATCCACATTTTGGTCCAGGAGCGTGGACATGGCAAGAATGGACATCTCGCCGCCCAAAAGGTCCACCACATCGCCTCTTTGCGTATCCGGAATGTCTGAAACGTCCACCATAAACTGATCCATACAGACTCTTCCGATAATCGGAGCCTTTTTACCCCGGATTGTCACCCAGCCCAAATTGGAAAGCCTGCGGCTATAGCCATCGGCAAATCCAACCGGGATGGTGGCAATCCGGGTTTCTTTTTCTGTCCTGTATGTGCCGCCGTATCCTACCTCGGTTCCGGCCGGCACCGTTTTTACCATGGCCACATGGGTATGCCAGGTCATGACCTCCCGAAGACCCGTCCCTGGCCAGATCTCTTCATCCACCGGGCAAAGACCGAACAATACATCACCGGCCCGTACCGCATCCAGCTGGGATTCATCGTGCAGCAAAATAGCCGGCGAATTGGCCACATGGGCCAGCGGGATCTGAATTCCGGCTTCTCTGACAAGGGCAAGGGTTTCCTGATATTTGCTCAGCTGCTTTCTCATGGAAATGCCATCCGCCTCGTCCGCCCTTGCAAAGTGGGTAAAGGCGCCGACTATTTTCAGATGCTGCAGTTGGCTGATTTTGCGGATCGGCGCCACCGCCTTTTCCCCGGCCGGAAACCCAATCCGGCTCATGCCGGTATCGATTGCAATATCCACGGGATGCACCACCCCGGCCATGGATGCCAGCTCATCGATCCGCTGAGCCGTTTCTACTGAAAAAACAGCGGGAATCAGACGCCATCTGAAAAGCTCCTCCAGCTGATCGTCCCAGGTATCTCCCAGCAGATAGATATCTTCCTCTTCCGCCCCGGCTTCTCTCAGCTCTCTGCCCTCTTCCCACACAGCCACCGCATATTTTCGAATGCCGGCAGCTTTCATGGTCGGATAAATACCGCGAATGCCATGCCCGTAAGCATCGCCTTTAATAACCGCAATCAGATCGCATCCTTTATGAAGCCGTTTTTGAATATTTTCTATATTTGCCGCCAGCGCATCCAGATGAATCACCGCGGCCGTGCGCATTTTCAGTTCCATTCTCTATCTCACCTCTGTCGTCTATATATGAAAATGTGGCAGACTTGGCTTAGTCTACCACAAATCTAATCCTTTTGCAAATTTACAGGAAAGGGTCGCCCCCGGAAGGTCTCTCTGCATACTCTGCCGCAATCCTATCCAAGAAAAAAATCCTTCAGATGCTGCGGAAGCCGTCTGCAGAGAGACCTTCCGGGGGCTCTGCTTTTTGTGTGGCAGGTGTGCTATCTTTCACATGTGGCGCAAAAGTAAAAGAAGAGGGATTTCTTTCCCAGAAGGCAGAGCCGCCAGCAAACTTACCTGCAGACGGCTTCCGCACATCCCCAGGATTTTATTCCTGGGCAGAATGGCGGCAGAGTATGCAGGCAAGTTTGCTGGCGGCGGCGACGTGCCTTCTTTACGACAGTTTCTCTACTTTTGCGCCAAGCTTTTCTGCATCTTCCGGATCGTGAGTGATGAGCAGCAGGGCTTTTTGCCGGCAGCGTTCTTTCACCGTGCGAATGACGATGTCTCTGGTTTTATCGTCCAGTCCCTGGAAGGGTTCATCCATCAGTATCACAGGCGCATCAAACAAGAGGGCTCTGCCGACGGCGGCCCTTCGGCGCATGCCTCCGGAGAGGGTGGCTGGTTTTTGTGTCAGAACTGCGGGGGATAGACCGAGGTCCCGGCACAGCGATGCAGCTTCGTCTTTGCCAAGGGCCGGGGCGGCAATCCGCCAGTTTTCATAGACATTCATGGTGTCGAAGAGACGGTCCTCCTGAAAGACGACACTGATCCGGGTGTCGGATGTGAGGCCTTCTATTTTGCCGCTGTCGGGTTTTAAAAAGCCCAGCAGCAGGCGAAGGAGGGTGGTTTTGCCGCTTCCGGAGGGCGCCAGCAGCACCGTAGGCTGCTGGTCCGAAAAGGAAAAGGAAATGTCCTTCAGCACCTGCTTCGATCCTTGATTTTTTCCGGACTCGGCAGGATAAGAAAAGGAGAGCTGTTCGATAGAAATCTTCATGCCTTTGTCTCCTTTTCTTTGAATGGATCCGGGAATGCGTTATTTTCTTGATTGATGAATGAATCATCTTCTTCAGCAAACGCATGCTCCTCTGGTTCCGTTTCTCTTCCGGCGGCGCCCAAAGCGCTGTATCTTGCTGCAACCCGGTCGATCAGAAGAATCACCAGCTTTTCGATAATGATGGACAATACAATGACCACAAAGGTCCAGGTAAAGAGATCTGCCGTTTCCAGATATACCTTTGCGTCATAAAGCTGGCGGCCGATGGTGCCCTGTGGCGCGGCGATAACCTCGCCGGCCACGCCGGACTTCCATACAAAGCCGATGGCAACCCGGAGGGTTGAGAGAAGATAAGGCAGAATAGCCGGCACATAGATCGCCCGGATCCGCTGCCCGATAGACAGATGAAAGACCTTGCCAACCTCCAAAAGCTTGGGATCCACGCTGCGGAAGCCCTGATCCACGCTGGTCCAGATCATGGGAAGCACCACCAGAAAACAGATAAAAATGGAAAGATTTCTGCCGGAAAGCCACATCAGGGCCAGAATCACAAAGGAAGCCACAGGGGTGGCCTTGATCATGCTCATGGGCAGCCGGATCAGCTGATCCAGCGCCGGGACATGGGACGTAATGGTGCCCAGCAGGGTTCCCGTTAATAGAGCCAGCAAAAAGCCGATCATGATCCGCGCAAAGGATCTGCCGATAATCAGCCAAAACTCTGCCGTGCCGGCAAGCTGGATAAAGCGCCTTAGAACCGTCATGGGAGAGCTGATCAGCAGGTCGCTGCCAACCAGGCTGTATGCAATCTGCCAGATGAATAGCCAAAAGGCCAGCACCAGAAAACCGATGCCGACCTTTCGGACAGTAAATAGTTGTTTAGGATTTTTCATTATTGAGAATTAGTTTGCGCCGTAGTAGAAGTCATCCGCAGGCATGGTGCCGCCAACGGAGGCCGGATTGGCATCAAACAGGATCTGCAGATAACCTGCGGTCATAGCCTTCATTTCATCACCGCTGATGCACACGATGTTGCAAAGCGGGATAGCCTTGGTGGCGATACCGGCCTTGGTGATATCGAAATGCTCAGCAAGGGCTCCGGCATCAGCAGGATTTGCATTGACCCAGTCAACAGAATCCTTGTAGGCAGCCATGAACCGCTCCATTACCTCGGGATGAGCCTCGGCAAACGCCTTCTGAATCACAATACATCCGGAAATCAGGCCCCTGTCCTGATAGACTTCATTCCAGGCATCGTTCATGGAAAGAGCAACATGCCAGCCTTCGTTCTGAACCTGAATAGCGGTAGCATAGGGCTGGGGAGCCAGGGCGATTTCGCAGTTGCCGGCAGCAATCTGTGCGCCGATTTCAGCTGCCTCAGACATGTATTCCACCGTCACGTCCTCGCCAGGAGTCAGGCCGTTTGCATTCAGCACGTAGTTAAGGGTATATTCAGGGGTAGCGCCCTGACCGGTGGTGTAAATGGTCTTGCCGGCCAGATCTGCGATCGAATGGATGGTATCGCCGGCCTCCAGCAGATAAAGTACACCAAGGGCGTTGTCAGCAGCCAGCTGAACCTTGCCTTCTGTCTTGTTGTAAAGAACAGCTGCCACATTGATCGGAACAGCAGCGATATCGAAGTTGCCCTGGATAATGTCGCCAAGGATCTCATCTGCTGCGCCGGCCAGTGTAAACTGGTAATCGTCAGCAGCTTCACCCTTCTCGGCTGCATCCATCATGCGAAGCATACCCAGAGAAGTGGGGCCCTTCAGGGCTGCAATCCGGACTGTCTCTGTATTCTCAGGGGCGATCGCGGAAGACTCTGCGGCTTCAGCAGTGCTTTCTTCGGTGGAGGACTCTGCAGTTGCGGATTCCTCGGCTGCCGATGATTCAGCAGAGCTTTCGGCGGCGCTTTCTGCAGAGGTTTCTGCGGAGGCTTCTGTGGAAGTTTCTGCAGAGGCTTCTGTGGAAGCTTCGGCGGAGGTTTCAGCAGCAGATTCTTCTGCCTTGGAGCTCTGCTGTGCTGCGCTGGTTTCTGTGCTTTGTGTGCCATTGCTGCATCCGGTCATCAGGCCTAAAGCCATCACCAGAACCAGCATGATGCTAAGTGCTTTTTTCATTTGTGTCTCCTTACTATCCTGCAAAATGCTTTTCTGCAGGCAATTCGCTCTGACCGGCGTCCTAACCGCCGATCCTGCAGGTAAACCTTTTCTTTTGAAAATGCCTGCCGGTATCATTTGCTCACAAGAATGATTTCATTCCCATCTTTTTGGATTCGGTGATCCGCTTCAAGCTTGGACAGAGCCCGGTACAAGGTCGCCCGGCTCATGGACAGGGTTCTTGCCAATTTGGCAAAACTGGTAATCTGAACCTTCGTACCATCCGCTGCCTGTTCTTTCAGATAGCTGAATAACGCCTCCTCAGAAGTGGGTGAAGTAAAGCTGTCGATCCGGCGATTCAGAAAACGGATTCTTCCGGAAAGGAACCGGATATAATTCATCGCCATCACCGGGTAAAGCCTGAAACATGCTTCCAGATCTTCGTCGGACATGAAAACAACCTGACAGGCTTTATGGGCCACCAGGGTCGTTACATAGGAAAAGTCCTGATCGCTTTCGTCAAACAAGGCAGCAGCGCCGAAGCACCCGCCCTTTTGAATCACATTCAGCTGTGCTCCGCCAGGCTTGTGTACGGAAACCTCGCCTTCTACCACAATCCCCAGGGCCCTTTCAAAGGCCACGGGGGTGTAGATCTGCTCATTTCCCCGAAAGCTTCTGGCTTCAAACCTTTCCAGTACCCTGGCCGTTTCCTCCATCTCCATTCCTTTGAAGAGGAAGCAGCGCTTCACGGTCTCCTGTTGTGATTTTGTTAGTTTCATCTCAAAACCTGTCTCAAATGATACAATTTTTGATCCGAGCGGTATATTATCACATTCCGACTGCACTGTCAACACCAAAAATCAAGTTTTCCGGAAAAAGCCAATGAATCTTCCGGTAACAAAAAAACACGCCCCACCCGTGGTTTAGATCCCAGGGGCGAGGCGTTCCGGGCCTTTGGCTGTAGACCAAAGGCGAGGCTTTCTATCTCTTCATTATAGGGACGCGTTCTTGCTGTTTTCCATATCCAGATAGTGATAGTCTGGGACTCCCTTTTGCCTTCTGCATTTACATAATAAACCGGGCGGGATCCTGTATGGGTAGAGGCGACGCCGGCATAGTCCAGCATCACCGGGCTTTTTCCGCCCTCATTCCAGCCGCCTTCAATCTGGGCGGCGCTGACAGAGGTGCACCCCAAAAAAATTTTCAGGAAAACTCATTGCATTCGATTCTTTCTAAAGTTCATCATTCAGCCATTCAGCCTTGACCGTTGCCTTGCAGGCTGGTTTCTTTTGTATCCTACAAAGCCCGAAGCTCATCCATCAGTTCTTTATAGGGTTTTCCCTTACCAAAAAGGGCACTGGTTCCCAGAACAAAGCCGTCGGCTCCCATGGCGGAAAGCTCCTGAATCACCTGGGGTGAACAGGCGCCGTCGATCATGATCTTAAATCCGTAGTCCGCCTTCTTCCCGGCTAGCCTGCGGATTTTATCCCTGGTGGAGGGAATAAATTTCTGTCCGGCAAACCCCGGATTGACCGTCATGACCATCACATAGTCACAGAAGGGAAGCATCTCCTCCACGGTAGAAAGCGATGTATCCGGATTGATGGCAAGCCCGGCCTTTGCGCCTCTTTCCCGGATATGACTGAGGGTTCTGGCCACAAACCGTTCCGCTTCCGGATGGATATAGATGATATCCGCCCCGGCGTCAATGAACCAGTCCATTTTTGCGGATGGGTTTTCAATCATCAGATGGCAGTCAACAGGTTTGTCTGTGGTGGCTTTTACAGCCTTCACATCAGAAATGCCCATGGTAATATTGGGGACAAAGGTGCCATCCATAATATCACAATGAAAAATATCCGTCCCCGCCTCATCCAGTACTTTTACATCTTCCGCCAGGTGACCGAAATCAGCGCACATCAGGCTGGGGCAAAGCAGTTTTCCGGCGCCTGTCTTCTTGCTCATTCTGCGGCACCCAGGGATTGGGTTTCTTCGATCTCGCGGATCATGTCGACTCTTCTCTGATGACGTCCGCCTTCGAATTCGGCTTCCAGCCAGGAATCCACGATCATCTTGGCCAGCTCCACGCCCACCACGCGGGCGCCGAAGGCGATAATATTGGTGTTGTTGTGCTGTTTGGACAGCTTGGCGGAATAGGGTTCGGAGCAAACGCAGCAGCGGATGCCCTTCACCTTGTTGGCGGAGAGGGAGATGCCCACGCCGGTTCCGCAGATCAGCACGCCGCCATCCACCTCGCCGGCCGCAACCATTTTGGCGACCTTATAACCGGAAATGGGATAATCAAATCTTCCCTCTTCATCGGTTCCCACGTTGATCACCTCATAGCCCTTTTCCTGAAGATAGGCCATGATTTCTTTTTTCATCTCTACGGCTACATGATCGTTTCCGATTGCTAATTTCTTCATTTCAAGTTATCTCCTTATATAGGTTATATGGTTTGGATGTTTTCAGAACATCGGATTGCCTCTTATCTTTTTGCCGCGCTTTCCGCCTCCGTTCCTTTTTCAATCTGCCTGTATTGTATCATACGGATGAAATTACCGTCAACCGTCCATGCAACAATTTGCGAATTTTTACGCAACATGTTGCATTTACCGTCTGAATGATGTATAATCCCTGTATCTACACTGTTTAAAGAGGGGCTTACGCCTATGGCTGCTTCAAAAAAGAAATCCTTCCGGGAAATTGCCAGGGAGCTTCATCTTTCTCCGGCAACCGTTTCCCGAATCGCTTCCGGAATCGGTCATTTTTCACCGGAGACCACAAAGCAGGTGACCGACGCACTGAAGGAAGAAGGCTATATTCTGGAAGAACCGTCAGCATCTCTTCCCGTGATTGCTGCCGTTGTCACCGATCTGGCAAATGAACTTTATAACAATATCCTGACCTGCCTGACCCGGTATTTGTCCCGCAAGGGCATCCTGCTTCAGATCTATCTCGAAAACCAGTCCCAGGAAACCCTGCTGGCTCAGCTCATCTCGGAAAAACCGGAGGGCATTATTCTGCTGGGCACGCCGCTTTCCAGACTCGTTTTGGATTCTTCTGTTCCTTTGATCCATGTGCTAAGCGGCTCACAGGCCTCTTATCACGGCAAAAGGTATGCCATTTTTTCCGATGAATATGTGGGCGGCCGGCTGGCGGCCAGACAGTTTATCGAAAACGGCTGTTTTCTTCCGGTGATCTTGAATAACCGCCACACCTCCCAGGGGGACTCCCTGCGCATCAAGGGTTTTCTGGATGAGTGGGCCGGCGCCGGGAAAAATACCGAAGATATCTATATCCACGACGGCGAGCCATTTAAATCCGCCTTTTTTTCCGCCCACGATATCATAGCCTACCTGAAGGCCAAGGGGCAAAGCTTCGATGCCGTGTTTGCCTGCAGCGACTGGCGGGCCTACGGTGCGCTGGTTGCGCTTCGGGAGATGAACTGCCTGGTTCCGGAGGAGGTAAAGGTCATTGGCTTTGACGGCGAACGGGTTTCCCGCTACTGTGAAAAGCCTTTTACCACCATCCAGCAAAACCCCGATATGATCGCCACCGCCGCCATGGAAATGCTTCTTGCCCTGATCCACCAGACCCCTGTCAAGGATGAGCTTCAGCTGATTCCCGTCCAGGTGCAGCGGGGAATGAGCGTTTGATTCAGCCGCTAAAAAATCAATTTACCTTGCCTTGATGGATTGTATTGCTGCTTTTATTCACAAGACCGAAATGGAGGCCATCGATGATCAGTCTTCTGTTTCTTGTTCTTTACATTCTTTGCAGTCTCGGCGACTGCCTTTGGGCAGATAAACGAAGCCGTCTGAAAAACGGCACCCTGGAAGAAGCCTCGGTTAAAAGCTTTTATCTGAAGCTCTATACCCGTCGCTTCAGGGTTTTGAAATTTACACTGATGCCCTTGCTTCTTTGCTTCTATCTGGCTTCTTCGTACTGGGGCTGGCCTTTTGCCATATCCTTCCTGCCAAAGCCGCCGCTCATCTATATTGTTTTGGCTTTGCTGTTTGGCTGGCTGGGGGATATTCTGCTGGAGCTGTCTTCCAGGTATTTTGCTCTGGGACTTGCTTCCTTTTTACTGGGACATATCTTCTACTGTCTGGCATTCTTTCTATCCGCCGGCGCAGGCTCCATCTTCTCCGCAGACAGCGTCATGCCCTTTATTTTGCTTGGCCTGCTGGCCGCCTTGTGCGTGCTCTACAGCGTCCTGATGATCCGGCATCTGCTGTTTCTGCCGCAAACCAGCAAGCTTCGTCTGCCCCTGGTGCTTTATCTGTTTATGCTGATTCTGCTGGTTTTTTCTTCCGGCATTTTCCTGTTTATGACCCGCAGCGCGGGGGCCCTGATCTGCCTGATCGGCGCTTTGCTGTTTATCACATCTGACTCGATTCTTGCCTTCCGCCTGTTTAAGAACGGAAAAGAGCGGTGGATTATGCCCACCTATACCCTCGCCCAGCTGGCTATTATCCTGGGGATGCTGATCGGCTAAGCCGGAAAGGGCGCGAGTATTTACTTGACACAGAGCCTCATGGCATGGTAAAATATCGGATACTGGCTTTGATGGAGAGTGAAACGGCGCCTGCTTTTTCAGAGAGTATCCGGTTGGTGAAAGGATATAAAGCCCGCCTTTTCTGATCACTCCTGAGCCTGACTGTGAACAGAACCGCCCGCGGATTCCCAGTAGCAGATCACGGCACGTCCCGTTACAGACGAAGATCTTGCCTGAGATCGAAAAGAGCGCCAATCAGGGTGGTACCACGTAAACTACGTCCCTGCAGATTTATTCTGCAGGGACATTTTTGCTTGTTAAGAATCCGTTCAGAATTAAAGCAGAAGATTCTGAACCGTTACATACTATAAAAGGAGCAGATTTATGTATCAGAAAGTCGCAACGGACATGAATTTCACGGAGCGCGAAAACCGCGTGCTGGATTTCTGGAAGGACCAGCACATCTTCGAGCAATCGCTGGCGCTTCGAAAAGACGCCCCCACCTTTACCTTCTATGACGGTCCCCCAACCGCAAACGGAAAGCCCCACATCGGCCACGTGCTGACCCGCGTCATCAAAGACATGATCCCCCGCTACCGCACCATGAAGGGATATATGGTGCCCCGCAAGGCAGGCTGGGATACCCACGGACTGCCGGTGGAGCTGGAAATCGAAAAGGCCCTCGGCCTTTCCGGCAAAGAGCAGATTGAAGCCTACGGCATGGCCCCCTTTATCCAGAAATGCAAGGAAAGCGTTTGGAAATACCAGGGCATGTGGGAAGAGTTTTCCGGCAAGGTCGGCTTCTGGGCCGATATGGAACACCCCTATGTCACCTATCATGACGACTTCATCGAGTCCGAGTGGTGGGCGCTCAAACAGATTTACGACAAAGGCCTGCTCTACAAGGGCTTTAAGATCGTGCCCTACTGCCCTCGCTGCGGAACCCCGCTCTCTTCTCACGAGGTCGCTCAGGGCTACAAGAACGTAAAAGAGCGTTCTGCCGTCGTCCGCTTTAAGGTAAAAGGCGAGGATGCCTATTTCCTGGCCTGGACCACCACCCCCTGGACGCTTCCTTCCAACGTCGGTCTTTGCGTCAATCCGCAGGAGACCTACTGCAAGGTCAAGGCAGCGGATGGCTATACCTACTATATAGCCGGAGCCCTGCTGGATAAGGTGCTGGGATCCCTTGCCCGCGAGGGTGAAAAGGCTTATGAAATTCTGGAACAGTACAAAGGCACCGATCTGGAATACAAGGAATACGAGCCTTTATTTGCCTGCGCCGCTGAGGTCGCTGCCAAACAGCATAAAAAAGGCCACTTCGTAACCTGTGACGACTATGTTACCATGTCCGACGGAACCGGCATCGTCCATATTGCCCCGGCCTTTGGTGAAGACGACGCCAAGGTGGGCCGCAAATACGATCTTCCTTTCGTCCAGCTGGTGGATGGCCGCGGCAACATGACGGACAACACCCCATATGGCGGTCTGTTTGTCAAAGACGCCGATCCCAAGATCCTGGTGGATCTGGAAAAACAGGGCCTGCTCTTTGACGCGCCGAAGTTTGAACACGACTATCCCTTCTGCTGGCGCTGCGATACGCCCCTGCTTTACTATGCCCGGGAATCCTGGTTTATCAAGATGACCGATGTAAAAGAAGACCTGATCCGCAACAACAACCAGATTAACTGGATCCCGGAATCCATCGGCAAGGGCCGTTTCGGCGACTGGCTGGAGAACATCCAGGATTGGGGCATCTCCCGCAACCGTTACTGGGGAACCCCATTAAATATCTGGGAATGCCCGGACTGCGGAAAGCGCACCGCCATCGGCAGCCGGCAGGAACTGAAGGAGAGGGCCATCAACTGGCCTGACGCCGGCACCGTTTTGGGAAGCCCCAGCTCCGATCCTTCCAAGGAGGCCTGCAACGTTGAGCTTCACCGTCCTTACATCGATGAGATTCAGGTCCGCTGCGAATGCGGCGGCTGCATGAAACGTGTTCCGGAGGTCATCGACTGCTGGTTTGACTCCGGCGCCATGCCTTACGCCCAGCATCACTATCCCTTTGAAAACAAAGAGCTCTTCGAGCAGCAGTTCCCGGCACAGTTCATTTCCGAAGCCGTCGACCAGACAAGAGGCTGGTTCTATTCCCTGCTGGCCGAATCCACGCTGCTGTTCAACAAGCCCGCCTACGAGAATGTCATTGTGTTAGGCCTGGTGCTGGATGGCGACGGACAGAAAATGTCCAAGTCCAAGGGCAACGCGGTGGATCCCATGGAAGCCCTCGGCAAATACGGCGCTGACGCGATCCGCTGGTACTTCTACATCAATTCCGCGCCCTGGCTGCCCAACCGTTTCCACGACAAGGCCGTGGTCGAATCCCAGAGAAAGTTCCTTCGTCCTTTATGGAACACCTATGCCTTCTATGTGCTCTACGCTGAAATCGATCAGTTTGATCCCACCAAATATGCCTTGGAGTACGATAAGCTGTCCGTTATGGACAAATGGATTCTTTCCAAGCTGAACTCTGTGGTGAAAGCCGTGGATCACGATCTGGAAAACTACATGATTCCCGAGGCCGCCAGAGAGCTGCAGAGCTTTGTGGATGATCTGTCCAACTGGTATGTGCGCCGCGGCCGCGAGCGTTACTGGGCAAAAGGCATGGAGCAGGACAAGATCAACGCCTATATGACCCTGTATCACGCCCTGGTCACCATCTGCAAGGCTGCCGCTCCCATGATTCCCTTTATGACAGAGGATATCTACCGCAACCTGGTGGTGGGCATCGATCCTTCCGCGCCCTCCAGCATCCATCTTTGCGATTATCCTTCCGTAAACGAGGCCTGGATCGATGAAGCGCTGGAGAAATCCATGGAGGAAGTTCTCTCCGTCACCACCCTTGGCCGCGCAGCCCGCAACCTTTCCAATATCAAGAACCGTCAGCCCCTCTCCAAGATGTTCGTCCAGGCGCCGGAAGCCCTGGCCGACTACTTCTGCGAGATCATCGCTGACGAGCTGAATATTAAAGAAGTTGAATTTACCGCAGATGCCAGCAAATTTGTCAGCTACACCTTCAAGCCTCAGCTTCGCACCGTAGGTCCAAAATACGGCAAGCTGCTGGGCAAGATCCGCGCGGCCCTGTCCGAAATTTCCGATGGCCAGGCTGCCTACAAGACCCTTACCGGCGGCGGCGCCCTCACCTTCGACTTTGATGGCCAGAAGGTTGAGCTCTTTGAGGCGGATGTGCTGGCCGAAATGAGTCAGGTCCCGGGCTTTGTCGCCCAGTCCGAGGGAGCCATCACCGTTGCTCTGGACACCAACCTGACCAATGCGCTGATTGAAGAAGGCTTTGTCAACGAGCTGACCTCCAAGCTGCAGACCATGCGCAAGGAAGCCGGTTTCGAGGTCACCGACCATATTCAGATTTATATGGCTGAGAACGATAAGCTTTCCGCCATTTTCAGCGCCAACGCTGCGCAGATCAAGGCAGATACCCTCTGCGATGAAATCGTCTCCGCAGCCGATGAAACCTTCTATGTGAAAGATTGGGACATCAACGGCGTAAGCGCTACGCTGGGCGTGAAGAAAATCTAAAAAAATTCCCCCGTTTGGGGGATTTTTTTTGCTCAAACGGGGGCTGTCTGTTTATTGCCGGATAAATTGGTTTTCCGATTCCGGCGTTTCCGCATCCACATATCTGGCGGCGCTCATGTGCAGATCATATTTATCTCTGAGCGCAGCCAGGGTCTGCATCATGGGGGAGGCGTGATGAATATCAATCGCTTCCTGGTTTTCCCAGCTGTCGATCAGCAGCACGGTTTCCGGATCTTCCAGGGATTGATAATACTCATACCGAAGATTTCCCGCCTCCGCGCGGATTTTGGAGACGGTTCCGCTTTCCATCATCTCCCTGGCAAACTTCAGGGCATTGCCATTTTCTCCCGTATATCTTAAATTAACCGTAAGCGCCATCTTAACCTCCTATTAAAACATCAGCCCCAGCAGCACGCCGGCCACCACACTGCATACATACAAAAGCCCGGTTATTTTAAAATTGCCGAACATGTGCCGGTGCTGCCTGAAGAGCACCACCAGGCCCACGCCCGCATTGGCCGAGAGACCGGCGATCAGGGCTCCCGCATGAATGACGTCGTTCAGATACAGCTCCGTTAAAAGCACCGAGGCGCTGCAGCTGGGCACCAGCCCGATCAGAGCGGCAATCAGCTCGGACAGCACCGGGACATCCGGAAGTAGTCTGCTGAAAAAGTCTGCCCCGCCAAGCTCAAAGGCCAGATTCAGCAAAAATGTGACAATCAGAATGACGCCCATGACCTTTAAGCAATGAATACCCGCAGAGGCCCAGACATTGTGGCTTTCACAGTCGCAGTGGTCCTGCTCGCAGATCTCTTCGATATGCATCTCGGTATGTCCGTGAAAGACAAAATCCACCAGGTATCCGAAAACCAGTCCGGCGGCAAATTTCGCCAGCAGCAGTTTAAAGAGCACCCCGGCCTGGGCGCCTTCGGAGATCATCAGCGGCAGCATCTCGTCCGAGGTAGACATAAACACCGCAATCAGGGTTCCCAGGGTTGCCACGCCGCCTGCATAAAAGCCGGCAATAGCCCCGGAAAAGCCGCACTGGGGCACCACCCCCAGGGCAGCGCCCAAAAGCGGCCCTGCCTTGCCCACTTTGGCAATCGCCTGGTTCATCTTCTCCCCTGCATGATGCTCCAGCACCTCCATCAGCAAATAGGCAAGGTACAGAATCGGAGCCATCTTCAGGGCGTCAAGAAGCGTATCCAGTAAAACATCTAAGACCATTCACTTTTTCCTTTTTACATATCTTCATCCAGCGCCTCAAGACCTTTTTTCGCTTCAGGCCTGGAGTCGCCGTGTTTCACAAGGAGCATGGTCGGGATCGCCAGAGCTACAAAGATCACCGCGTAGGGGAAGAGAATCCGCATGCCAAAGCGATCCATCAAAAAGCCGGAAATAATCGGCGTAATCACCTGAGCCGCCATCGAAGCGGTGTAGTAAAAGCCGGTGTATCGGCCCACGTCCGCGCCGGAGCACATCTCCACCACCATGGGGAATGAGTTGACATTGATCGTTGCCCAGGCGATGCCGGCCAGCGCAAACATGCAGTTCATCAGCAGGGTGGGGCTGTCGGAATTCATCAAGGCAGCCGCCAGGAAGGCCACCGCCAGCATCACTACGCCGGCGATAATCGTTTTCTTGCGTCCGATTTTGCTGGCCACAATACCCACCGGAAGGTAGGCAAGAATCGCTGCGCCCTGCGCAATAATCAGGGTCATGTTGTAATCTTTATGCAGAATATTGCTGGCATATACGCTGTACTTGGAGGTGACGGCGTTGTAGCCCATAAACCAGAGCACAATCGAGGCCAGGATAAAGATCAGCGATCTTCTCTGGGCAGCGCCCAGCTTGTTCTTTCCGGCATTCTCGGCAGAGGCCTCTTCCTCGTCCGCAATGCCGAATTCCCGTTCCTTTTCTTCCCGGTCCTTCACAAACAAGGGTTCCCGGACGGAAAGCATGAAAATGCCCAGCGCCGCCAGCATAATTCCGGCAATCGTGCAGAAGAATCCGGTATAAGGCATCAGAGAATTCTTAACCGAGCTGGTGGCAAAAACCATGCCCAGCCCCAGCACCAGGATGCCGCCTGCCGACCCCATCAGGTTGATGATCGCATTGGCCTTGGAACGAAGCGGCTTCATGGTCACATCCGGCATGAGCGCCACCGCGGGCGAACGGAACGTGGCCATAGCAATCAGGGTCACCAGCAAAAAGACAACAAACAAAACCAGAGGAAGCACCTGTTCCCGTGTCACGCCGGCGGCAAAGGCCTGGCGGGCCGGAACCACATAGTTCGTGTAGGCGTGATTGGTAACGGTCTTTCCGTTCTCGCTCTGGATCTGGGAACGGATGGCTGAAAATTCATCTTCCGTATAGATATCCGCCAGAACAAAGCTCTCTCCTTCCGGCGTAATCAGCTGGACGTCCTTTTCCTGCTGATAAATAACAGAAAGGGCCTGGGCGTCATCAATCTTGGCCACCGCCTGCAAATGGGACAGCTGCAGGCCGTCCACCAAAGACAAGGCCACGAAGGACAGGGCGGCCGCGATGGTTCCGATTAAAATAAAAGGCGTGCGCCTGCCCAGCTTGCTGGTGCATTTATCGGAAATGGCGCCAAAGAGCGGCAGCATGAACAGCGCCAGGATATTGTCCAGAGCCATAATCAGGCCGGACCAGGTTTGGCTCATGCCGAACTTATTGGTCAGGATCAAAGGGATTGTGGTGTCATATGCCTGCCAGAAAGCACAGATCAGGAAAAATGCAAATCCAACACAAATCGTACGGAAATAATTCAGCTTCATTTTGAAAATCCTCCCGCTTCTCATCATTTTATCATGAACCATGGAAAAATGCTATATCATGTGTTAAAATAAGGGACGGACTTTCAGTTCAACAGGAGGATTGACATGAGTAATAAATTGTTTGGTTTTATCAGCGGCGCGGGCTCTATGCTGGGCATTGGCGCCTTCCTTTGCGCGCCGGCCAAAGTGGATGAAGAAGCCTATGCGCCGTTTCAGAACCGGAACTTTGCCCACAGAGGCCTTCACAACCTGGAAAAGGGCATTCCGGAAAACTCTATTGCAGCCTTTAACGCCGCCTGCGAAGCCGGTTATGGCTCCGAGCTGGATGTGCAGCTGACCAAAGACGGTCAGGTTGTGGTCTTCCACGACGATGATCTAAAACGCGTCTGCGGCGTGGATGCCCGGGTGGACTCCAAAACTCTGGAAGAGCTGGAAGAGCTCCGGCTGCTGGGAACCGAGCAGGGAATCCCGCTTTTCACCGAGGTTCTGGCTGCGGTAAACGGCCGCGCGCCTTTGATTGTTGAGCTTAAAACCGGTCCCCAAAACGATGAGCTTTGCGAGAAAACCTATGAAATCCTGGCCGGTTACGAGGGCGAATACTGTATCGAGAGCTTTGATCCCCGCATCGTCAGCTGGTTCAGAAAAAATGCCCCGGAAATTGTGCGCGGCCAGCTTGCCTGCAGCATCGAAGGCTACGGAAAATCCGAGAACAAGGTCATGAGTTATCTGATGTCCCGATGCCTGCTGAATTTCCTGGGCAGACCGCAGTTTATTGCCTATGAAATCACAGCCATGCCGCTTCCGGTTAAAGCTGCCCTGAAGATGGGCGCCAAAAATGTCTGCTGGACCAGCAAGAACGCCTCTAACGAAGAAGGCCGCGATACCGTCATTTTCGAAGGCTACGAGCCTACAATCTGGTTCTAGATTTTTACGGATTGCAGTGCGGGCAAGGCCAGTAGCCGGCGTCCAACGCATCTTCTCTGGTTCCGGTGAATTCCTGTTTGTTCCGCTCGCTCATCTTTTCAACCCCTTCACAGTCGGGATAATGGAAGATGCCGGAACGGGTATTTACAATATAAGTATAAACCTCTCCGCTCTCCTGCTCGCTCTGGCTGATGCCGCCGCTCATGCCTTCCTGGGCAATTTCCAGCTCGCCCTCATAGGTCCGGCCTGACTTGTAGTCAATCAGCGTATGCTCCGAAGGGTCAAAAACATTGTAAATAAAGACACAGAACAGGATGTCTTCCCCATCGTCCTCGAGGGAAATGGCCTCCATCAAGGCGCCCCGGCAGACCAGCTCATCTCCCTGGAAAACCGGGGTTACCCGGTATAGCACCAGGCTCTGGGACTCGCGGACGTAGTCTCCCACCAGTTCTTCAAAGGGCCGCATGCCATCGTTATTGAAGAAATGCGTGCCGGTGACCAGATTCTGTTCGTTGTCATTTTCTCCGGCCAACTGAAAAGCGATCAGGTGGGACCGTTCATATCCGCTGCTTTTCTGCCATCCCGAGGGGTGAATCCAGTAAATGTCGCCCCTCGAACCGGAGGGCATCAGCTCGACGCCGATGCTGCCCATGGCCCGGCCGCACCGACCCAGGTTATCCAGCGGGCTGTAATCCTCATATGCACCCTTCTTGGCCTGGGCAATTTCATCTTCGGTAAAATAGGGCACGTTGTCGTGGATCACCGCATAGGTGTTTCCCGCGAATGCGGGGATGGTATCGGCGTTAAAGTCTTCATACCGCGTAGGGCTGACATACAGGCCCGGGGCTTCTGTTTCTTCCGACGCCCCGGCTGAAGCATCAGACGATGAGGCTTCGGACTGATCCTGTCCGGTGCTTTCCTGCTCAAGCTCAGAGGTATCTGAATCTGGTGAGGCTTCCGGATCTGGCGAGGCCGCTGAATCTGATGAAGCTTTTGAATCCTGAGCGTTTTCCGAAGCTGCACCATTTTCGTTGCTTTGAATGGTCGTCTGCTCACCCATAGAATCAGCAGCATTTTCTTGTTCCTGAATCGATACAGAATTCAGAACAGCCTCTTCCACCGGGGGCTCTGCGCTCCCTGAGCAGCCGGCGAGCATCGTCAGGATGATGAATAGAGAAAGCAAAACGGCCAAATAGCGGGATTTGCATTTAGGTTTACGCATGGCTTTTCTCCTTTCTCCGGTAGCGCTCCTTGGTAATCAGGTCATGGGAAAAGCCGGCC
>JAGBND010000152.1 GCA_017634575.1 Bacillota bacterium
GAACCAGCTGCTGGTTGAGATGGATGGTTTCGGCGTCAACTACGGCGTGATCGTCATGGCTGCCACCAACCGCGTGGATATTCTGGATCCGGCCATTATGCGTCCCGGACGTTTCGACAGACAGATTGTGGTCGGAAGGCCTGACGTGCGGGGCAGAGAAGCTGTCCTGAAGGTTCATTCTAAGAAGAAACCTCTCGGAGACGATGTGGATCTGAAAGCCATCGCGAAAATTACAGCAGGCTTTACTCCCGCTGATCTGGAAAATCTGATGAATGAGGCAGCCATCTATGCTGCCCGGGCGGACAGAAGATTCATCTGCCAGGAGGATATCCAGAAAGCCTTCGTCAAGGTCGGTGTAGGCACCGAGAAGAAGAGCCGCATCATTTCCGACAGGGAGAAGAACATTACGGCTATTCACGAGGCAGGCCACGCCATTATTCATCACGTGCTGCCGGGACTGGATCCGGTTCACAGTATCTCGATTATTCCCACCGGTCTGGCAGGCGGCTACACCATGCCCCTTCCGGAAGAGGACAGCATGTACATGACCAAAAACCAGATGGAGAACGAGATTGTTTCTCTGCTGGGCGGCCGGGTTGCGGAAGAGCTGGAGATTGGCGATGTCACAACCGGAGCCTCCAACGACATCGAACGGGCGACAGAACTGGCCCGCGGCATGGTGACCAAGTACGGCATGAGCGACAAGGTTGGCCTGGTCAAACTGGGAGAACGCAACGAAGAGGTTTTCCTTGGCCGGGATATCGGACACAGCCGTAATTATGGTGAAGATGTGGCCACAACGGTCGATCAGGAAATCAGACGGATCATTGAAGAAGCGCATGAAAAATGCCGTCAGATTATCACTGAAAATCGCGCCGTGCTGCTGAAGACCCGTGATCTGCTGATTGAAAAAGAGAAAATCACCGGCGCGGAGTTTGAAGCGCTGTTTGCCTGAAAAATACAAAAAGACAAAGTGTTGATCTGTCGGCGCCATATGTCTGATCTGCATACACTGCTCTATGCTGCCTGGGATTGAATCCTTAGGACCAGCGCAAGGAGCACCCGTTTAGGAAGCCGTTTGCAGATCTGACATATGGCGGTTTTGTTTTTCAATATGGGGAGTGCAGGCAAGCTGCATGCTCTTTTTGGGAAATGCAAGGGTAAAGGAATCAGGGACAAATGGATGAAAACAGGATTCTGGCTTATGTGAGCCAGTATAAAAACAAGTATTATTTTAACGAGAAGATGGGTAAGCTTCCGGAGCAGGTGAAGAACGAACTGTTATCCGGTATGATCTTTATTACAGAGGAAGCCGGCGGGGTGACGGAGCTTGGCTTTGATGAGGATGGCAGCGTCTATCTGGATTCCTATGCGGAAGAAGACGACCTGGGCTACGACCAGGTTTCGGGAAGGCTGCTGATCAGTGAATTTGAGCGGGAACATCAGGAGACGCTGGAACAGCTGGAGGGCTGGTACAGAGCAAGGAGAAAGTTATGAGACTGTTAGTGGTAGATGCCGGCAATACACAGATTAAATTTGGATTATTCGATGACGAAACGCTCAAGTACCGCTGGAAGATTACCACGGCGGAAAAAAGAACCACGGATGAGTTTGGCTTCGCCATCTTGAACATGCTTCACAGTGAAACAGTGGAGGTAGGCAGTATCGACCGGGTTGCGGTCTGTTCAGTGGTTCCGGGAATCATGCATTCCCTTCTGGAGGCTATCCGCCGTTATTTGAAAAAGGAACCGCTCCTGATCGGACCCGGCACAAAATCCGGTGTGAAGATCAGAACCGCCAATCCCAGAGAAGTGGGCGCTGATCTGATCTGCGATGTGGCGGCAGCAGTCGAATATTACCATGCCCCATGTATTATCGTCGACTTTGGCACGGTGACCAAATATGAGATCGTCGATACGGATGGCGCCCTGATGGCAGCTGTCTTTTCTCCCGGCATCGGTATTTCTGCCGAGGCCATGAGCTCGAAAGCCGCCCAGCTTCCGCAGATTGAGATCAAAAAGCCCAAAAGCATCATCACCTCGGTGACCACCGAGTGCATGCAGGCTGGTCTGGTTTTTGGATATATCGGCCAGATCAAATATATTATCGAGCAGATCAAGCAGGAGATGAACCTGCCGGATATGTGCGTGATTGCCACCGGCGGCTTCGGCAAGGTCTTTGCTAACGAGATCGACTGCCTGGATTACTATGACAATGCCCTGACCCTGAAGGGAATACGCTGCATTGCCTTAAAAAATAAAGCGCCTAAGAAGACGGATGTTCAGAATGAATAAGGACCAGGCAGCAATCTTGTCGGGAGATCACTTAGCCAAGGATCACTTGTCGGGAGATTACTTAACCAAGGGTCAATTAACGGGAGAATCCTTAACGGAACAGCCCTTAACAAACGATCTCTTTTTATTAGAAGAATACTTTTTTTCAAAACCCGCGCAGTGGGAAATCGGAACCGGCGCTCATGCGGTAAAGCTGGAAAGCCGTGTTTTGTCGGCTCCCATGGCGGGTGTGACTGATGCGGGATACCGGCGGATCTTAAGACGGTTTGGCGCAGCGCTTACCTATACGGAGATGGTCAGCGCCAAAGGCCTGCACTATCACAATGAAAACACGCGCTTTCTTTTGAAGCACGTTCCTGAGGACAAACCGATCTTTGTTCAGCTCTTTGGTTCGGAACCGGATATTATTGCGGAAGCGGCCGCGATGGTGCAGGCAGATTTTGATGGCATCGATATCAACATGGGATGCCCTGCCCCGAAGATTGTATCCAATCACGATGGATCCGCGCTGATGGACAAACCGGAACTGGTGTATGACATCGTAAAAATGGTCTGTCAGGCGGTTGAGATTCCGGTTACCATCAAAACCCGGAAAGGAAGGCGACTGGAGGACAATCAGGCGCTGGAGGTTTGTCTGGCGGCGCAGGAGGCGGGAGCTTCGGCGGTGACGATCCATGGCCGGACAGCGGCTCAGATGTACAGCGGCAAAGCCGACTGGGACGTGATCCGGCAAGTGAAAGAAGCACTGCATATTCCTGTGATCGGAAACGGCGATGTAGTTTCGGGCGCAGCGGCCGTCCGGATGATGAAGGAAACAGGGTGTGACGGGGTGATGGTAGGCCGCGCCTGCCAGGGGAATCCGTGGATTTTCGCCGAAATACGCGCAGCCCTGGAGGGAAGAGAAGGGTTTCCGAAGCCCTCTGCCGAAGAAGTGGCGGCTGTATGTCTTGAACAGGCAGCCTTCGAGGTAGCCTGCAAGGGCGAAGATATGGCCATGCGGGAGATGCGGCCTCATATTATGAGCTATCTGAAGGGGAGCAAAAACGCTGCCCGGAAAAAACGGGAGCTGATGCAGGTGCGGACCCTGAAGGAGCTGGAATTGCTTCTGAAAGATTGACAAACGCTGCACGGCAGTGTATAATAGCGCCTTGGACACGTCCTGCCGAGGTAACGGCAGGATGTGGATTATTTTATTTAAAAAAAGAGGAATTTATAGTGGCTGCTGGAAAAAAACAGATGCTGTCCAAAGAGACAGCGCAGCAATATGAAAAAGAACTGCTGAACCTGAAGCTTGTGGATCGCCCCGCCGTAGTTCTTCGAATTAAGGATGCGCGGGCGCAGGGAGACCTTTCCGAGAATGCTGAGTATTCTGCTGCTAAGGAAGAACAGGGCCGGATCGAAGGCCGCATCGCTTTTCTGGAAGATCTTCTGAAGAATGCTGAGATCTACACGGAAGAAGAAGTAGATTCCCATACGGTAAGTTATGGATCAACCGTGAAGGTATGGGATGCTATGTTTGAAGAAGAAGTTACCTACAAGATCGTGGGTTCAGAGGAAGCAGATCCTCTTGCCAACCTGATTTCCGGCGATTCGCCGGTTGGCGCAGCCCTTCTTGGCGCCTCTGTGAGTCAGGAAGTGCATTTTGAGACCCCTGGCGGCACCTGCACACTGAAGGTGCTGGAAATCACTCATTGATCTTTTATTCAGTGTCTTAAGAAACAGGAAGAGGTTAGAATTTTGGCAAACGAAAATCAAGGCAGGAACCCTCAGACCCAGGATCTGAACCAGATCCTGAAGCTTCGCAGAGAAAAATTCCAGGAGCTTCAGGAAGCAGGGAAGGATCCCTTTGTGATTACCAAGTACGATGTCACCAATCATTCCGCCGATATTACCGCTCATTTTGAAGAGATGGAAGGCAAAACCGTGCGCGTCGCCGGCCGTATTATGTCCAAACGCGTCATGGGCAAGGCTTCCTTCATCCATGTGCAGGATAAGCTGGGACAGGTTCAGTGCTATGTCACCAGAGATTCCCTGGGGGAAGACCTGTACAAAGATTTCAAACGCTACCACGATGTGGGTGATATCGTCGGCGTCGAGGGCTATGTGTTCAAAACCCAGAAGGGTGAGATTTCCGTTCATGCCGCTTCTGTTACCTTGCTGAGCAAATCCCTGCAGACGCTGCCGGAGAAGTTCCATGGCCTGACCGATACCGAAACCCGGTACCGTCAGCGCTACCTGGATCTGATTATGAACCCTGATGTCAAAGAGACCATGATCCGCCGCAGCCAGATTCTTTCCAGCATCCGGCGCTATCTGGATGGACAGGGATTTCTGGAAGTGGAGACGCCGATTCTCGTAACCAATGCCGGCGGCGCGGCTGCCCGTCCTTTCTTTACCCATTACAATGCGCTGGATGAAGAACGGAAGCTGAGAATCTCTCTGGAGCTCTATCTGAAAAGACTGATCGTCGGCGGCCTGGAGCGAGTCTACGAGATCGGCCGCGTTTTCCGCAACGAGGGCCTTGACAACCGCCACAACCCCGAGTTCACGCTGATGGAGCTGTATCAGGCCTACACCGACTACCACGGAATGATGGATCTGACAGAGAACCTGTTCCGTCATGTGGCTCAGGAAGTGCTGGGTACCACCGTGATCGAGTATAACGGAGTTACTATGGATCTTTCCCAGCCCTTCGCCCGGCTGACCATGAGGGATGCTGTTAAGCAATATGCCGGTATCGACTGGAATGAGGTCAAGACGCTGGAAGAGGCCAGAGCTCTGGCCAAGGCCCATAATATCGAATTTGAAGAGCGCCACAAGAAGGGCGATATTCTGAATCTGTTCTTCGAGACCTACGTCGAAGAGCATCTGTACCAGCCGACCTTTATCATGGATCATCCCATCGAGATCTCGCCGCTGACCAAGAAAAAGCCTGACGATCCCGAATATGTGGAACGTTTTGAGTTCTATATGAACACCTGGGAAATGGCCAATGCCTATTCCGAGCTGAACGATCCGATCGATCAGAGAGAACGCTTCCGTGCCCAGGAAGAGCTACTGGCTCAGGGCGATGAAGAAGCCAATCATACAGACGAAGACTTCCTGAATGCTCTGGAACTGGGTATGCCTCCCACAGGCGGTATCGGATTCGGTATCGACCGTATGGTGATGCTGCTGACTGGTGCGCCCACCATCAAGGACGCGATCCTGTTCCCGACAATGAAACCTTTGGACAAGGAAACGCAGAAATAACCTGTGTTATAGAGACTTATAGGGAGTGTTCGTTTGGAGATTCTCCAAAGTGTTCTCCAAAACTCCCCAAAGTTTCTCCAAATTCAGAACGAGAAATGTGCAAATCACTTTTAGTCGCTGAAAAACACTATTAGTACCGATTGAGACCTATCATCTGGAAACAGATAGGTAGGTCTCTTTTTTTATGCCCGCTGATAGATCTCTGCTTTGCGGAGGTTGTCAGCGGGCTTTTTTGTTTCCCTTAAAAATTTTTTGATTTTGGTGTTGAAAAAAATGCTTTCGATGTTGCGGTACAGGAGTAGAGGCAAAAAACCTCATCGCTACTTGACAACTGAATACACATTCATCAGATACGTTCCTGAGCGGGGGCGAAAGTCCCAGCCGAATGAAGGTGCGCCAAGACCCTCCTGCCCATCCGGGTTATAACGGAAAGCAAGGTGGCGAGCGTTTCCGAACCATTCTGAAATATCCGGTTGCTACGGATATGGCCATGAAACGCTACAGGGTTAATGATACTTCTCTACGGAGCTGGCGGAGAACCCGGCAGGGGTGAGATTCCCATGGACTTGTTTCGCAAGCAAGCGTCTGATGTATTCCCATGTGCGTGGGGTGTCGAGGACAAATAACGCACAGGTACATAGCGGTACAGAAATGGATCGCTGTGAATTCCAAGAAAGGAGGAAAACGCATGGAAAACTGTAAAGTGATCGCTATCACGAACCAGAAAGGCGGCGTCGGCAAAACGACTACTACAGTTAATCTCGGCGTGGGCCTTGCAAACACCGGAAATAAGGTCTTACTGATTGACGCTGACCCGCAAGGGAGCCTCACGGTGAGCCTCGGTGTGAAGAACCCAGACGAGCTGGATGTGTCGCTATCTACGCTCATGCAATCGGTCATAGAAGATGAACAGCCTCCCGGCAACGCGATCATCGCCCACAATGAAGGCGTTGATCTGCTTCCTTCTAATATTGAACTGTCCGGCATGGAAACGGGCTTGTTCAATGTTATGAGCCGGGAGTACGTTCTGAAATCCTGTATCGAAGGCTTGAGAAAGAACTACGATTATATCCTTATCGACTGTATGCCTTCTCTGGGAATGATGACGGTTAATGCGCTTGCTGCGGCAGACAGTGTGATTATTCCGTCCCAGCCGAACTTCCTGTCAACCAAAGGTCTTAACTTGCTTCTGCGCTCGATTGCGAAAATCAAGCGGCAGATCAATCCGAGACTGAGGATCGACGGCATTCTGCTGACAATGGTAGATAACCGCACGAACAATGCCAAGTCGATTATCACATCGCTCCGTTCTTCAGTAGGAGAAAACATCCGCGTGTTCGAGTCTGAAATTCCCTTTTCGGTAAGAGCAGCGGAGTGCAGTCTTTCCGGAGAAAGCATCTTCTCCCACGACAAGAACGGAAAAGTGGCAGCAGCGTATGAGGCACTCACGAAGGAGGTGACAGAGATTGAAGAACGTGCAAAAAATCGACCTGGGCCTGACTGGATACGATGAGTTGTTCGCAAATGACGAGGAACGCAAGGTAAACAAGCTCCCTCGCATTTTCGATATTCCCATCTCGGAGATCGACGATTTCCCCGACCATCCCTTCAAGGTAAAAATTGATGAGGATCTGGACCAGCTTGTTCAGAGTATCAAAGAGCGCGGGATTATCACCCCTGTCACACTTCGCCCGAAGGAAGACGGACGCTACGAGATCGTATCTGGCCATCGCCGGAAAAAGGCTTGTGAGCTCGCAGGACTGGACACCGTAAAGGCAGAAGTCCGCGAGATGAGCCGCGACGAGGCCATTATCTTGATGGTTGAATCCAACCTACAGCGTTCCACCATCCTTCCGAGCGAAAAGGCATTTTCGTACAAGATGCGTCTGGAAGCCA
>JAGBND010000153.1 GCA_017634575.1 Bacillota bacterium
GATCAATTCGCAGGCTGACGGCGGATAAGGCCTGGCAGACTAATTTATTCAGAAATATCAATATTTCCAGGAGGGGATGGGCTGATGAACCGGATCTCCCGTTTAGGCCAGGCGCGGATATATTTTGGAAAGTGCCTTCGCCTCTTTGTCAATGAAAAGCAATGGAAAAACTTCATATCCGCGCTGATTATCGTATTGATTATTTCCTTTGTCACCTCAGATGAAATGTTCCGCGATTTCCGTGACACCAAAAACGGCGCCTTTGCCATTATCTGCGCCTGCATATGGATCGGTCTGTTTAATTCAATCCAGTCCGTTTGCCGCGAAAGGCCGATTATCAAGCACGAGCATCGCACCGGTCTGCATATTTCTTCTTATATATTGGCGCATGTCTGGTATGAAGCCATCCTGTGCCTGGTGCAGAGCCTCATTGTATTTGTGGTGGTGCTTTTAAAAAACGCCAGCCATCTGCCTGTTAAAGGGGTAGTCATGGGAATGCCGCTGGATCTTCTGTTTACGCTGTTTCTGGTAACCTTCACCTCGGACATGATTGCGCTTTTGATATCCTGCATCGTGAAAACCGAAACCTCCGCCATGACCGTCATGCCCTTTGTGCTGATTATTCAGCTGGTGATGTCAGGCGCGGTTTTTGTGCTGGAGGGCGCCGCCAGCTTCATTGCTAATTTTACCATCAGCAAATGGGGGCTTAATGCGATCCTGTCTCTCGCCAATACGCACAGCAGGGTGCAGACGGGTTACGATGCGTGGGTGGCCCAGGGACTGACGGAAGAGGGCATCACCGCCGAGCCTTCCACTATGCTTGGCTGCTGGGGGATGCTGCTTTTATTCTGCATCATTTATATAGCGCTGGCTGTCATTTTCCTAAAACAGGTTGACAGGGATCAGCGTTAGCCTGATCTATTTCTTTTGCGTAAATCCAAAAATCATCTGTTGCGTTTTGAAATTTCTTGTGTATGGATCAGCAGAGATTAGAAAGAATGTTAAAAAAATGTTAAGAAAAATTATCATTTGACTTGACATGATGGATGAAAAGCGGTAAATTTAAGTATTAACCTTATTGTGCATGATACTGCCGTTTTTTGCAGACGCTGCACAACAGAACCGTCAGGTTCTGAAATACAAATAGGAGAGAATACTATGAAGATGAAAAAAAGCTTGATAACGTTCCTGTTATCAGTCAGCCTCGTTCTGACTATGCTTGTCATTCCGGCCAGCGCCGATACGAATGACGCCATCCTCGAGGCCAGAAAAGGTATCCTTCAGGTTGCTCAGGTTATCGTCGTAGACGGTACTGAGGTCGGATACGCACAGGTAGGAACCGGATTCCTGATTGGCAGAGCAGAAGGCGCTCAGACAGTTCTGACGAACTATCATGTAGCCCATGCCTGGACCGAACAGGATGTACGTGATGCGCTTGGCGATGCCGTACCCGCCAACGCCCGGATCGATTTCAAGATCCGTGTCGTGGTAAAGCGTGATGTCTTCATCAACGCCACCATTATTAACGAGTCTCAGAGTGCTGATTTCACCATTCTGAAACTGGAACAGCCCCTGTATGACCGTTCTCCGCTGACTCTTACCGACTCCGATAAGATCAACACCACCAACGACATTTATGCCCTTGGTTTCCCCGGAATCGTCGCCAACATCCAGCTGGACACCATCTACACCGCTGATGACGTTACCGTTACCGCCGGTATTATCTCCAAGCTGAACGATGTTATTGTGGTAGATGCGCCGATCCCCTGCATTACCCACTCGGCCAGAGTTTCTCCCGGAAACTCCGGCGGTCCGCTTCTGACCTCCGCCGGTTATGTTATCGGTATCAACTCCTTCATCAGCAGCGATTCTTCTAACAACAACGATTATTTCTATTCCATTCAGATCAACGAAATCCGCGACGTTCTGGACGCTCTTGGCGTGGAATACCAGTTTGCGGAAGATCCCTATGGTGCAGCTGAGTCCACACCGGCTGAAGAATCCGTGGAAGCATCAACTGCTCCGACGGAAGAGTCATCTGCTGCCGAAGACTCGACTCTGATCACTCCGGCTCCTGCTGCTGTTGATCTGTCCGGACTTAAAGCTGCCATCGACGCAGCCCGTCTTGTCAGCCTTGACGGCATGACGGAAGATACAGCCGCTGCCTTCCGCACCGCGCTGAACAACGCAGAAACCCTTTACCGCAACGGCGCTTCCACGCAGCAGGAAGTTACCAACGCCATCGACGACATCGACCGCGCCAAGGCTAATCTGGTTGAAGAAGCCAAAGGTCTTTCCACCACTGCCATTATCCTGATCGCTGTTGCCGCTGTGGTTGTTATCGCAGCTGTCGTGCTGATTATCGTTCTCTCCGCCAACAAGAAGAAAAAGAAAGAGGAAGAAGAAGCTGCAGCAGCCCGCCGCAACGCTGCCAACCGTCAGATGGGCGGTCCCGCTGGCTGGGGCGCGCAGGCTCCTCAGCAGCCGCAGTTCAGACCTCAGGCTCCTCAGCAGCCTCAGATGAGACCCGCTCAGCCTCAGCAGCAGGCTCAGCGTCCCAACTACTTTGTAAATCCCGCTCAGGGATCTGCCGAGACCTCTGTGCTCAATGACGGCGCAGGCGAGACCTCCGTGCTGAACGACGGTGCAGGCGAGACCACATTGCTGGGCGGCGGCGCAGGACTTCCTTCCGCATATCTGGTGCGTAAGAAGAATTCCGAACGCGTCACCATTTCCAAACAGGTCTTCAAGATTGGTAAGGAAAGACGCCGCGTTGACTACTGCATCGCTGACAACAGCAACATCAGCCGTTCTCATGCAGATATCATCTTCAAGAATGGCGACTTCTACCTGGTAGACAATCACGCCACCAATGGCACCTCCATTAACGGCCGTTCCATCGCTGCCGGCACCGAAGTCAAGCTGAACAACAACGATGTAATCAAACTGGCTGATGAGGAATTCACCTTCCAGAAATAAGCCTGTTCGTTTACAAAGCTAAGATGGCAGGATCGGGCTCTCACAGGGGCCTGATCCCGCCTCTATGCAAAGGATACTACCTGAAGATATATCGAGGTATCTTCAATAGCATCTTTTGCATAGCGGCGGGAAACGGTTGACTGACTAACCGCTGATCCTTGGTCCGACTATACTAAGCAAGAGGGAAACACAGATTATGAATTACATGATCGCTGCTCACTCCGACATCGGTATCAAGAAGAATACCAATCAGGATTCGCTCATGATCAAAGTCGCACAGACACGTCTGGGAAAGGTGTGCCTGTGCATTGTTTGTGATGGAATGGGCGGTCTGGCTAAGGGAGAGCTTGCTTCGGCCACGGTAATCCGTGTCTTCGAAAACTGGTTTGAAAAGGATCTGCCGAAACTGATTGAAGCCGGATTTGATCCGACGGAGCTGAAACTTCAGTGGGACAACATCGTTCTGGAGCAGAATCGCGTTCTTTCCGGTTACGCCTCCAGAAACGGCACCCGTATGGGAACCACGATTGTAGCCGTGCTCTTTATCGGTAACGAGTACTACTGCATGAACGTTGGCGATTCCCGCGCCTATATGATGAACGAGCGGCTGAATCTGCTGACCAAAGACCAGACCTTTGTCCAGTATGAAATGGATGCAGGCAGGCTTACCTGGGAACAGGCGCAGGTTCATCCTCAGCGGAACGTGCTGCTGCAGTGCTGCGGCGCATCCGAAGTGGTCACACCGGACTTTTATCACGGCCAGGTGGTTCCGGATCAGATCTATATGCTTTGTTCTGACGGTTTCAGGCATGTCATTACCCCGGAAGAGCTTTATAACAAGCTTAACCCTTATGTGTGCCAGAATGAACAGATCATGAAAGCCAATGCCATCGATCTGATTGAGCTTAATAAAATGCGTCGGGAGACAGATAACATTTCTGTAGCTCTTGTTCGTACATGTCAGGGGGAATAAGAAATGCTGCAAGTAGGATCTGTTGTAGACGGCAAGTATAAAATCTTAAACAAGATAGGTCAGGGCGGTATGAGCGTCGTTTATCTGGCGCTCAACGAAAGAGCCAACAAGACCTGGGCAATCAAAGAAATCCGCAAGGACGGCGTACAGGACTTCACAACAGTCAAACAAGGCCTCATCGCAGAAACCAACATTCTGAAAAGTCTGAACCACAAATACCTGCCCAGTATTGTTGATGTCATCGACGACGAAGATACGTTCCTGATCGTTATGGACTATATTCAGGGTAAATCCCTGAACTCCGTTTTGAAAGAAAGCATGGAAAAGGACGGCCTTCCCATATTTGTGGAGGATGTCATTTCCTGGGGCATGCAGCTGACGGACGTGTTCCTGTATCTGCACTCCAGACCAAAGCCGATTATCTACCGCGATATGAAACCGGCCAACGTCATGCTGAAACCCGATGGCGAAATCTGCGTCATCGACTTCGGTACAGCCCGCGTTTTTAAAACAGGCAACTCCGAAGATACCACCTGCTTGGGCACGCCCGGTTATGCGGCGCCCGAACAGTACGGCGGCAATGGTCAGTCAAGGCCCCAGACGGATATCTACACCCTGGGCGCCACGCTGCATCATCTGATCACCGGAAGAAACCCGGCGTCCACGCCGTTCAACTTCCCGAAGATCACTCAGTGCCGTCCGACCCTTCTCGAGGAAACCCCGAGAGAGCTGAGAAACCGGCTTCTGGGTCTGGAAATGATCATCGACAAATGTACCCAGTACGAGATCGAAGACCGTTACCAGAACTGCGCCGAGCTTAAATACGACTTCGAACATATCGAAGAGCTCGGCCTTCCATACCGCAAGAAGCTAAAGAAGAAAATGGGAGCCTTCATCGGCACCGCGGCAGCGGCTATTGTCTTCGGCGCAGCTTCCCTCACTTTCCTGGGACTTGAAAATTCCACAGAGAAGAGCGGTTATAACTACTATATCGAGAATGCGGCCACCGTCGCATCCTTTGATGATAAAATGGCAGACTTCAAACGAGCCGTTGCCATTGATCCCACGAAGAAAGAAGCATACATCTCCATGCTGGATTCGATGCTTCTTGACGGGGATTTTTCCAGTTCAGACGATGTAACTATGACCCAGCTTCTGATGACAAAAGGTAAAGGCAGAAACAGCGACAACCGTACACTCTTCCAGAAAAACAACGAAGCCGGCTATGTAGAATTTGCTTATCAGATGGGTCTTGCATATTATTACTCCGCAGGAGTAAACGGCGACAAATCTTCCTCCGCAGGCTGGTTCGATATCGTAACCAACGCCGATATGGCCAATCTGGATATGGGCGACAATAACGCCTATAAAGACGCCTGGCAGGCAAGATCCAGAATTCTCGGACGGATCGCCGGATATTACAAGACCAAGGGACAGGTTAACAAAGCCGGTGACCAGGAAACCACCTATGCTGACTACTGGTATGACCTGATGGAGCTGTTCGATACGAATGTTGCTTCCCAAGACAATATGATTACCGAGCTGAGACTGTATAACGAGATTGTGGCGCAGATCAACAATTCCTACATGCAGTTTAAAGAAGCCGGAATCACCCAGCAGCAGATGGAGCAGGCTTTAAACGATGTGGAATCCCGCATGGGCAGCATGAATCTTTCCACCAACGCGCAGGCTGCTTCCTTGTCACAGAACATAACCAATGCGATCACGCTGGCCAGAAACAATGTGAAAGCTGTCTTCTCCAGTAACGCAGGAGGAGGTGATGGAAATTGAGTTCCCAAAACTTTGAACAGCTGATCAGCACCTATCATACCATATTCGTGGTATGCGGGATTATTGCTATTGTCCTTCTGGTCGCAGCCATTGTTCTATTCATTCTCTTAAAAATACCGCAGGTCTTCAACGAGCTTTCCGGCCGCGGCGCAAAGAAGGGAATTGCAGAGATCACCGAAAGCGGCGCTTCCGGAGCCCTTACTTCCCGAAACCTGACGCCTTCCGGCAAAGTCAAGGAAAAAACCGGCCGTACCGGATTTTTGGGCGGCGGCGGTCCCAAATACCGCAAAGCGGTTAACATGACCGAAGATCTGACCAGCAAGATGGGGCCCAGGGTAGAGAATCCCGGCATGCAGCCGCCTCCGGCTGTCAACAGCCAGATACCTCAGCCCATGGCCTCCGGGATCGGCCCGATCCAAAACGGTCAGAACGGTTATGCGCAGGCGCAGCCCGGCGCACAGACAGAAGTCGATACCTTCGGTTCTGAACAGACAGGTGTCCTTGACAACTATGGTTCTGAGCAAACAGGAGTTCTGAACGACAGCTATGGAGCAGAGCAGACGGGTGTTCTCTTTGATGACCTGGCTGCCACTACCCAGCTGAGCGCCGAAGAGCTTCCCGGGGGCGGAACCTATCAGGGCGGCGCCTATGATGAGACAACCCAGCTAAGCGGAGAGCCTAACTTCGATTCAGGCGAAACCACACAGCTGGATATCCCCGGCGCCTACGGTGAAGCGCCTGCTGCTGCCGATACGGATGGAGAAACCTCTCTTCTTGGCACCCCGGTGGACAAGACCCCCGGCTTCACCGTTCTTCGGACGATCCTGGAGATTCACACCGATGAGGTGATCTCCTGATGCGAAGGGCAAGACGGCTGACGAAAACATTCCTTGGTTTTTCCGTTATTGGATATCTGCTGACAGCGATTGCTGTTCTGCTGGTTCCTCTTGCAATGACAGCAGAAGGCCGGTTTACCGTTTTTGGCTACATTGCCGGCGGGCTTTTCTGGTTCGGGCTTCTTTTTGGGCTTTTATTCTTCTTATTTGCATGGAAGGTCGCCCATAATGAATCAACGTACCAGAAAATCAGATCGTGGTATAGAATCGGGGCTTTTGGTTTTTTCAGAAACCGGCCTGCGATCATCACCGATGTTCTGATGATAATTTCTCTGCTACTGATCATTGCAGGAAATACCATTTGGCACTTTCAGGATCTTCTTATGACCATCCTGTTGTTCTTCTTTGTCCTATCTTTCTTTCTACACTTCGTGTTCAACGGAAGAGTATTTATATATACGCAGCACAAAGGACGTAAGAGAAAAAATGATCTTTCTATCCAAAGAAAGGAACTGAACGAAAATGAAAACTAGTATGAAACGGATTCTCGCGATTCTGCTTTCACTGGCCATTGTCATCGGCGTAGGGATTCCGCAGGGGCTAGTAGCGGAAGCTGCAGAGACAACTGTTACTCTAACCCTTAAGGACAAAGATGATGAAACAGCTGATCTATCAGCGGCTAGTGTCAAAGTTTTTGATGCAGAGAATGCAGAAGTACCGAATATTTCTACTGAAGGCGGTTATTCTTTCACAGTTGATACAGAGAAAGCATATACATATTCTGTTTCATGTGAAGGATATGTTACAATTGAGAATAAACCACCAAATACCTCTTCTGAAGCTTTTGAAATTCTTATGACAAAGGCAAAAAAATCGATTGCTTATACAATCAATACTTCTGTTTTTGAAAATGCGATTAAAGAGAAATTTGGTGCTAATGCTCTTGAAGGTATTACTTATGGTTTGTCGATTAATGGCGGAACTCTAACCACTCTTACGGATGATGACAAGTCCGGAACAGCTGAAGAAGGCACTACGATTGGAGTAGTCTTTACTGGAGGAACTTTCGTCTCCGGGGTTGCAACTTATGCAATCGAATTATCAGATATAAATAATTCTGTCGTTTTTCCTGCAGCAGCAGCGGATGGGTTGACATTTAGTATTCCTGAGTCTGCTAAGGCCGGTGTTGCAAGCATCGATCCCTCAACCCTTGAAATTGTAAGTGGAGAAACTGCTACCCTAACAATTAATGTTGAAAATGCTGAAGGTTGGAAGGAAAAAACATTTACATTTGCTTCCAATAAAACAGAAGTAGCGTCTGTTAGTTCTACAGATAATGTTGCTACCATTACGGCTGGTAAAGCAGATACAGCAATTATTACTGGAAAAGTCACAATTAACGGTGTTTCTATCGAGTTTAAACCCGAAGTTAAGGTTAGTCGAAAAACTGGCTCATATACGCTCGGTATTTCTTTCTCTCCAGAAGAAGCAGAAGCCTACTCTGGAAAAGAAGTTTCTGCAGATATCATTATTTCTACAGATAATCCTGATCTTTATGGTAAAACCGTTACAGTTTCTGTTAAGGGTGAGGCCGAACATGGCGAGCCTAAAACAGATACGAAAGATTTGATATTTGATTCAACTGGTAAAGCAACATATACTTACAAAACAAATAAGAGGGTTGATGTCTCTGTTACGGCTACTGTAGCTGCTTTTGAAACAGATACTACTTCTTATTCAGCAGTGACTCAGACAGCTTCCTATAATCTTAAAAAAGGAACGCAGACTAAACCGGTATTGTCTTTATCGCTTGATGAAGAGAGCAATCCGATTACGACATGGATCTATGGTGATGCTAGTGGAGCAACAGGTCACGAGAATGAAGTCCTGATTGCTCAGGCGTCCAGCGAGACAACGATTGATGTTTCTGGAGAGCCGGATGGTTTTAAGCTGTATTCACTTGTCCTTAAGAGTGATGATTATAAAGATTTAATTTCTATTGACGCGGATGGCAAAGTCTGGTTAAAGCCTCAGTATGTGGGTGAAATTGAGTTTGCTGTTGTTCAAAATGGTGGAAATAATTATAACAATTCTGACCCTTCGGATTATATAAAAGTAACCGTTAATCCTTTCCAGTTGACCGATGATATGGTTTCCTACGTGGTCGACTCGAAAGTCTATAATGGCAAGGGAGACGATCTTGTTGTAACTGCTACCATCAAGGATACTGCTTTTAAGTATGCTGAAGACAACGGAAAAGTTGAGCTTGTTGTTTCAAAAGCATCAGCTGACCCGAATTGTGTTGCTGCGGGCAATCCTGTCACAATCGATTCCATGACTCTCTCAGGCGACAATAGCAAGTATTATGCAATCGATAGTTTGAGCAAATTGGACCGTGAGGATCTTAAAGTCATTATCAATCCTGCCACACTTACGATTTCTGTTGGAAATGCTCAAGTTGAATGGACGGATGCTGATAATAAAACAAAAGCTATTCAAACTTGGAAAAATGTAATCTGGGATCCCTCTGAGATGACGGTTACAGGCTTCATTGAGGGTCAAAGTGAAGAAAGCTTGGTAGGAGCTGGTTATAAGAGACCTACATTAACTGTTGTTGAGGATGATTATAGTTCATCGCTTTCTACTCATACAATTACGGTTAATACCGATGGTAATCCTTCACAGAACTATGTGTTTGATTATGCGAATGTGACAAATGGTACTCTGAAAATTCTGGATGAAAGCATTCCCGATGCCGATATCAAAAACTATCTGACGATCGATAACGATGCCAGTAAGAATGTTTTCCAGACTGCTGATTTTAAAGATGTATTCTACAGTGAAGATGCGCCCAATGCGCAGTTCACGATTCAGAATACCAGTTACACCAAGATCTGGGTTAATGGTGTAGATGTCACAGAAGATAAGAAAGGTGTTGATCTTAGCACTACCGTTGACGGACAGGATGTGAAGTTTGTTCTGTCCGATGAATATGGGACCCACAAGACGGCGGAGTTCACAATCCATTTCACCAAAGACTCTGAAGCGCCTGAGATCACCATTCAGTTCGACAGCAAAGATTCCATCGTCAAGAGCTTTGTGGACACGATCACCTTTAATATGTTCAACAATGCCGGTGGTGAGAAGAGAGAGAAAGAACTGACTGCCAATATCAAGGTTGAGGACCTTGCAGGGGAGAGCAAGACCGGTATTTCCGATATCAAGTCCTGGTCTTATGTCGTGATTAACACGGACAAAGATACTGAGTTTGGATCCAAAGAGATCACGCAGGCCAATGTAAATGAAAAATTCAGTTCCATCACCTGGAATGCAGTACCGGATGGAAAGAAAGAAGTTTCAGAATATATTGGCAGAACCGTGACCACAGATGCGGATGGCAAAGAAATAGAATCCTTTACCAACGGCAACTACATTGTCTTCGTTCTGGCAACCGATAAAGTTAACAATACACGTCTTTACAGTTCTCAGGGTCTGGTTATTGAAAATATTCAGATTACTCAGATTTTGCCTGTCTATTCCGGAAGCACTCCGAGAACAGTCGGCGGCGTTGACTACTTTAAAGACAGTGTTAACCTGGATGTTACTGTAACTGAAATACTGACAGCTTCTTCTCCGGTGTTGCTTCTATGAGCGCTACCATTGACAAAGATGGCGCTAAGACAACCGACGAGTATATTAAGCCTACTGAAAATCTTAATGATACGCTGACCAATATTAAAGATAAGGAAGGCGAAAAATCTGTCGTTGTCCCGGTCAGCAAAGAAAGCGGATCCAAGAACGTTGTTGTTTCCTTCACTGCTGTTGATTATGCAAAGAATGAGCAATATGCTTCCAAGAGCTTTGTCATTGACCCGGTAGCGCCTGAGATGACACTTGAGCTTAGCTCCGCCGCTTCCAGACTGAATGGCAAATACTATCAGAATGACGTTACGGTTACCGCAACCATTACCGAACGTTATCTGGATCTGGCCAATGATCTGAGCTTTACCATTAATGTAGATGGCAAAGAAGAGACCAAGAAGTTTGGTGAGCTGGCTGTCGGAAACTATGGTATTACCAAGATCGAAACCCAGAAGGTTACGGATGAATCTTCCGATTCTCAGCAGACGGTCGTTGCCCTGACCTTTGGCCAGGACCATGACTATATTGTATCTGCCAAGGTTTTGGATAAAGCCGGCAACGAAGGAACCGCTACGGTTGACGAGTTCGTCGTAGATAAGACCTTCCCTGTAGCTACCGTTACCTACTATGCATATGGTTCCGGTGAGACCTTTGCTGCTGCCACTGCAGAAGAGGCGCGTACTTACCTGAATGCGGATTACAGCTCCTTCAAGGCTGTCATCGCGATCGACGAGCTGAACTTCTCTGATGGTTCCACCGTCAACGCAAACTATACAGTTAACGCAGTTAATTCAAAGAATGCAGCCGTCAGTGCAGTTGATGTAGCGAAGCTTGATTCCGATGCCAAAGCCTTCGGCAGCTGGAATGCGCAGAAGTATTCGATTGACTACGCTGATGATGCAAACTATACCTTTGACTTTGATTACACCGACCTTGCCGGTAATAAGGTACAGCTTGCAACCAACTACATCACCCTTGATACCGTTCTTCCTACCGGTACGGTTACCGTCAGCAATATGGTTAATGGTGATGCATCCAAGACCTGGACAAACGAACTGCTCAGCACCATCACCTTCGGTCTGTTCGGACAGAACTCCGTTTCTTCCAACATGACCAGCGATGATGAAACTGCAGGCGTAGCTTCTACCCAGTATCTGGCTACCAGCGACCTGATGACAAAGAGCGCTCTCGCTTCTGCTACCGGCTGGACCGATTATCAGACAGCTCTTTCTCTGGCAGCCAATGAGAACGTTATCGTATACGAAAAGATCGTGGATAAGGCCGGAAACGTAGCCTTCTACAGCTCTGAAAACGTCGTTGTGGATAATGTCAATCCTGCACCTGTTGTCACGATTACACCTTCCGCTCCTGCCTGGAACAAAGGCGTCTATGCTGCAACGGATAATCCTGGATTTGATATCGTAGTAACCGATCCGATTACCAACAATGCTTATTCCGGTCTGCAGGAGATTACCTACAGAATCGTGAACGGCACAACCGGAACCGAAGAAACCGGTACTCTGGCTTCCTTCACAAAAGGATCTCATGAACAGCGCTGGAGCGGACATGTTGCCATTGATCCGGCTAAGTTCTACAGCAATGATGTTCAGATTACGGTCACTGCTTCCGATTTCTCCACCAACGGTATTACTTCTGAGACCCAGACTCTGAAGGTTGATAACGAAGCGCCTGTTGTAAGCTTCAGCTTTGATACCTCCGATGCGCTGAACGGCAAGTATTACAATAAGGTCAAAGAACTGACCATTACCGTTAATGAACGGAACTTTGATCCTTCCTATGAGCCCACTGTTACTTCCACCATGGGCGGCGGCTACAGCTTCAGCGGATGGACCACCAACGGCGAAGTCACTACCGGCGTTGTATCCTTCACCGGAGACAGCGACTTCACAGTTACCTATGATTGCTATGACCTGGCAGGCAATAAGTCCAATACGGAGAACCTGCAGGAGATCACCATCGACCTGACCAACCCGGTGATCACCGTTTCCTACGACAACAATGCAGCACAGAACGGCAACTACTACAGAAGCGGCCGTACCGCTACCATTACCATCGTAGAGCACAACTTCAATGCAGCGGAAGTTCAGACGGCTATCACGGCTATGCTGAACGGACAGGGCATTGATACGCCGGTTGTTTCCGGTTTTGCCGATTCCGGTGATACCCATACCGCTACCGTTTCCTATCCTGGCGACGGCGACTACACCTTCACCATCAGCTACAGCGATCTGGCAGGCAATGCGGCAGGCAGCTATGCAGGCGATTCCTTCACCGTAGATTTGACCAATCCTGAAGTGGTGATCGAAGGCGTTCAGGACAAATCCGCAAACAGCGGTAATGTCGCACCCGTCATCCGCATGTCTGATATCAACTTCGATTCCGACAATGTGACCTTCACCCTGACCGGTGTGAACTCCGGTGAAGTGGAAACTGCTTTCGTCCGTACCGTTGACGAGCAGGGCACCACCATTACCTTCCAGAACTTCCCGGACGGCATGGATGATATCTACACCTTGACTGCCAAGTCTGTGGATAAAGCCGGCAATGAGACCACCCGTTCCATCACCTTCTCCGTCAACCGTGACGGTTCCACCTACGTGATCAACGAGACCACCCAGAACCTGCTGAGCTACGGCTACACCAACAGCCCGAAGGATATCGTGATTACCGAGGTCAACGTTGACTCCCTGCAGTTCGTTTCCATCTCCTACACCAAGGACGGACAGGTTGTCGAGCTGGTGGAAGGCAAGGACTACAAGGTCGAAGAAGAAACTGTGAATGGCGGCTGGAAGCAGTACACCTACACCATCTTCGCTTCCGTATTTGAAGAAGAGGGCGATTACTCCATCAACATCTACTCCGAAGACGGCGCGAACAACAACAGCACCAACAAGACCAAAGGCTTTGATGTGAACTTCGTGGTTGATAAGACCGCTCCCACCATTGCCGTAGCCAACCTGGACGAGACCGTTTATCCGGAAACCGCTCACGAGTTCTCCGTTGCGGTTAAAGATAATGCCGTTCTCGACCATGTGGACCTGATCATTGACGGTGTGGTTGTGAAGACCTACACGAAGGAAGAGCTGGATCAGACCAACGGAATGATCACCTATTCCATCAATGAAAAGAATGAATACCAGACGATTGAGCTGAAAGCATACGATGCTGCCGGCAACGAAGGCGTTTCCGAACAGTACTCTGTGCTGGTCACCTCCAGCGGCTGGGTACGCTTCATCAATAACAAGGGCGCTGTGGGCGGATCGATTGCAGGTCTGGTCGCAGTTGCCGGCGGAGCCGGATGGTTTATCTTCGGTAAGAAGCGTAAGAAAGACAAAGACGAAAAATGATCGGCATAAGCTAAGCCTGAAAAACATAACGGTTTTGCGGCTTAAATAAGCGGTCATCCGATTCTGCCGCACTTCATCAGTGCGGCAGAACCTTTATAAGCCCGAAATGATGTATAATGAAACTTTAGGATCGACGAGGTAGTGTGTCATGAGCGAACTTAGGCTGAAGATGGTTGGTGGAGGACAGAACCTGGAATTAATCATCGATAAACCGACCTTTATCCTGGGAAAAAATCCTGCGATGGCCGATGGCGTTATTCCGAATGCGCCGGCTGTCAGCCGTAAGCACTGCCAAATAGAAGAAAAGCCTGATGGCTTTTATGTGGAAGATCTTGGTTCGCTGAACTGCACTTTTGTCAACGATTCATATATTGTTCCTCATACGCCCGTTCCGCTGCACAATGGCGATAAACTTCGTCTGGCTGATAAGGAATTTATGGTATCCATTACGGTTCCTGCGCCTGAGCCTGTGGACGAGCCGGAAGAAGAAGGAATGTCCGAGACCACCGTGCTTGGCGGAGGCATGCAAGTGATGCGTCAGACGAAGATCTATATGGTTTATTCGCCGGCGGGTGGTTCAGGCAAAACGATCTGTGCGCTGGGACTATGTGATCAGCTCTCGAACAGAGGCGCTCGGGTGCTTTATTTGAACGGGGAATCCGTTCCTACTTTTGACTTTTACCTGATGGACCAGAAGCCCATTGAACCAGGTTTTGAGGTTCTCTTCCGATCTTCCGGTGCCGGGAACAGCTCTTACGACAGCGCAGCTGCCGGTAATCCTTCCATATCTGCGGGCAGTCTCTCCAGACAGGATCTGCTTCCCTTTATTGGAAACGAAGGCTTCGATTACCTGAGACGCATTGTTCCTTCTCCGCGTTCAGCCGGTATTGAAGAAAAGGATATGGTTCAGCTCGCGGTATCCTTAAAGTCCTGCGCCTATTATGACGCCATTGTTGTAGATTTGTCTTCCGGCTATTCTGAACAGACCATCGATTATCTGAAAGCGGCGGACAAGGTTCTGATTATTTGCCTGCAGGATGAAATATCTACCCTTAAGCTGGAGCGGTTTATGGCGCTGACCAAAGATTTCACCGGCAAATATCTATATGTCTGCAACCGATACAGACCGCAGAACGAAAATTATCTGGGCAACCTGATTTCTCTGGGCGAGGTGAAGATCTCCGAATTTGTCGAGGAAAGCGATCTGAATGAGCTTTCCTTCAGAGATATCCGGCGCGATCAAAGGTTCCAGACAACCGTAAGGGAATTAGAGCAGCATGGGACCTGGTGATATTTTAGGAGGTCTGTACCAGATCCAGCAGCCCATCGGCCAGGGCGGCCTGGGAACCATCTGGCTGGCCTACCATCTGAATCTGCAGAAATATGTGGTGGTAAAAAAGGTCCATGACCGTTTTACCCAGCTGGTGAACTGCCGCATTGAGGTAGATATTTTAAAAAGCCTTCATCATCGGTATCTTCCTCAGGTATATGACTTTTTCGAGGCGGAGGACGGTATCTTTACCGTCATGGATTATATTCCCGGAAAGGATCTTCAGAAGTACGTCCAGGAAGGATATACCTTCAGTGAAGAACAGCTGATCACCTGGCTGCATCAGCTGTTGGATGTGCTGGATTATCTGCATACCAGAACGCCAAAGATTATCCACTGCGACATCAAACCGGGAAACATCATGATTTCCGACACGGGTGAGATCTGTCTGATCGATTTTAATATCTCCCTGGATGGTGTTAACAACAAAGAGCTGGTAGGCGTCAGCAGCCGCTATGCGGCGCCGGAACAGATTACCAGGGCCAAGCTGGTGATGCAGGGCAGATCCGCAGGCGAATTTGTGGTTGACGAGCAGTCCGATCTCTATTCTCTGGGAGCGGTTTTCTATCGTCTGATGAGCGGTTATCTGCCGGAAGAGAGAAGAGACGGAGGCCTTAAGCTGACGCAGATGGGGCTTCCTTACAGCGACAACCTGTGCAACCTGCTGGATAAATCCATGGAGAATGCAAAGGACAAACGCTTTAAAAGCGCAAAAGCCATGGAGGATGGCCTGAACCATCTGGAGCGATGGAGCCGAGAGTACCAGAAGCTTTCCAGACAGAATCTCATTATGGACATTTCCTACGCAGCCTGTCTGCTGATCCTCCTCCCCATGATGCTGATTGGTTTTCTCCGCATGAAGGAAAACGAATTCTTTGAAGCCTATGATGCTTATATGGAAGAGATCAGCGTCTATTATGAAGATAATGCGGATCCGTCGGCGGTTTCCGCTGTTCTGGATAACGGCATCAAGCTGCTGAACGATCAGCGTTTTGATGATGACTTCAAAAAATACCCGGATCAGCATGGGCGTGTGCTTCTCAGCATCGGACAGGGGGAGCTGCTGCTTGAACAGAACAATCAGGCGGTGACTTATCTGAAGCAGGCCATGCAGGAAGCTCCGTCTGAGCTGGCGATTTACCGGGATCTTGCGATTGCCCAGGCTTTAACCGGCGATACGAAGGGCGCAGAAGATACGCTGTCCCTTGGGAAGCTTCATGGGCTATCCCTTTCAGATTCCCTTCTTGCCAGCGCGCAGATCTATGCAGCAGAAGGAAACTACGAGGATGCCTATAATGCAGCCCTTCAGGTGGCCACCGACCCAAAAAGCGGTGACCTGCTGATGCTAAAAGCTTCCTCGCTGGCCATGGATCTGATCTCCGATCAGAAAGATTATGCCCGGGGCATTACGCTGGTGAACGATATGCTTGCCAGAAGCTCAGGCACCATGCGGGCGATGTGGCTGAGGAAGGGCGGTTCTCTTGCGCTGGAGGCCTATCAGATTGGTTCTGATGCTTCCTATTTAAAGACCGGCATCAGCTATTATGAAGCCCTGCGCCAGGAAGGCTACGGCGGGTACGCGGATCTTTTGAATTTAAGCTATCTGTACGAAGCGGACGGACAGCTGACAAAAGCAAGAGACCTGCTTTCGGATATGAGTCAGGGCGCCTGGAAGGACAGCTATGAAGTCTATCTGAGACTGTCCTATGTATATTATCGGATCGCCAATGAAGCAGCAGTTTCTCAGAAGGATTATACCTACGTGAGGACCTGTTTTAACCGGGCTAAGGAACTGCTGGAGCAGTCAGGCCACAGCGTATCCGAAATTCCTGATATGCTTCAAATGGAGCAGCTGATTCAGGATCTGGTAATCAGCGGGTGGCTGAACCCGTAAAGAGAAACAGAGGGGCATCATGTTTTTAGCGTCAGTTATCCTGCTTCTGGTTGTGTCGATCGTCTACGCGGCGTTTCGCATACCGAATCAGGTGAAATTAAATAAACTGAAACATTCCTGATACAAAAGGAGAGAGACCATGAAAAAGAACAAGACACTCATGATTGTTCTGCCGATCGCCATCGTGCTTGTGCTTGCAATTGCCGCTGTGGCTGTGATTTTCATCATGCGTCAGAACAGACAGGACAAGTACCAGGATCAGATGAAATCCGCAGATCAGTACCTGATCGCAGGAGACTATGAAAATCTGATTGTTACTTACAAGGCGGCCATTGATCTGCAGCCTCAGAAACCGGAACCGTATATCGGTCTGGCCCAGGTTTACATCGAACGCGGTCAGCTGGTTGACGCTGAGGATATCGCCAAAAAAGGTTATACCGAAACAGGTGATGAAAGACTGCTGACATTGATGAACGAGATCGATGATCTGCGGCTGACGCCCAATACAGCGCAGGGAAATACTGCCAGCGATGAGATCCTCTCCGGCGCTTTGACATCTCAGACAGGCGGCGTCATCTATGCCGGTTCTGACAATGAAGGCCTTGCCTTTAAAGCCTCCACGCTGGAAATGCTCACCTCCTATTGCTATCAGGAGTTTGTGAACAGCTTTGGCCAGGGAAGCGCCATGCCTGCCGGTGATGACGGATTTGCCTTCACCTTCAAGGGACTGAATGCAACGCTGTATTTCAAGAATCTTCCCGGCTTTAACAATCTGGTGGATGAGCAGACCCGCACGCCTGTTCCTCAGGCCAAGCCCTTCAAGATTCTGATAACCCAGCCTTCCACCATGTTCCTGAATTTTGAAAGCTTTATCAGCTTCGATAAGCTGAGTGCTATGATCCCCAACCTTACAGCGCCTGTGCTTGACGAAGAGACTGGTTCCTATTTTGTTACCACCCCAGGCACCGATTATGTGCTTTATATGGAAACAGATGCGGCCGGCAATATCTTCAAACAGGATGCAATGATTCAGATTCTGATCAGCGACCCCATCAAAGAAGAATATATCAACGATGAGTCCAGGACCTTCGTGCTTGGCTCTCATGTCTATCCCTACGAGGTGCCTTCCATTGTGATCGAGGGTGAAGATCTTGGCAGCATTTCTCCGCTGGAGAACTGCACCGCTTTGACAGAGCTTTCCCTGACCGACTGTACCTTTGACGATCTGTCGCCTCTGAGCGGCTTGAATACCCTGCAGATTCTGGTGCTGGATTACAGCCGCGGCTTCAGGAACCTTCAGGTAATCGGACGCACCAACATTTCGCTGCTGTCCATCCGAGGCTGCACGCAGCTGAATGACCTTTCCGGCATCCAGAATATGCTCCTCTATACATTGGATCTTACCGGTTCCGGCGTCAGCTACGAAGATGCTTACCAGTACAAGAAAGATCATGTCTACTGCACGGTATACTTTGACGGCAAAGAGTTGACCCTTACTCAGGAAGGCACCGCGGATCCGTCCAACGTTCCGGAAGGCTACTTTATGCTGGGCAGCCAGATGTTCTCCTACGATGAAGAATCCATCTATGTTTCCGGTGAGAGAATCGATGATATGTCCGGTCTTGCAAACTGCAAGAAACTGAAAGACCTGACGCTGGTCAGCTGCAGCTTTGACACCCTTGAGCCGGTTGCCGGCTGCGAGAGCCTGCAGACTATTCAGCTGACCGGCAGCTCCGGATTTACGGATCTTTCTCCGCTCTCCGGTCTGAAGTATCTGTCGGCTGTGGTGGTTCATGGCTGCTCTCAGATATCCAATATCGATCCTTTGGACAATATGAATCTTACCTATCTGGATCTTTGCTTTACTTCTGTCGGCTATGACCGGGCATACAGCTACAAGCAGGCCCATCCCGACTGCGTGGTTTACTGGGATAACAAACAGGTTACACTGGACTAATGACCCTATAGAAAAATCCTTTGCAGGCGTGGGAACAGGATGCCTGCAAGGGATTTTCCCTTGATAGAAAGACAGCTTTTCGACAGCGCATGAATGGGAGGATAAGATGCCTTCTTTAACAGACATTTTTGAAGATACTCAACAAAGACTTTGGGACGATCACAGGCTAAGACAGCTTACCTACGAGGCCGTAAATACCACCAGGGTGTTTCCTGAAAACTTTGAGATTACCCGTGTGGCGGGAATGACGCCCACCCGAATCAGCGTGACGGGGGAGACAACCCTTCAGGCCGCAAAGAGAGTTCTTTCCCAGACGGGAAGAAGCCTTCCAAGCGGATTTACAGGCAGGATTACCCGGCATGTGGCCATCCTGAATTTCGCCAATGGCGTCAATCCCGGCGGCGGGGTGGTCTATGGCGCCAATGCCCAGGAAGAGAGCATTTGCCGTTCCTCGAATCTCTATCCCTGTCTTACAAAGCCTGAGTGCTATGATGATTTTTACCGTTATAATGATTCCCGGGGCTTTCTTTATTCAGACCGGATCATCTATTCTGAAAACGTCTGTATTTTTAAAGATGAAGCCGGCCGGCTTCTGGATGAATCGGAATGGATGTTCGTCGATGTGATTACCTGTCCGGCGCCTAATCTCAATGGGGTGGGCCAGATGGATGACCGCAAGCTTTCCGGCTTGTATAATGAGCGGATCCGCAATATTCTTTCGGTGGCGGAGGTCCATGGCGTTCATACCTTGATCCTTGGGGCTTTCGGCTGCGGCGCTTTTCTCAATCCCCCTGAGCTGATGGCGGAGGCCTTCTCCTATCAGCTGTTAAGCGGAGATTTTCGCAATACCTTTAAAGAAGTGGTCTTTGCCATCAAGGCCACGGATCCCCGTTCCTATTACAATTATCAGGTGTTTACGGACTATTTCTCACCCTTTGGCATGTCTCAGCCCATATCCGGCCGCGCCAGGCCTTCCGCAAGAGAAAAGAAAGCATCTTCCGGAAGCGGATTTAATGCGGTGATCCTGCTGCTGACGGTTTTATGCCTGGTGCTGGGTGTCGGTTTGCTGATTTTGTTTGGCGTGGGTATGTATTTGTCCTGGTTTGACGGCGCATCAGCTGTGGTGATCGGCATTTTGCCCGGGATTTTTATCGGCCTGACGGTCCTGCTGGCCTGGCAGTATATCCAGCTTTCCAGGTCATAGATCTTGTAAAGTTGCATCTTGAAAAATGCAGCTAAATCAGATATGCTATAAAAGTAACGGTTCGGAAACGTTACGGACAGTATATCTCACCTTGGGAGATGCTTTTTGCATGATCAAAATTACCTTGCCGGGAGCCCTTGGAAGGAGAATCTTTTCCATCAGGGCTCCTTTATTTATATGTATTGTCATTTTATATGGCATATCGGTGATTCTCTTCGGAAACTACTATTTCACCAGCATCGAGCGTTACTGGACTTCCCAGCGCGAATCGGAGGCCAACCGGTATATCAACTATCTGGCCGGCGAAATCGCCTTCTATGAGGACGAAAACGGCGCCCTGAAGGCTTCCTTGGACAGCGATTTCCAGAGCATGTCCCGCATGTACAGCTATATGCGCGTGCTGATTCTGGATCCCAACGCCAAAGTGATTCAGGATACCACACAGTCCAGAATCGGCCGCTATGTGATCAACGACGAGGTGCTGAAGGCGCTTTCCGGAGAAACGGTTCAGGATGGCGATGAGAGCGTCCGCCGCATTGCCGTGCCCATCAAGGGAAAAACCAATACGGAGACCGTTCAGGGCGTTATCTACGCCTTTGTGTCCCTTGAAAGCGTGGCCCAGGTGGTGGAGAGCGGCAGGGTGCAGATATATCTGTACATGTTTTTGATATCCCTGGTGCTGATCGGCATCACCTATGGACTGATTTTCCTGCTGACAAGGCCTCTTGGCAAAATCATCCGCTGGCTAAAGGAGCTGAGAGATTCCGATAAACAGATTGAAGATCTGAATAAGCCGTCTTTCCACCTGAACACGGAATACTCTGTGATTACAGACGAGGTGGAAGAGCTGACTCACGACCTTCTGACTCTGGACCGTACCAGAAAAGAGTTCGTATCCAACGTATCCCATGAGCTAAAAACGCCCTTATCGTCCATTAAAGTTCTGACGGAATCCCTGCTTTTGCAGGACGGTGTTCCGGAAGAGCTCTACAAAGAATTCCTTCAGGATATCAATGGCGAAATCGACCGGATGAACGGCATCGTCAGCGACCTGCTGACGCTGGTGAGGCTGGAGGAAGGGCAGAATGTCCTGAATCTGTCTACCTTTGCCCTGGAGGATATGGCGGAGGATATTGTCAAGCGCCTTTCGCCGCTGGCGGATCAGCGCCAGATTACGCTTACCACGGAGGTTGTGCATCCTACGCAGATTGAGGCCGACGAAACCAAGCTGACCCTGGCGCTTACCAACCTGGTGCAAAACGGTATTAAATACAACAAAGATGGCGGCAGCGTAAAAATCCGCATCGATTCCAATCAGCTCTATGCCTTGATTGTGGTTTCGGATACGGGAATCGGCATTGAGGAAAAGAACTACGATAAGCTTTTCCAGCGTTTCTACCGGGTGGATAAGGCCAGGGACAGGGGAGCCGGCGGCACCGGCCTTGGGCTTTCTATTACCAGACAGATTGTTACCCTGCACCGAGGGACCATTACCGTGTCGTCTGTTTTAGGCGAGGGCAGCAGCTTTTCCATCAAAATGCCCCTGATTCAAACTCAGGATGCGGAAGAAGAGGAGGAAGAAGTATAATGAAACATCTTTTACATCTTCCTGAGAATGCCTTCAGGCCTCTTGCGGTTCTTTTGCTGATGATCCTCTCCCTGACATTGCTTTTTGGATGCGCGTCTTCCCAAACACCTTCCGGCAGCGCCTCTGATTCCAATGCAGGCAGCGCCCGGGAAGGCTCAGAGGCAGGGCAGGTCATGGAGGTTACCCCCACCACCTTGTATTATACGGACGAGTCCTGGAGCTCCCTGACGGGTGTCAGCCGTGTCGTTAATTTCAGCGGCGCCAATTCGCTGAAATCCCAGCTGGATGAACTGTTTCATCTTTTGCAGGAACCGCAGGCGCTGCCTGAACCGCCACAGGATCTGCGCTCTGTGATCCCGGAGGAGATATTCAAGAGAATCTATCTGGAAACGGAAGATTCCCAGGGCCGAGACGGCGCTAACGGTGCCGCAGAAGCCAATGTGCTTTATGTAGAAGTAGACAAGTCCTACGAGACCATGGAGGCCGCTAAACGGGTGATTTTCCGCTCAGGCCTGAGTCAGACCATGTTCAGTCTGAACAGCTTGTCCCGCATCGATTTTGTGGTAATCGCGGATGATATGGTAACCGTTGTGGATTCCATCTCCCGAACAGAACAGATGATCATCGGCGGCTATGACGAAGGCATCTACCGGGATGAGGTGAAGGTGGTGCTGTATTTTGCAAGCAGTTCAGAGACAGGCCTTGCAGCGGAGGAAAGAACCATTCGTCTCAACATGACAGAATCCCTTCCATCCGGTATTGTCAAAGCCCTTGTCGATGGACCAGCGTCCGGAAGCGATCTGAAACGGACCATTCCTGAAGGCACCAAGATCAATGAAATCGTGGTAGAAGAGGGTGTCTGCTACGTGGATCTTTCAGAAAACTTTGTGCTGAATCACTCCGGCGGCGAAATTCAGGAAAAGCTGACGATTTATTCCCTGGTGAATTCCCTTTGCCGGGTGAGCGGCATCGACTATGTACAGATATTGATAGACGGTAAAAAGACAAGCTTTTATAAGACCTATGTTCCGATCGATTCCTTCCTGGTATTCGATGAAACAATTGTTGACTGATGATTTCATAAAAAAACTGCAGCGGCCTTTTCGAATGAGGCCGCTGCTTGGCCCGGCGCTGGCCATACTGACTTTTTGTCTGATGGCTTTTGCCGTTACGCCTTCTTTAGGAGAGGCGCTGTTCGGATTTGAGCGGCAGGAGACTTTTCTGAAAGAGCGGCTGGAATCCGGCGAGACCTGCCAATATCAATTGCTGCGGCTGTGGAGCAAAGATAACGCGCTTTATGCCGAGGCAAAGCTTTTGCTGGATGGAAAAAGCATCCCCTGTCAGCTGATCTTTCCCGATGCTGAACCCACCGGCGGTTTATCGGTCTTTGGCATTCTTTCAGAGGGGGACACCATCTCCGGCTCCGGGCGTTTCATGTTTCCTGAGAAACCCAGAAATCCGGGGCAGTTTGACAGCTATGCCTATTATCTGTCCCAGCATCGTTTCTTTAGCGTTTATCTGAACCGGGTTTACCTGGATAAGCCCCATTCATGGTATGATGCGAGGGCCTGGCTGGGATCTGTCCGCCGAGGCTTAGGCAGCGTGATTGACAGCAGCCTCGATCCGGAAAGCGCTGCCATCTTGAAAGCGATGCTGCTGGGTGACAAGGGTTCTCTAAGCACTGACCAGAAGGAGCTGTTTTCCAGAGCCGGCATATCCCATATCGTGGCGATTTCAGGCATGCATCTGACCATCCTTATGGCGGCATTGGAGGAACTGATCAAAAAACGCTTCCGTCCCGGCATGAAAAGCCTGCTTCTGCAGGGGCTTCTCTGGTCCTATACGGCGCTGACAGGCTTCTCCATTGCCACCCTTCGGGCTGCCATCATGCTCACCTACCGGCAGTTGGCGCCGCTTCTGGACGCCGATCCGGATGATATCAGCGGACTTTCTTTAGCGGCCCTTGTGATTTTGCTGATCCGGCCATGGGCTGCCGTCTCCAGCGCCTTCTGGCTCACCTTTCTGGCGGTCATTGGCCTTTGGTCGGGGAGACTATTCGCCTTGAAGCTTATCTTCCTGCCCTATGCGATCAGGGAGAAAATCAGCGCCGGCCTGGGGGTAACCATTTTTACCGCGCCGGCTGTCTGCTGGTTCTTTTATGAGGCATCTATCGGATCCTTCTTTTTGAATCTGCTGATTGTGCCGATGGCTCAGGCTGTTTTGCTTCTGGGCGCCTCAGGGATGCTGCTATCGATTCTTTCCCCGGCTGCCGGCTTTGGCATGACGCGCCTTTGCGGCGTGCTGATTCATCTTCTGATCCGTTTCAGCGCGGTTTCAGGCGATTTGCCCTGGCTTAGCTTCCATGGAAAACCGGAGCTCTGGCAGCTGCTTTTTTACTATGGAGCGCTTGTCCTGATCATCACCGGGTGGGGATATCAGCGCGCTTCCCGGCATCGCTCTGTCAATGTTCTGGGAGCGCTGCTGCTGATGGTGATCGTATTTCTTCCCTTTGAAGATAACCGTGTGACGTTCCTCGATGTGGGACAGGGTGACTGCTGCATCATGGAATGGGACGGGAAGGTAATGGTAGTCGATGCAGGGCCTTCCTACGAAACCGTGATTGCGCCTTTTCTGAAATACCGGGGCATACAGTCCATTGACCTTCTGGTCCTGTCTCACCCCGACGCGGATCATATGGACGGGGCTGTTTTGCTTTTGGAGGATGGCATGGAGGTTAAAGCGCTCTTAGAAGCGGATGCGCCTTCCCACGAGACTCCGGAAAGGGCTTACCTTGAAAAGCTGGTAAAGAATCAGGGGGGAACGGTGGAAAGAGCCGGGGGAGATGATTCGTTTTATCTGGAGAACTCTTCGATTTATCTGGACATTCTCTCTCCGGTAAGGCTTTTTGGAAACACCAACGATGATTCCTTAACCATGTGTGTCCGTGTTTCTGACCTGTTTCAGATTGTATTTACCGGAGATATTTCCGGTGAAGTGGATCCCGATCTGGATCTTGGCGGGATCGATGCTTCGCTGCCTGTCTTTCTGAAGGTGGCCCATCATGGTTCCCGGTATTCGACCTCCGAGGCTTTTCTGGCTGAGCTGTCACCGGATCTGTCGCTAATCAGCTGCGGCAAAAACAACCGTTACGGACATCCTCATGAAGCGCTGCTGGAAAGATTTCATGCGCTGGATCTGCCGTATCAGATCACAGCGCAAAACGGGGCAGTCTGGATCAGAAGCATTTGGAGCGGGTTATCCGATGATGGCCTTGGATCTTCGGCCGATTTTTCAATCCGCAGGCTGCTTCTGGGATCTTTTCCAGCGCGCACGCTGGAATACAGGCACATGTTCGAATAAAACCCAGGCGGCATAGCTGTTTGCGAGAATCAATATACGCAATAGATTTGGAGATTATGGATGGCAACATTAAAAGATCAGATTAAGGCAGGAAAAATCGGACGGCTCTATCTGCTTTATGGATCTGAACCCTTTCTGGTCCGGTTAAATGCCAGAAGGCTTAAGGAAGCAGTGCTTACGGAAGAAGACGAGATGATGAACCTGGATCGGTTTAAAGAAAATGCCGATCCGGATGATCTTAAAATGAGTTTCGAAACGCTGCCTTTTATGAGTGAAAAAAGGATGGTGCTCATCGAAAACAGCGGAGCTTTCGGTAAAAAAGCTGCCGCCTATGAGTCCCTGGAGAAAAGCCTTCTGGACCTGCCCGAGACAACGGTGGTGCTGTTTATCGAATCCGATGTGGATAAACGCAAAAAGCTTTATAAAACCGTGCAGAAAGCCGGTGAGATCTACGAATTCGGCCCACTGGGGGAACGGGAGCTGTCCATCTGGATCGGACAGGAATTCAAGAAGCGAAGAGTGCGCGTTGATCCGATGGGAATCAGCTATCTGATATCCCTTCTGGGCGCCGATATGGAGAAAATACAGTCTGAGATCGAAAAGCTGTCTTCCTTTGCGGCTTCCAAGGGATTCCTGACAAAAGAAGACATGGATCTTCTGGTCAGCCCATCCATTGAAACCAAAATCTTCCGGCTGACGGATCAGCTGGGAAACGGCCGAAGGGCAGATGCCTACCGGGCCTATCAGGATCTTCTGAAGCAAAACGAACGGCCGGAGATGATATTTTATATGATCGTCCGTCAATACCATCTTCTCTATCGCACCAGCCTGATGAATCCCGCCGGCGCCGCTCAGGTAGCATCCGCCTTAGGCGTCAGAGACTTCGCAGCCAGGGGCTATCTTTCCCAGGCATCCAGATATGGCCGGGAAAGGCTGTGGAGACTGATACAGCGACTATACGAAATGGATCTCTCCATTAAAACAGGGCAGATCACCATCCAAGAGGCGCTGGATTTGGTCATATTGACATGAGAAGCAGCTCATAACGCCTGGCCGCCATCCGAATAATTTTATGCTTGACATTACAACGCCTCCGCAGTATAATATCCCTTGTGTCTTAGTCTGTCCATTCTATTTTTACGGGCTGCATACAGTTCACCTGTTGCGGCATTTGAACAGTTGTCAGCGTGCTGATGATTGTCATTCGTAGTTCCGGAAGAGCCGGAATTTTAATCTCAGGAGGAAAGCCAATATGGCAAATATCAAATCGGCGAAAAAGCGCGTGTTAGTAATCCGCACCAAAACGCTTCGCAACAAAATGATCAAGTCTGCTATGAAGACTGCTATCCGTAAGGTGCATCAGGCGTGTGATGCGAGTGATGCGGCTGCTGCAAAGGCAGCGCTGACCGCAGCTGTTTCTACCATCGACAAGGCAAAAACCAAGGGCGTTATTCACAAGAACAATGCATCCCGCAAGGTTTCCCGTCTTCAGAAGATGGTTAATAAGATTGCCTGATTTTACGAACATATTTTTGTAAAAGTAGATTGGGAAGCACCTTTAAGCATTCCGCTGGTATCGCTTAAAGGTGTTTTTTCATAGGCAGCCGTTATGGATCTGCAGAAAAGATTAAGGGATATCGGCAGTTTTGTGACCGGTCCTTGATCTGTCTGCAGATATGATTGATTGTTATTTACAGGTTTGTCATCGGAAAGGGGAAACCATGACCGATCCCAAAAAGATCAGAAATTTTTGTATTATTGCCCATATCGACCACGGCAAATCCACATTGGCAGACCGGATTATCCAGAAAACCGGTTTGCTTACCGAGCGTGAAATGCAGGACCAGGTGCTCGACAACATGGATCTGGAGCGGGAGAGAGGCATTACCATCAAGGCTCAGGCCGTCCGGCTGGTTTATCATGCTAAGGACGGTGAAGAATATATCCTGAACCTGATCGACACCCCCGGGCACGTGGACTTCAACTACGAGGTTTCCCGTTCCCTGGCGGCCTGCGAAGGCGCCGTGCTGGTGGTGGATGCATCTCAGGGCGTTGAGGCCCAGACGCTTGCGAATGTTTATCTGGCGCTGGAGCACGATCTGGAAACCTTTCCCGTCATTAACAAAATCGATCTTCCTGCTGCGGAGCCGGAAAGGGTTCGTCAGGAAATCGAAGACATTATCGGCCTGGACGCTTCCCAGGCGCCCTTGATTTCCGCCAAGACCGGCATCAATATCGAAGCGGTGCTGGAGCAGATCGTCCAGCTGATTCCGCCCCCTGAGGGTGATCCGAATGCTCCTCTTAAGGCCCTGATTTTTGATTCCCTGTACGATGCTTATCGGGGCGTCATTGTATTTTGTCGTGTGATGGACGGCGAAATGAAGCGCGGCATGCGCGTTAGGATGATGGCAGCCGGCGCGGAATACGATGTGGTGGAAGTGGGCTATATGGGTGCCGGCACCTTGATTCCCGCAGAGTCCCTTGGCGTCGGAGAGGTTGGCTATTTCACAGCCAGCATTAAGGATGTTTCCAATACCCGCGTGGGCGATACCGTAACGGGCGCTGTTAGTCCTGCAAAAGAGGCCCTTCCGGGCTACAAACGGGTGCAGCCCATGGTTTACTGCGGCCTTTATCCTGCAGATGGCGCCAAATATCCGGATCTGCGGGATGCCCTGGAGAAATTGAAGCTGAATGATGCCTCTCTTTTCTACGAGCCGGAAACATCAGCCGCCCTGGGCTTCGGCTTCCGCTGCGGATTTTTGGGCCTTTTGCATATGGAAATTATCGAAGAGAGGCTGGAGCGGGAGTTTAATCTGGATCTGGTGACCACAGCACCCGGGGTTATCTACCAGGTGCATAAGACCAACGGCGAAGTAATCAGTCTGTCCAACCCCTCCAATCTGCCGGATGCAGCTGAGATTGACTACATGGAAGAGCCCATTGTCAATGCGGAAATCATGATTCCAACAGAGTATATTGGCTCTATTATGGACCTTTGCCAGGACAGGCGCGGCGTTTACCAAAGCATTCACTATATCGAAGACACCCGGGCGATTCTGAATTACCATCTGCCGCTGAATGAGATCATCTACGATTTCTTTGATGCGCTGAAGAGCCGCAGCCGGGGATATGCTTCTTTCGACTATGAGCTTTTGGACTACGAGCGTTCCGACCTTGTCCGTCTGGACATGCTCATCAACCGAGAGATGGTGGATGCCCTTTCCTTTATTGTCCATAGCTCCAAGGCCTACGAGCGGGGCAGAAGGATGGCTGAAAAGCTGAAAGACGAAATTCCCAGACATTTGTTTGAAATTCCGATCCAGGCAGCCATCGGCGGAAAGATCATCGCCAGGGAGACGGTTAAGGCCATGCGCAAGGATGTGCTGGCCAAGTGCTATGGCGGTGACATCACCCGAAAGAAAAAGCTGCTGGAGAAGCAGAAAGAGGGTAAAAAGAAAATGCGCCAGATCGGCAGCGTAGAGATACCGCAAAGCGCATTCATGGCCGTTCTCAAGTACGACGACGAGAAGGGATGAGCCTGATAAGATTTCAGCGGATTTGAGGTTCTTCATACAAAACTATTTTACAAAAAAATGGAAGACATACACTTAATTAGGGTATGTCTTCCATTTTTTGATTGTCAGAGCAGATCCCGATGCCTGGGCTTGATCAGCCCCAAAGATCCTCGTCCGTAATTGGTTTTTTAGGCTTTTCTGAAGCTGTCTGATCTTCTGAATCAGCAGCATCATCCTGACGCATAGAATCTTCTTCACCGGAGGCAGCATCTTTAGCAAAGTCTGCGCCGTCAGCGGCATCCTGATCAGCCGAACTTTCGGAATCATCGGCAGTCACAACTTCGTCGTCGGCGCTTGTTTCATCCGTCTCGCCGGCTGCAGTCGATTCATCTGCCGCGCCGGCAGTGGTCGACGGGGCAGCAATGTCGGAGATGATCTTTTCACCAGCGATTTCCGGCGCATATTCGTTGGTGGTGAGGGCAGCGCGGGCCTTCTCGATGCACGCCTTGCGGGCAAACACGATCATCAGGATAGTGCCGGCAATCGCCAGCAGAATGGATACAATGATCGATACCGGGAAATTGGTGTTCCAAAGAAGAAGCTGATCGGTGCGAAGAGACTCGATCCATGCGCGGCCGATGCCGTAGCCGATCATGTAAGTAAACACGATCTCGCCTTTGAACTTGCGCTTTTTCCAAAGGAACAGCATTAAAGCGACCAGCATCAGGCACCAGAAGGATTCGTAAAGGAACATCGGATGCACCTGAATATAGCGCACACCGCCTTTGGAGACGCTATCCATCAAAAGCTCAGGCGTCGTATAGGCAGCCGTTTCCACGTTCAGCCGCATGGCAAACAGGGAATCGGTATAGGTTCCAAAGCATTCCTGATTGCAGAAATTGCCCCAGCGGCCAATGGCCTGTCCGAGCGCCAGACAAGGGGCAATCGTATCCCAAAGCTGAAGGAAGGAAATCTTTTTCGCCTTGCAGAAAACGATGGCAGTTGCGACAGCGCCGATAATCACGCCATAGATGGCCAGACCGCCGCCTCTCAGATCAAATACCTTCATCAGATTGTCTTTGTATTGATCCCAGGAGAAGATCACATAGTAAAGACGGGCGCCGATGAGGCCGAAAATCATCGCATAGATCAGGAAATCCAGATAGGTGTCCGGATCCTGACCTGACTTTTTGGCAATGATGCGCGCCAGCAGCAGGCCTAAGAGCATGCCGCAGGTGATCAGCACACCGTACCAGGCAATATCAATACCAAAAATGGTAAAAGCAACTTTATCCAGATGATCGATTTCAATCCCCAGATAGGGAAACCAGATATCAGGCATAATCCATATCTCCTCATACAATTAAACTAAGCAGCAAGCAGTCCCGGCGGACTGCCAACAACTTAGTATACTCTTTTTTCAGCAGGAATCAAATGTATTTTTTGTAAACAATGAAAGCCCACCGGCTAAAAGAGGAAAAAAAGATTGAGTAGCCAGAAGATTCATGATATAATCAGAAAACGTCGGAGTTTAGCCGGATGGAAAACTCAGCATATTTGATTTGACTGAAAAGTCTGAAAATAAAGGAAAGTAGGTAAGATTTATGAAACTTGGAATCGTAGGTTTGCCGAATGTCGGCAAAAGTACGCTTTTCAATTGTTTAACCAAGGCGGGAGCAGCCCAGGCGGCTAACTATCCCTTCTGTACCATAGAGCCCAATGTGGGTATTGCAGCTGTCCCTGATGTTCGGCTGGATGTACTGACCAAGATGTACGATTCCGCCAAGACAACCCCTGCGATTATTGAATTCGTGGATATCGCCGGCCTGGTAAAGGGCGCTTCCAAAGGCGAAGGCCTTGGCAACCAGTTCTTATCTCATATTCGGGAATGCGACGCCATTGTTCATGTGGTGCGCTGCTTTGAGGATGATGATATTATTCATGTGGATGGCAGCGTAGATCCTCTTAGGGATATTGAAACCATCGACATGGAGCTGATTTTTTCCGATCTGGATATGCTGGAAAGACGCCGCGCCAAAACCGCAAAGCTGGCCAAAAACGACAAGTCCGCCGCTGCGGAGCTGAAGCTGGTGGAGCAGGTAATTGCTGCCCTGGAGGATGGCAAGCGGGTAAAAGACCTGGAGCTTTCCGATGAAGACCGCGAGCTGGTGGACAGCTTTGAGCTTTTAAGCTCCAAACCGGTTATTTATGCAGCGAACGTGTTGGAGGATGATCTGGCCGATGATGGCGCTTCCAATCCCCATGTGGCCAAGGTCCGTGAGTTTGCTGCAAAAACAGGCGAAGAAGTATTCGTCGTCTGCGCCAAAATCGAAGAAGAAATCGCTTCCCTTGACCCGGAAGAAAAAGAAATGTTCCTGGAAGAACTGGGCCTTACCGGAACCGGTCTTGACAAGCTGATTGCCGCCAGCTATCACCTGCTGGGCCTGATCAGCTACCTGACAGCCGGACCTACCGAAAGCCGCGCCTGGACCATCAAACGAGGCACCCTGGCGCCTCAGGCTGCCGGCAAGATTCACTCTGATTTCGAACGCGGCTTTATCCGGGCGGAAGTCGTATCCTACGATGACCTGATTCGCTGCGGCTCCATGACGGCCGCCAAGGAAAAAGGACTGGTCCGCTCCGAGGGCAAGGAATATGTGATGAAGGACGGCGATGTAGTTCTTTTCCGGTTTAATGTGTAACGACTTTACGAAAGGTTTCAGACCCATGTAGAAATAAGCTGTGTATTTTATATCGGAAATCTGAAGTAAAGGAAGGACACTTGATTGAGTAATGAAAATATCCGGGATGAGATTGCGAAGAGAAGGACCTTCGCCATTATTTCTCATCCGGACGCCGGTAAAACAACGCTTACCGAGAAGCTGCTGCTTTACGGAGGAGCCATCGTTGAAGCCGGCATGGTAAAAGGTAAAAAGAATATGCGTCACGCGGTTTCCGACTGGATGGAAATCGAAAAGCAGAGGGGTATTTCCGTTACCTCTTCCGTGATGCAGTTTAACTATGATGGCTATTGCATCAATATTTTGGACACCCCGGGACATCAGGATTTCTCCGAGGATACCTACCGGACTTTGATGGCCGCCGACTCGGCAGTCATGGTTATCGATGGATCCAAAGGCGTGGAGGCCCAGACCAGAAAGCTGTTCAAGGTCTGCCGTATGCGGGGCATTCCCATTTTCACATTTATCAACAAGATGGACAGGGAAGCGAAGGACAGCTTCGACCTGATGAGCGATATCGAAGGAGAGCTGGGCATTGAAACCTGCCCCATTAACTGGCCCATCGGCTCCGGAAAACGTTTTCAGGGCGTCTACGACCGTCTCCATAAGAAGCTTCTGAAATTTGAATTTGAAGGCGATCAGATTGCCGGCCGGCATGAGGTGGAGAAAATAGAAGTGGACCTGGCTGATCCCGGTTTGAAGGACCTGATCGGAGAAGGGGCCCTGGAACAGCTTTTGGAAGAAACAGAGCTTTTAGACGGCGCCGGCCATCCCCTGGACATGGACATGGTCAGCCATGGAGAGCTTTCCCCTGTTTTCTTTGGCTCAGCCCTTACCAACTTCGGCGTGGAGCCCTTCCTGGAAGAGTTTCTGCGCATGACCAGCTCTCCGCTCCCCAGAGAGGCAAAAGAGGGCGTGGTTGATCCCCTGAACGATCCTTTTTCCGGCTTTGTCTTTAAGATCCAGGCCAACATGAACCGGGCCCACCGTGACCGTGTTGCCTTCCTGCGCATCTGTTCCGGAAAATTTGAAAAGGGCATGGAAGTCTTTCATACCAAAGAAGGCAAGAAAATCCGGCTGTCTCAGCCTACCCAGCTGATGGCGCAGGACCGGTCCATCGTTGACGAGGCCTATGCAGGCGATATCATCAGTATTTTCGATCCCGGTATTTTCTCCATCGGAGACACGATCTGCGATCCGAAGCACATTGTCCATTATCAGGGCATTCCCACCTTTGCGCCGGAGCATTTCTGCCGTCTGAGACAGGTGGATTCCCTGAAACGAAAGCAGTTCATCAAAGGCACCGATGAAATTGCAGAGGAGGGCGCTATCCAGATTTTCCAGGAACCCGGCAAAAGCATGGAGGAAGTAATTGTCGGCGTGGTGGGAACGCTTCAGTTTGATGTGCTGATCTACCGGTTGAAGGCGGAGTACGGCATCGAGGTGCGGATGGAATCCCTGCCTTACGAGCACATCCGCTGGATTCGCCAGCTTCCCGGTGATGAGCCCGGTCAGAACGTTAACGACTATCAGAAGGCCAATGAGCTGACCCTCACCTCCGATACGAAGATCGTTCAGGATATTAAAGGCAATCTGCTGCTTCTGTTCAGCAGCGACTGGAACATTGACTGGGCCCTTAACCACAATAAAGGACTGGTACTGGCTGAATTCAGCCAAAACTAAATTCTATAGAAGGAACTATCGATCATGGAAGAGACTTTCGTTATGAAAAATGGTCTTCCGCTGCCGGAGGCCGAAAACTTTATCGAGCGCGAGATCAACAAAGATCTTATCGAGGGCGTGAACTTTGAAGTCAATACCCGTTTCCCGCCCGAACCCAACGGCTATATGCATATCGGCCATATCAAAGCCATCTGCGTGGATTTCGGAACGGCGGCCAAATACGGCGGCAAGTGCAACCTTCGTTTTGACGACACCAACCCCTCCAAAGAGGATACGGAATATGTGGACAGCATTATGGACGATATCCGCTGGATGGGCTTCAAATGGGAAAATGTCTTCTACGCCTCCGAATATTACGACAAGCTCTACGAATTTGCCGTCATTCTGATCAAAAAGGGCCTGGCCTATGTGGACGATCTTTCCCAGGAAGAAATGCGCCAGTACCGCGGAACCCTGACCGAGCCCGGCAAGAACAGTCCTTACCGTGACCGTTCGGTGGAGGAGAACCTGGATCTGTTCGAGCGCATGAAGAACGGCGAATTTAAAGAGGGGGAGAAGGTGCTTCGCGCCAAGATCGATATGAGCTCTCCCAACATGAACATGCGCGATCCGGCCATGTACCGCATTACCTATGCGCATCATCACCGCACAGGCGATAAATGGTGCATCTATCCCATGTACGACTTTGCCCATCCTTTGTCTGATGCGCTGGAGGGCATTACCTATTCCCTGTGCAGCTTCGAATTCGAAGACCACCGTCCTCTGTACAACTGGTTTGTCCAGAACGTAGGCGTGTTTGAAGATCATCCGCCGCGGCAGATTGAGTTCTCCCGCATGGAGATCACCAATGTTGTCACCAGCAAACGTAAGCTGAGAGCCCTGGTGGAAAACGGCATTGTGGACGGATGGGACGATCCCCGCATGCCAACCCTGGCGGGTCTTCGCAAGCGCGGTTTCACGCCCGAGAGCATCAAAAACTTTATCACCAGCACCGGCGTTGCCAAATCCCGCGGCGCCACAATCGATTATCGGTATCTGGAGTACTGCATCCGCGATGATCTGAAGTTGAAGAACAAACGACTGATGGCTGTTCTGAATCCGGTTAAGGTTGTCATTGATAACTATCCCGAAAATCAGATCGAGTACTTCACCGTGGAGTGCAATCCTGAAAATCCGGAGCTGGGCACCCGGGAGGTTCCCTTCAGCCGCGAGGTCTATATCGAGCAGGAAGATTTCATGGAAGTGCCGGAGAAGAAGTTCTTCCGTATGGCGCCCGGCCGTGAGGTCCGTCTGATGGGCGCATATCTGGTTACCTGTCAGTCTGTAGAGAAGGATGAAAACGGCAACGTCACGTTGATCCACTGCACCTATGATCCTGCCAGCCGCGGCGGCAACGCGCCGGATGGACGCAAGGTCAAGGGCACGATCCATTATGTTTCCTGCTCAGAGGGCGTTCCGGCTAAAATCCGTCTGTATGAACATCTCTTTGTCTACGACGAAGCTGTCCAGGACTATGTGAACAATCCCGATTCCGTTACGGTTTGCGATCAGGCCGTGGTAGAGCCCTCCATTCTGAAGGAGGATGCAGGCTCCCGGTTCCAGTTTGTGCGCAACGGCTATTTCATTAAAGATGAAAAAGATTCCGAAAAGGAAGGCCGTCTGGTGATTAACCGGATCGTTCCGTTAAAGAGCTCTTACAAGCCGGAATAAACGAATAGTTTATTTCAGGTAGTTGCAAAATGTAACGCTTTTCGCTATAATCAATTTGCTAGAGTACGTTAACACTTACGTATTATATCAATATCAGGAGGAATTATCATGTTAGTATCCGCAACCGAAATGCTCAACAAGGCAAAAGCAGGCCACTATGCAGTCGGTCAGTTCAACATTAACAATCTGGAATGGACCAAGATGGTGCTGCAGGCAGCCCAGGAGAATCAGTCTCCGGTTATTCTCGGTGTTTCTGAAGGCGCAGGCAAATACATGACCGGCTTCAAAACCGTAGCCGCCATGGTTAAAGCCATGATCGAAGAAATGGGCATCACCGTTCCTGTAGCGCTGCATCTGGACCACGGCACCTACGAAGGCGCTCAGAAATGCATCGAAGCCGGTTTCTCTTCTGTTATGTTTGATGGTTCTCACTACGGAATCGAAGAGAACATCGAAAAGACCAAAGCCATTATCGAACTGGCTCACAGCAAAGGCATTTCTGTTGAAGCTGAAGTCGGCGCAATCGGCGGCGAGGAAGACGGCGTCATCGGCGGCGGCGAGGTTGCAGATCCCGCAGAGTGCAAACAGATCGCTGATCTGGGCGTAGATATGCTGGCAGCCGGCATCGGCAACATCCATGGCGTATATCCCGCAAACTGGAAAGGACTGAACTTCGAGGTTCTGGCTGCTATCCAGGAAAAGACCGGAACCATGCCTCTGGTTCTTCACGGCGGCACCGGCATTCCGGATGACATGATCAAAAAAGCCATCGACCTGGGCGTTTCCAAAATCAACGTTAACACCGAATGCCAGCTGGTATTTGCGGAAGCTACCCGTAAGTACATCGAAGCCGGCAAGGATCAGCAGGGCAAGGGCTTCGATCCTCGTAAACTGCTGGCTCCCGGCGCAGCTGCCATCAAAGACAAGGTTACCGAGAAGATGATTCTTTTCGGATCTGTCGGCAAAGCATAAGTGATTCCTCTTCGTGATAACACCATATATTTTCCTCAGCTGCAGCCTTTATGGGCTGCAGCTGTTTTTAGCTTCCGGAGGGGTTATCGGGCTTCCTTTCTTTCCCGATCTTTTTCCTGTTCTTTCGGA
>JAGBND010000154.1 GCA_017634575.1 Bacillota bacterium
AATTTGCGGTAGCTGCATCTGCTCTGAAGCATTCCATCGAAGGTGACTATAACTTCGTTACCGTTCCTGAAGTTGAAAAGCTGGCTGGCGGCGATGGATCCGGCCGTGTGCAGCGTTAAGGCAGTCCCTTAGCGATGATATGCATTTGAATCAGAAAGTCCCTGGCAAGCAAAGCCAGGGACTTTTTTCATCGGTTGACAGGGTATTCAAAAGAGGGTATAGTTAAGTAATCGGACAGAGGGCAGGGCTGCAAACGGATATGTCCATTGCAAAAATATAGGCCTGCGAGCGGCTTCTCTGTCTATTAAGAAAGAAAGGCTTTCATATGACTTTATCAAATATGCTGGATCAGGATCGGGAAAGGCTGCTTCGCCAGCTATCGGGCGCCAAAACGCCGGAAAAAGCGCAGACGATCCTTGTTAAAGAGCTGGACCGGCTTTTCTATGCCTATACGGAATCAGAGAAGGAGGATCACGGCGGAGCCGCCCTTTTTGAAACGGCTAAAAGCGCCGCCGCTTTTCTCTGCTGCCAGGGAGAGAGCCAGCTCTGGGAGAGAAAGATCGAGAAAAAAGCGAACGGACGCGTAAAAGAAGCGAGACATGTCCGGATCTATGCGGTTTGTCTGCTGTGCTTTTCTCTGATCCTGCTCAGCGCTTCGTATTTTATGCCGCTGGTGCAGAACCGGACGCAGTTTTCCTGGATTACGCTGCTGCTCCTGCTGCTGGGAGGCGCCCTGGCATTTCTGGGCGGGCTCAGGCTGATTCGTCCGGATGATCATCTGGAGAGTGAATACCAAATCGAAACCAGGCTCGATCCGGAGGCTATGTACAGCGCCCTGAAGGGTATGGTGCTGGTGATGGAGCAAAATTTGAAGGATGCAAAGGCAAAGGCGTCTTTTACGAAGGAAAAGAAGCAGCAGGAAAAGGCCGGCGGAATGGACCGCGCCCAGGTGGAGTTATTCTGCGGCCTGCTGGAAGCAGCCTACAGCAAGGACGGCGAGTATGCCCTTCAGGAGGCCGGCAAGGTGAAGTTTTACCTGCACGGCCAGGGCATTGAGGCGCTGGACTATACCGACGGGAATAAGAGTATGTTTGATCTGATCACGATCGGAGAGCAGGACCCATACGCTTCCATCGGGACCGAAAAAAAGGAGACCATCGTTACCCTGCGCCCAGCGCTTAGAAGCGGATCCAGGCTTTTGAAGAAAGGGCTGGCAGGAAAACAGATACGTTAGGCCTATAACATGCTGTGGACGGGAGGTTAAGATGGATCGTTTTTATGGATTCGATCTGGGTGATGCCGAAAGCGCAGTGGCCAGATTAAATAAAGATGCGGCGGACGCGCCCCAGATGCTGGAAATCAAGGACCGGCAGAGCTTCGTGACCTCCTATGCGCTCACAGCGGACGGCCAGATTTTGCTGGGGGAGGAGGCGTGCTATGCCCCCGAGGTTTCACGGCGCGCGCTGCGGTTTAAAAGCAGGTTTCTGAAGGATCCGGCGATTCAGGCGGACGTGAGGGCCTTCGCGGCGGGCGTGCTGGGAGAGCTTTATGCCCAGGCTGATCTGATCAAGGGAGAAGATTGCTGCTTTTATGTGGGATGTCCCGCCGGTTGGGATAAAAATACCAGGGAGCGGTACAGGGCCATATTTGAAAGGGCAGGTTATCCGCCCACAAGAATCGTCTCCGAATCCCGGGCGGCGATGGTCAGCGCCTGCCAGTCCAGACATTTGCAGGTTGGATATGATATTCTATCCAAACCGGTGCTGGTGGTGGATATCGGTTCTTCCACCACGGATTTTGCCTATATTGTCGGCGGCAAGGAGAAGGAATTTGAAACCAGCGGCGAGGTTGCCCTGGGCGGCGGGCTGATGGATGAGTATCTGCTGGAGATGGCTGTTAGAAACAGCAAGCAGCCGGATGTGATCCGCGGCATCTTTGAAAAAAGCGAAGCCTGGAAGAATTATTGCGAATTTAAAGCCCGGCGGCTCAAAGAGCGTTACTATCAGGACGAGGCTTTCTGGCAGGATAATCCTTGCGAGGAGACGGTACTGATCCGCTACAACGGCGTGCACCGGCTTGTTCTGAAGATGGATGCATCAGTGGCGAAAAAACTCTGCGAGGACAAACTGCCATCCTTGGGAGATTCCTTTAAGCGCGTCTTTATGGATAGCTTGAAGCGGGTGCAGGAAAGCATCGAAAAGCTGGAGCCTGAGTTTATTTTTCTGACCGGCGGCGTTTCCAAGATGCCTCCTGTTCATGAATGGGTGCAGGAAGTCTTTCAGGATGCGGTCCTGATATCCAGCCAGGAGCCTGAATTTTCGGTGGCTAAGGGGCTGAGCTACAGCGGCCGGATCGATGAGGAAATGAGGGCTTTCAGGCAGGAGCTGGAAAACCTCAAGGATTCTCAGATCGTGGAAAAGATTGTGGAAGAGAATATCCGGGATCTTTACATGGATGTGATCAATGCGCTGGTGGATCCGATTCTGGAGGAGGTGGCCGAACCGATTTTTGAGCGATGGCGCGAGGGGGAAATCCCGCGCCTGCAAGATACGGACGAGGCGCTGATGAAGGAAATTCCTGCGTTTCTTCGTAGCGAAAGGGCAGCCGAGCTGATGAAAAAGCCTATTGCAGCCTGGATGAAGCCTGTGGCCAGGGAACTGGAAACGTATACCATGCCCATTTGCACCGGGCATCATATTCCTTATAAAGCCTTGTCGCTGAGCGGATATCTTTCGGTAGAGGATATGCAGATCCAGCTGGATTCCAAAGGGCTGTTTGCGGTAGGTGAGATTACCTGGCTGATCGACTCCATTATCAGCGTGCTGGTGGGGCTCTTGTGCGGAGGCTCCGGTCTTGCGCTGATATCCAGCGGCCCTCAGGGCATGCTGGCGGGGATTGCTGCGTCGCTTCTGGTGCTGGCGCTCGGCAAAAATAAGATGGAAAGCGCTCTGCTGAAGCTGAAGCTTCCCAGGCCCATGCGCCGCCTGGTTCCCAAAGGCGCCTTCCGCGGACGGATGAAGGCGCTCTCCGCCGATATCAAAAAAGAGTTCTACGAGAGTCTGAAAACCAATCAATATGATGAAATGACAGAGCAAATGGTGGAGGAAATCTCTGGTCAAATCGAAATGTGCCTCACCAAAATGGCAGAGGTAGTGGAAATCCCCTTGGGATAACCCCTGAAAGGAGGAACTCATGACACTTCAGGAAATGATTGACGATGCAAGGAGAATTGTGTTTTTTGGCGGCGCGGGTGTCAGCACGGAAAGCGGCATCAAGGATTTCCGTTCCCAGGACGGACTATATCATATGAAATACGATTATCCGCCGGAGGAGATTCTTTCACATACTTTCTTTATGCACCAGCCGAAGGAATTTTTCAAGTTTTACCGCGATAAGCTGATCAGCGGCCTGACTCCGGAGGACTACCTTGAAGGCCGAGGCATCCAGCCGAACCCGGCGCATCTGAAACTGGCCGAGCTGGAGAAGGCGGGTAAGCTTTCCGCAGTCATTACGCAAAATATTGACGGACTTCATCAGCTTGCCGGCAGTAAAAAGGTGCTGGAGCTGCATGGATCCGTGATGCGCAATTACTGTCCCCGCTGCGGCCGGTTCTATGGCGTGGAGGCCATGACAGATCCTGAGCTTCTGGACAAAGATGGCATTCCCCGCTGCCAGAGCTGCCGAAAGGGTGAAGCGCCCGGAGCGGTGATCAAACCGGATGTGGTTCTTTATGAAGAAGGCCTCGACGAGAAGATTTTGCGGGAATCCGTATACGAGATGGAGAACGCGGATATGCTGATTGTCGGGGGAACCAGCCTGAACGTATATCCTGCCGCCGGATTGCTGTATTATTTTAAGGGAAAATATCTCGTGCTGATCAATAAGCAGCCCACCGGCGCCGACCGAAATGCCGATCTGGTGATCCGGGAACCCATCGGGGAAGTATTGGCAAAGATAACGGTATAAAACGCGACTTTTAGAAGCGTTCCAAAAGAGGGCATTTTGAGAACCGTCCCCAAAATGCCCAAAATGACCCAAAATGGAAGGAGGAAGCCATGGACAATTATCTGCAGGGATTGCAGGCACTAAATGAAGCGCAGCTGGAGGCGGTGACCGCCACGGAAGGCTATGTGCGCGTCATTGCCGGCGCCGGATCCGGAAAAACCCGCGCCCTGACTCATCGCTTTGCCTATCTGGTTAATGACCTGGGCATATTGCCCGGCAACATCCTCTGCGTCACCTTCACCAACAAATCCGCCAATGAAATGCGTCAGCGGATCCACCTGCTGACAGGCGACAACGACACCGGATACATCAATACCTTCCATGGTTTCTGCGTTTCGATTCTCCAGGAGGACTCCCACGCCATCAGCTATCCCAAAAGCTTCCTGGTGCTGGACAACTCCGATATCGACTCGATGCTGAAGATTATCTATGAGGAGCGTGGGCTCACCCTTCGGGACATGACCTTCGCCTCGGCCCGGGATATGATCGAAATCCGCAAAGGCATCACCGAACCGGAATACTATCTGGATCTGATCCATATGTCTTTAGACAAGCTGCAGCAGAAATACCAGGAAGCCGAGAAAGCCGAGGATATCATCTTTTATGGCTATCTCTATCAGGAAAAGAAATGCTTCGGCCTGGACTATAACGATCTGATTTTCCTGTCTCTTTATATCTTTGATCAGCATGACGATATCCGGCTCAAATGGCAAAACCGCCTGGAATATATCATGATCGATGAATTCCAGGATATAGACAAGCCCCAGTACCGGCTGATGCAGGTGCTTCAGGGCTATCATAAGAACCTGTTTGTCGTGGGCGACCCGGACCAGACCATTTACACATGGCGCGGCGCCTCTGTTAGGTATTTGCTGGACTTTGACAAGGAATTTCCGGGAACCCGGACCATCATGATGATGGAGAACTACCGTTCCACCCCGGCTATCCTGTCCGCCGCCAATTCCCTGATCGAGAAAAATGAAATGCGGATTAAAAAAGATCTGATTCCCATGCTGGAGCAGGGTGAGGAGACAGCGGGCTTTGACTTTGGAAAAGTCATCTGCCATCATGCTAGGAACAGTGAAAAGGAAGCTTCCTGGATTGCGGACACGGTTCAAAAGCTTCATCAGGCAGGCGTTTTGTACCGGGATCAGACGATTCTGTACCGGGCCCACTATGTGACCCGGGCGGTGGAAGAGGCCTTTTTGAAGGAAGAGATTCCTTATACCATCTACAGCGGCGTTCAGTTTTTCGGCCGGATGGAAATCAAGGATGCCCTTTGCTATCTTCGGATGATCGCCTACAAGGATGATCTGTCCTTCATGCGGATCGTCAATGTTCCCAAGCGCAATATGGGAATGAAGCGGATGAAGTTCCTGCAGGAATATGCCGACGCCCATCAATGCCTTCTCTATACGGCGCTGCTCCAGTGTCTGGAAACGGAACCTATGTTCAAAGGAACAGGCGCTGCCGCTTTTGTCGAATTGATCGAGAAGTTTGCTGCAAGTTATGAAGGCCGGCAGGTCTCGGAAGTACTGTCCGAAATTCTGGATGAGAGCGGATACGAAAAGATGCTGCGGACAGAAGGCGCCCAGGACAGGCTGGACAATCTGGCGGAGCTCAAGCAATCCATTTATGAATATGAAACCTCCTGCGGAGAAGAGGCTACCCTGACGGACTATCTGTCCCACGTGGCGCTCTTCACCAATTCCGATGCCGCCGAAACCGGCGACAAGGTCCGTATGATGACGGTGCATACCGCCAAGGGACTGGAATTTCCCTATGTGTTCCTCTG
>JAGBND010000155.1 GCA_017634575.1 Bacillota bacterium
CGCATCATGGACTCCGGCGATCTGGAGCGGGAACGCGGCATCACCATATTGGCTAAGAACACATCTCTCCATTACAACGGATATAAAATCAATATTATCGATACCCCAGGCCATGCGGACTTTGGAGGCGAAGTAGAACGCGCCCTTGAAATGGCCAACGGCGTACTGCTATTGGTGGATGCCTATGAAGGCTGTATGCCCCAGACCCGTTTTGTATTAAAAAAGGCGCTGGATCTTCATCTGACCCCTGTCATTGTTATCAATAAAGTTGACCGGCCCAACGCCCGTCCGGACGATGTGGTGGATGAGGTGCTGGAGCTTTTGATGGATCTTGGCGCGGATGACGATCAGCTGGACTCTCCGGTTATCTTCACCTCTGCCAGAGAAGGCTGGGCCAGCACTTCCTCTTCCGAGCCCGGAACCGATATGAAGCCTTTGTTTGAAACCATCATCGACGCCATCCCCTCTCCCAAAGGCGATCCGGAGGGCGATCTGCAGCTGCTGGTTTCCAATATCGACTATGACAACTATACCGGCCGAATTGCCGTTGGCAGAATCGACCGCGGCAGCGTCAAGGTAGGCGATCAGGTAGTCATCTGCCGCAAGGACGGAACCGCCTCCAATGTAAAGATCACGAATCTGTATGTCTATGACGATATGCGCCGTGTTCCCGCTGAAGAAGCGGAAGCCGGCGAAATTGTAGCCGTGTCCGGCATTAAAAACATCAATATCGGTGAGACGATCTGCTGCCCCACCAACGTGGAGCCGCTGCCCTTCGTAGCCATTGATGAACCGGTTCTTTCCATGACCTTTACCGTTAACAAATCCCCCTTTGCCGGCAAGGAAGGCGATTTTGTCACTTCCCGTCATTTAAGAGAGCGTCTGTACCGGGAACTGGAATCCAACATCTCCTTGAGAGTTGAAGACACCGATTCCACCGAATCCTTCACGGTCTCCGGCCGCGGCGAGCTGCATCTGTCGGTTCTTATCGAAGAGATGCGCAGACAAGGCTACGAATTTGCCGTAACCAAGCCTCAGGTAATCACCAAAAGAGTAAACGGCCAGATCTGGGAGCCCATCGAGGAGCTGGTGGTTGATCTTCCCGATGAATACACCGGGATCCTGATCGAAGGCTCTGCCCTTAGAAAAGCGGAGCTGCAGAATATGACCCCCACCCAGGGCGGCTATACAAGGGTTGAGTTTTTAATTCCTTCCCGCGGTCTGATAGGCTATCGTTCCCAGCTGATGACCGAGACCCACGGAACCGCTGTTATCAACCATGTTTTCCATAGCTACAAACCTTTCCGCGGTGAAATGTCTCCCCGTACCCGCGGCTCTCTGATCGCCCATGAAACCGGTGAAGCGGTTGCTTACGGTCTGTTTGGCGCTCAGGAGCGCGGCGAACTCTTCATTGGCCCCGGCACGCCGGTTTACGAAGGCATGATTGTCGGTGAAAGCTCCCGCGGCGAAGATATTGTCGTTAATGTCTGCAAGAAAAAGCATGCCACCAACATGCGTTCCTCCGCAGCGGATGAAGCCCTTCGCTTAACGCCGCCTAAAGAGCTTTCCCTGGAGGAATGTCTGGAGTTCATTGCCGATGACGAGCTGGTAGAGATTACGCCAAAAAGCATCCGCATGCGCAAGGAAATCCTGGAACAGTCTCTGCGCGCTAAAGCAATCTACCGCGCTTCGCAAAGCGCTAATAAATAATTCCGAATTGAATTAATTTGAGGTTTCGACTTACCTATGAAACAAAAATTGACCGCTTACAGTCTCGTATTGCTTGGTACGCCTGTAGCGGTTTCTTTTATCTTATTGATCGCTTATGCCGTGGGAGGCTTTTATCCCTTTGGAGACGGACTGGTTTCCTGGTGTGACATGGACCAGCAGGTGGTTCCGCTGCTCGGGATTTTCAAGCAGATCCTGCAGGGGAAGGACAGTCTTCTCTATAGCTTTCATACAGCCGGAGGGATGAATTTCTGGGGCGTTTTCTTCTTCTTTGTCGCCAGCCCCTGGCATCTGGTGCTGCTATTGGTGCCGGACCGTAACCTTCTGGAATTCATGAATATCCTGACGATGTTCAAAATGATGACAGCATCCTTTGCCGCTGCCTTCTATTTTGTCCGTCACCGCCAGAAGCCGCAGATGATTCCCTTCTTTTCTATTCTATACGCCTTCTGCGGCTATGCCCTGATGTTCTATCAAAACACCATCTGGCTGGACTGCATGGCCCTGTTTCCTTTCATGCTGCTGTCTCTGGAAGAGCTGATTGCCAAAAAACGAATCCTTCCCTATCTGATCTGCATGAGTCTGCAGATGGTCTTCAGCTACTATATCACCTATATGACTGTGGTTTTTGTATTCCTATACTTTGGCATCATGTACTGCAATCTCCCCAAAAAACAGCGTCAGGCGGTGTTTGCGCGGTTCATCGCGGCTTCCGTCCTTGCTGCTTTGCTGACCGCAGTGGTCTGGCTGCCCTCCTATCTGCAGTACCTGAGCTCCGGCCGCGGGACAAGCATCTTAGAAAACCTTGCAGAAGCTGAGCTTTTTACGCATCTGAAAACCACCCTGCCCATACTCTATGCCTCTGCTCCGGCTGTGGCCCTGACAATTTACGGGCTGGTCCACAAGCCCTTAGAGCCCGGATTGCACCGCACGTATCTGATTTTGCTTGGCTTGACCCTGATCCCAGTTTTTCTGGAACCCATTAACCTGATGTGGCATACGGGAAGCTATATGAGCTTTCCCGTGCGTTACGGCTACATCCCCCTCTTTCTGCTGCTGGTGTGCGCCTCTTTTTATCTTACCAAAGAGCCTGCTCCCGCTGAAAAGACTAATCGGCCGCTGGGAGCTCTGCTGATTGGCGCCGGCTTTTTGCTGATAACCCTTTACGGCGTTTTCAGCAAAAAAATGATCAGCCTCCGTTTCGAGGAGCTTTCCTATTACACTCATCATTTATGGGGCAATGAAAAGTCCCTGCAGGGGCTAAGCCTGCTTTTCATTCTTGAACTGCTTATTTTCTCCCTTCTCTTTTTCCTCTATCGAAAAGGCTGGCTGAAATCCATTATCTTCACCTTTCTGTCTTTCCTGCTGCTCTTTTATTCCTGCTGGAATCAGATTGACGTGTATATGCTCTCTTCCGATCAGGATGAACGCGTTTTCGATTTTCATGCCGCCGCAGACCTGCAGAACTTTCTGACAGCCCAGGGGGAGGAAGATGCCTTTTACAGGGTCAAAATGGACAAGAAGTATTTCCATGCCAATACCCTGGGATCTCTTGGATTCAATTCTCTGGGCCACTATACTTCTCTTACCTCCGAGCCTTATCTGTTCGCCATGAAAAATCTTGGCTATTCTTCCTACTGGATGGAGGTCGGCGGCTATGGCGGCACCCACCTTTCCGATGCCTATATGGACATCGCCTATCACATCGGCTGGACCGATGGCAAAGAAAGCCTCTACGCCAACGATACCTACCAGGTAAGAAAAACCGGCGCCTGCCTGAGCCTGGGCATACTCTCTTCAGCCTCGAATGATGGCACCAATCATCTGGAAGATATGACCCGTCTGGAGATTCAGGAGCTTTTGTGGGCGCATCTGTTTCCGGGAAAGCCATCGCCCTTTACCGCCTACGAGCCGGATGCCTTTGACAACGCGTATCTTTATACCGACGACGAAGGTCAGACACAGCTCAGGCGCGATTTTTCCTATACCAGCGGTCATCTCATTTATCATCTCGACATAACCAGGCCTCAGACCCTGTATTTCGACTGCTTTGACAAGTTGAGCAACGATCTTTCTGAACACATCTACGACACCTTCCGGATCCGGGTAAACGATGAGGTAATCTCCTCCCGATATCCGAATTCCCTGCAGAACGGTCTTCTGGAGCTGGGCACCTATTCCAACACCCATCTGGATATCGATATCGAGCTTTTGCAGCCGGTTACCTGCAGAAGCTTCGGACTTTTCTCTCTGGACGAGCTGACGCTTCAGGAAGCGGTGAAGGATGCCGCATCCATTGGACTTAAAAAAGCCGGTCCGGCCTCCCTTACCGGTTCCGTTGCGCTGGATGAGCCCAAAACGGTCTATCTCTCTGTCCCTTATGACAGCGGCTTCACCCTGAAAATCGACGGAAAAAAAGCTCCCCTTGCGGAGAGCTTTGAAGGCTTTATGGCTTTTGAATTGTCTGAGGGCGAGCATGAAATCAGGCTTTCCTTTATTCCCAATGGATTTATCCCGGGACTGCTCGTCAGCCTGATGACGCTTTTCGTGATTCTGGCCGGATTTTTGATCAAACCCTTGAAAGGCTGGCTGGGTGCCATAACAGACGTCCCGCTGATCGCAAATGGTGCAGGAATCCTGTGCGGTCTTATATCGCTGATGACATTTTTACTGATTTATGTCTTCCCCATGCTCATCTATATGCTTGAAAAGCTGGAGGTACCGTTCCTGGTCCAATAGGGCTTCCTCCTTCTTTTCGCTGCGGTTCCACCGGCTGATGCTGTCCCGGATTTCGCCAAAGACATTCTTTAATTCATCGTGGAATTCCCGGCTTGAAATGCGCAGGGATCCATGGCCGAGAACGATCAGCTGCTCCGCGCCGTCGGATGTGACCACGCTGACCCGGTGCTTTTTGCTCAGGTCATAGGTTGCCCGCTCGATGTAGGTATCCGCGGTTTCGGCCTGCTTGGTATAAACCACATAGACGCCGTGCGCTTTAAAGATATCCTCTACCGGCCGCGGCACGTTATAGGCATCGAAGACCACTATCGCCACCACATTTCGAAAGCTCTGGTAGGCGCTGACCATTTCCAGAAGCATTTCTCTGGCTGCATCCAGCTGCGATGCAGCCATTTCTTTTAGTTCGTCCCAGGCAAATATCACATTGTAGCCGTCCACCAGGAGATAGTGGGTTTCCGGCTCTTTGATCCGAATCTCCACATGCGCCTCTTCCGTTTCGGGAAGAGGTTTCTTTTTAGGCAGGGGCTTCTTTTTGCTCTGCTCAAAGGCCTTATCGGAGGTCTCGCCATAGGTTTTGCGAAAGATAGCCATCAGTTCCTTATCCATGGCCAGGGAATCGGATCCAAGACCGCGTCCCGAGGTGGTTTTCGGAGCACTTGAGACATCCTCGGAGGATGAATCATCAGGGCCCTGCAGCCTTCGGCCGCCTTTGCTTAAATAGCTGTAGGGTGTTTCTACATGCATCCGGAATGGGGCTTCATCCCAGGGCACCACAAATCCGGCTCCATGGGAACAAAAAACGCTGTCGCCGGGGTTGGAAAGGTCCAGCTCCGGATGATAGTCGATGGAACGGATCACTTCTTCTGTGTTGTGGCAAAGCTCATATCCGTGGGGCGTGCAGATAAAGCTGCCTGTTCCGCGGGTATAGGCGGAAACCTGGAGAGAATAATCCATCAAGGTACTGACGGGACCGCTGCCGGTAAGGGTAGCCATTCCCTCCTTAACCGATGGGGCATCAAAACGGGAAAAACGCTGTTCCAGATCGGTCATGGCTCTTCCGATGCTGCCTTCGGGTATGATCAGCTCAAAATCGTACCAGGGCTCAAGGAGAATGCTTTTGGCATGCAGCAGGCCATTTCTGACGGCGCGGTAGGTGGCCTGTCTGAAATCGCCGCCTTCGGTGTGTTTGATATGCGCCCTTCCTCCCACAATGCTGATGGTCATATCCGTTATGGGGGATCCGGTAAGCACGCCCGGGAAGATCCGTTCGGACAAATGGGTCAGAATCAGCCTTTGCCAGTTTTTATCCAGCAGGTCTTCGCTGAGTTTGGATCCGATGGATATGCCTGCGCCTCTGGGGGCAGGCTCCAGAAGCAGATGCACCTCTGCATAGTGCCGGAGGGGTTCAAAATGGCCGGCGCCCTCCATGGGCTCTTCGATGGTTTCACGGTATACAATGCTGCCCTGTCCGAAGGTGATGGCAATGCCAAAGCGTTCCTGAAGAAGCCTGGAGATCACCTCCAGCTGGATGGGGCCCATCAACTGAACCTGCAGTTCGGAGAGCTCTTCATTCCAATGCACATGCAGCGAAGGATCCTCCTGCTCCAGTACAAGGAGCGCCTGATGGACTTTGTGAATATCGCCTTCACTGATCACCTGGTATGTAATAAAGCTGTCCAGAACAGGCGCTTCGCTGTCCGTTTCAAATCCAAGGCCCTGGCCGGGATAGGTGCCGGTAAGGCCCGTAACGGCAGCAATCTGTCCGGCTGACGCTTCTTTCGCATTATTAAAGCGGCTTCCCGAATACAGACGAATCTGGTCCACTTTCTCGCCGCTCTGCTGTATCACGTCCTTAGCCTTCAGAGTGCCGCCTGTAATCTTCAAATAAGTGAGCCGCTCTCCATTAGGGTCGTATGCGATTTTGTATACCTTAGCCCCAAAATCGGCCGGATATTCAGGAACGGATGTGAACCGGCACAGGGCATTGATCAGCGCCTGCACCCCTTCCAGCTTGAGCGCGGATCCCATATAAACAGGAAACAGCGTTCGTTCCATGATCATTTTTTGAAGCATCTCAAGGCTGAAGGAACCTTGTTCAAGATACATGGCAAGGGCTTCTTCACTTAAGGTGGCCAGCTGATCATTTCTTTCGTTTTCGGAAACGCCATCAGAAAAATCGATGCATCCCTCGGAAAGCTGCCTCTGAAGTTCTTCCATCAGGGTTTTGGCTTCTTTCACGCCGAGATCCATCTTGTTGACAAAGATGAAGGTAGGGATATGATACAGCTTCAGCAGCTTCCATAGCGTGCGCGTATGGGACTGGACGCCGTCTGATCCGCTGATAATCAGAATCGCCGCATCAAGCACCCGGAGCGTGCGCTCCATTTCACTGGAAAAATCCACATGGCCCGGGGTATCCAGCAGCGTGATATAGGTTTTTTGCCCATTATCCTGATTAAGAACCATCCTGGCCTGCTTGGAAAAGATGGTGATCCCTCTCTCCCGCTCCTGAATGTCGGAATCCAGAAAGCTGTCCTGGTGATCAACCCTGCCCAGCTTTCTGATCTGGCCGCTGAGGTACAGGAGCGCTTCGCTAAGGGTGGTTTTGCCCGCGTCTACATGCGCAACCAGACCGACACATTCGTGTCGGACTGGTGGAAGAATTCCGCTATCGCGTAATTCTTCCGCGGTTGCTTTGACCGAGCGGGGTTTGGTCGGTTGATCACCGGATGTGTTGCTTTTCGTATTTCTTTGATTATCTGTCATTTATGGAACCTTTCAAAGCGGCGGATAGTTCAGCGAAGGATTCGGCGGCGAGCTTTTGGATTTTTCGGTCGTAGGTGAAGATTCCGTTGGTTTCGTCTTCGATATCACTTACCTGGGTGTAGACAGCGGCGCAGAGTCCTTTCGGAATCAGGGGAAGGATCTCCTTTCGATACAACCCAAGAACAGCCTCCTCCAGCTTTTCCATCTGCTCGAACTTTCGGTAGCCGTATACATGATCCGGATTCGATACATGGTCCGGAATCTGACAGGCATAACCGCCAAATTCACTGAGCACCCAGGGAAGAGAAGAACGCACCTGCCGCACCTTCTTAAAATACACATGGCGGGATTCTACATCTGTTTTGATAGACGGGCTCCTGAACCATCCGGAAGCCGTATCGATCGGTCTGGTTTCGTCCTCGTGCCTGAGCTGCATGTACATCTGTGTGCCGGAAAACTGTCCCCAGCCTTCATTGAAGATCGTCCAGTAGACAATGCAGGGAAACTCCTTTAATTCCCGAACCACATGCACCATGCATTCAATAAAGTTTTCTCTGGTTTCAAAATCCGTATGCAGGTTTTTTTCGTTCAAAGACTGAATGCCCAGGGTAGGCAGCACCGTATCGTGTTTATAATCATAGATCCCGTTCTGCACCATATCCTGGAACACGCAGATTCCCTGACGGTCACATTCGTAGTAAAACAGCTGAGGCTCAATTTTGATATGTTTGCGAAGCATATTAAAGCCAAGCTCTTTCAGCTTTCCGATCTCCCAGGCATAGGCTTCAGGATCTGCCGGCGTGAAAAGGCCGTCAGGCCAGTATCCCTGATCCAAAAGTCCATGAAAGAAATAAGGCATTCCATTTAATAAAAGCCGCGGAATATTCTTTACCGTGCCGATACTGATCGTCCGCAGAGCAAAATAGGTCTCCACCCTGTCCTCGCCTGCATCCAGAGAAGCATCATACAAATAGGGGTCCTCAGGACTCCACAAATTGGGATCGTCAATAAAGGCTTCGATGGTTTTGGGTTCTCCATTCGACATTTCCAGGTGATGCCGGACAATCCACCGTCCGCCCGGCACGGTTCCAGCCTGGGGGATGCCGTCTTCCGGATAAGCCTCAGTCCATACCTGTTTAATATACGTATCCGGCACTACCTCCGCCCAGACGCTTTGCCAGATGCCGCTTACCGGCGTGTACCACATGCCGCCCGGATTGAGCGACTGTTTGCCATAAGGCATTTTGCCCCCAGCGAGCTGATCCCGGACCTGGATCAGAATCTCTGTCTCCAGATATCGCTCCTCTGTGTCCATCCGGCCGTCGGGATAATTAACAGTCTGGAAATCTGCGCCATCGGAAGCCGCATCTTCAAGATAAGCTGTGATGTCAAAGGTGAAAGGCTCATATCCCCCCAGATGGGTATATTCATTCTTGGCATAGCCTGAAATCAGCTTGACGCGGGTCTGATGGATCCACAACGTGGTTTCCTGGTCGGCCGCGCCGATATGAAGAAGCAGCCGCTGCCCTTTTTTCAGTCTGGCGCCGACTTTTCGGCGATACCACAAACAGCTTCCATCCGGAACCGGTTCATGAATGCCGGAAAGCGCCGATTCAGGCGCGAAAGGCACCCGGATTTTTCGGCTGAAATGAATCGGCATCCGTACATCCTGGGTGATTTCAAAATCCCACCATCCGTTCAGGTTAATATAGGAATCCCGGACCATCTTGGGGCGCGGATATACATCCCAGGGCAGCGCGTCGCTCTGAGTCAGCGCTTCGCCCCAGACTGTCCATAAATCCTTCAGCTTTCTATCCGATGCCAATGTCTTCCCCTTCTTTCTGCTGGTAAATCTTTGACCATGTGTTTTCACACGGTTTCATCTTTCTTCAATTATTTAATTTATGACTCGTCTTTGACCCATTCATAGGCCAGCCTTGAATCGCCGTCTTCCAGATAGATGGTCCCGCAAAGCGCAAAACCTAACTGCTCCAAAACGTGCTGCATGGGCCTGTTATTTTCGTGAGTATCGATCCGAAGATGAGCGGACTGATCCATCGCCCATCTAAGGCACGTCCGTCCGGCGCCCTTCATCAGGCCATCGGATGCAATCCGGTGAACAACCCCATATGTTTCGGGTCCGATCCATTTACCTGTATTGTCCAAGCCGCGGGCAGGGTCGATTTTCCCGTAAGTGGGTTCAACCTCTTGTCCATAGTCGTAATAAAAAGCGGCATGAATCCGTCCCAACGCATCGGTATAGACATAGCTTTTTGACTGTGCAATATCCATCTCGAGCTGTTCCTTGGTTGGCTTGGTTTTCCCGTCCGGGGAAATCCATTGGGTCGGGTTGCCGGTTTTTACCATAAATTCGCGGGCCGCCTCATAAACTCTCAAAAGCTCGGGCAAATCCTCGGCCCGAGCTTTTCTGATAATTCCTTTCGTAGGAAAAGATGTCGATTGATCTTTCAATTGAAAAATCTCCGCTAAAATGCTAATATGCTTATGGCACTATTGTTTAGTATAATGCATCTCTATCCGGGAAGCAAGCAAAAGATACGCGGCGGCGAGAGGCAGCAAGGAGCTTACACAATGAATGAATCCATCAGGTACTATGATTCTCCCCTGGGCACAATTCTCCTGACAGCGGATGAAACGGGCCTTACCGGTTTATGGTTTGTTGATGAAAAAACGCAATCCGATCTGCAAATATCGGTCTTAGGCAACGCTTTTCTGGATGAAGCGGCCCGGTGGCTGGATGCCTATTTTGCAGGAGAGATCCCTCCATCTGCTCCCAAACTTCATCTGAAAGGATCCGCCTTTCAGCTTTTGATCTGGAACTATCTGGACGATATTCCCTATGGAAAGACCGTCACATATGGAGATCTGGCAAAAAGAGCCGCTAAAGATCTTGGCAAGGCAAAAATGTCCGCCCAGGCGGTGGGCGGAGCCGTTGGAAAAAATCCTGTATCTCTTATTCTTCCCTGTCACAGAGTCGTGGGAGCCGGCGGCCGGATGGTAGGCTATGGCGGCGGCCTGTGGCGTAAGGAATATCTTCTTAAACTGGAAGATCGCCGGTAAGCTCCTGGATATCCGGATCAACGATCAGTTCCACTTCATTTTCGACAGCCGCCTGTTTCTTTTGGGCGGCTTTTTCAATGGCGCTTTCATAACCGGTCACAGCAGCAAAGGGCAGAAACTGGGCTGCCCTTTTTTCCATGGGCATGGGCTTATGCTTTTTTGAAACAGGTCTTGGCAGGTCTACGATATCCTCGTATGGAAAGTTACTCATGATGTCCTCCGATCTGCTGATTCCGTTCCCGTCCAGTTGCGCCTTCTTCCATATTGAGTCCAAGAACAAGGGCATTCTTCCCATATTTCTGTTTGATCTTCAGCATGGCTTCCCGGGCTTTTCTTTCTTTGTCCAAGGCCTTATGATCGGTCTTTTCCTCCTCTTCCATGGAAAACAGATCCAGCTGCTGTGATTGACTGGAAACCTCTTTTTCGGAAACCACATGGCCTGCGGTAAGATAAAATCTTCGAATGGTCAGATCAGGATGAGCCTGCGTATCGTAGATCTCCAGCACCGCTTCTTTCAGCAGCCTGGCTGAAGAGGTCGGCTTATCCAGTCTTTTTGTTCCGCCTGCATGAGCAGGCACCTCCTGGCCATACCAGTTCGTTTCGGTTTTGCCTTGATAGGCGCCCTGGCCGCCTGCCATATCCTGGCGGGGCTTGGCGGATGGCAAGGCATCTTTGGTTAAGCTTTCCTGGTCATATCCGATATAAAGACTGACCACATCGCACAAATAGCCCTTTTCTAACAGATCGAGGGCCATGTGATCCGCCATCTCCATGACAATAATCCGGCCCTTTTCCTTACTGTAGGGTTCCGACAGCACCTGGCCGTAGGTTTTGGAGTTTTCGTCCGGCTGATAGTTTTTAATGGCTTTCATGGTGCAGGGCTCGTAGCCCCAGGCATGATCGATCAAAAGCTCTGCGTTAACCCCAAAAAGCTTATACAGCACATCCTCATTGACCAGGGAGGTTCTGGCGATATCCCCCATGGTAAAAACCCCGATAGAGGCCAGCCGTTTGGCCGTTCCTCTGCCAACCCGCCAGAAATCCGTCAGCGGCTGATGGGTCCAGAACTGCCTGCGGTAGCCTGACACGTCCAGCTGAGCGATGCGCACCCCATCCTGATCGGGTTTTGTGTGCTTCGCGCCAATGTCCATGGCGATCTTACACAGATATAGATTGCTTCCGATGCCGGCTGTCGCGGTAATGCCGGTTTCAACTTCAACGGCCTGAATCATCCGTTTGGCAAGCTCATGGGCGCTCAGGCCATAGAGCTTCAGATATTTGCCTGCATCGATAAAGACTTCATCGATGGAATATACATGAATATCTTCCGCGGAGACAAAATTCAAGTAGGTATGATAGATGCGGGAGCTGATTTCAATGTATTTGGCCATACGGGGCTTCGCAGCCAGATAAGAAATGGCCAGCTCCGGATGGGCCGCAAGCTCTATGCTGTCATGAGATTCGCCCGTAAAGGTTTTACCTGGCGCATGGCTGATTCTGGCGGCATTGACCTCCTTAAGGCGCTGAATCACTTCAAAAAGCCTGGCTCTGCCGGGAATTCCATAAGCCTTCAAGGAGGTCGATACGGCCAGACAGATGGTTTTCTCCGTCCGGCTGACATCGGCAACCACCAGGTTGGTGGTCAGCGGATCCAGCCCCCGTTCCATGCATTCCACGGAGGCATAGAAGGACTTCAGGTCTATGGCAATATATGTGGTTTCCATGGATGTTTATTCTGTCTTTATGGATTCGGATCCGATGGCTGAGTCCGCAATGGCGTCATAGAACATTTTGCCGACCAGCCCGATCAGTTCTGCCCCTTTATTGGTCACGGCATAGGTCTCGTCCTTTTCCTCGTTGATCATGACCGCATAAGCGTATTCACGTCCATCCGGAAGCCTTAAAATGCCTGCATCCGTCCGGACGCCCAGCATAAAACCGGTTTTGTTCATCAGAACCGGATAGCCGGAGGCTTCTTCTTCGAAATAGTCCTCCAGAGGAAGATATCTTCCGAACATGTCTTTGTAGCGCTGCTTGCGGAGAATATCGAAAAAGATCTCCGTGAATGCCGGATTTAACGCCTTCCCTTCCCGCACCGCCAGCAGATAATCCACAAAGCCTCTGGCGGATGTATCCGAAAGATTCCTTTTCGCAGGATCTTCAGAATTTTCCCCTAATTTCCGGTTGATGGAGCAGTTTTGAATCTGCAGCCGGCCGATGTGCCGATTCACCGCGTCCACACCGCCGCAAAGGTCGATGCACATGTTCGTCGCCGTATTATCCGACAGCACGATCATCAGGACGGCTGCGTCCTTAACGGTCAGTGTGAGCCCCGGGGTCAGGTCCAGCAGAATGCCAGATCCGCCTACCCGCTCGCCCTCCTGATAGGAAATAAACCGTTCCAGATTCTCTTCGCCCTGCTGGCATTTTTCCAGCAAAGCGCCTAAAACCATCAGCTTCATGGTGCTTGCGGTGGAAAGCGGCTCATCCTCGTTCCAGCCATAGGAAAAAGGAGTGTTTATCCCGCGGATAGACACTCCGATCGTTTCTGGAGCCTTTTCAAGCAGATCGTCTAATTGCTGTTTAAATACTTGGCTCATGGATAAATTCTCCTTTGAATCAGGGCTTTTTACTTTAATTCCTTCATGTCCTTCAGCAGCTGGCAATCGGATTTAAGGGTTTTGAAATTCCCCGTTACCGGTTTCTCACCCGGCCTTGTGACGGTTATCTCGACGACAGAGCCTTCCGGCAGATCCGTAAAAAACTCATCATCGATAAACCTGGTCATTTTCGGGTGATTCCTTCTGAATTCTTTCACTTCACTTAACAGTCTTATGATAAGCGCTGGATTTAATCCCATACTTTTTCTTCCTCTTATCTGTCTAAAAAAATGATGTCAAGGGTTTTACCCCTGACATCCTATTATAGACCGAAACCATATCTTTATGCAAGCCTTTCCTGTGTCACGATACCTGATTCACAATGCCTGCAAACAAGATCTGTCCGTCTGCGCCTTTCAGCAGGAAGATAAAAGGCCTGTCCAAAACAAAGTCCACTTCTTCATCCGGCGGCAATGAGGCGCCGGCCGCCATGGCTACCGTAAAAGCTGCAGCCTCCACGCCCTCTTCATCCACAATCACCCGGGCGGCATGATCAATCTGATACAGATAGATGGCATCCTTGGTTACCGGGGAGAAATCTGCTTTGCCCGAGAAAATATCCGTGATCCCCAGCTCCTGAAGACTGTCGATCAATGAGAGCCGGGAGGTAATATCAAACTTGGGAACCGACAGATTCACCATCACCACTTTACTCTCTCCTTCTCCGGTAATCATATAGGAAAGGGCTTCTTCATCGGTGAAAAGATTCTGCACGGGGACGCCCTCGTCAGGCAAGATGAAAACCATCTCTCCGGAGTTCAGAAGCCGCTTTGTCACTGCGCCAAAATGCTCGCCGTAAAAGTAGGCATCCATGGTGGTTTGATGCATCATCCGGCAGGTCTGATCGTTTTCGGCGCCATGGAATATCATCTCGTCGGTCTGATTGGCATTAAACTCTTCGTCCCAGCGGGCCTTGTAATAGATCGTGGAGGCCAGGGCCATCAGGGTGTTGGCATCGAAATTGATGCCCTGGGCCGCTTCTGTCAGCTTGCCTCTGGTCTGTTCATCCAGCCAGGCATGCAGCGTGTCGTTAAATGCAGCAGATCCCATGTCTCCGGCGAACACACTTGCATAGTATTCCTTGGACATCCGTTCCAGCCAGTCCTGATTCGCAGAAAAATCCTGATCCAGCCAGACGGAATTCGCTAAAATGCTGGTAACCGAAAGATCGTCGTTGTAGTTGGCGCGCCAAAGCAGATTTGCCTGCTCTCTGGCCTGGTCCATACTGTCCATCCCCAAAACATCCAGGATCTGCTGCCGGCTCTGTCCGTCCGTGCTTTCTGCCAGAAGCGACAGCATCAGATAAATATTCAGGGGAGACAGCGTTACATTCTTTTTGGCATATTCAGGATCGTTAAAGACCTGCAAAATAGCGGAATAGTAGGTATCCATGGATGCTTCCTGGCTATACAGGTCCATCTGCTCCCGGTGGGCCTTCCACCACGCATCATACTGGGCTTCATATTTTTCATAATCGCCGGTTTCATCGGCCGGATAAGGCACGGTTTCCGGATAGACGGCCTCGGCCAGTGCGCCTGTTGTTAACGAGGCCGGATTTGCCGCGCTGCAGCCCGAGAGCAGCAAGACAAAAGCTAAACTAACGCATAATATTTTTTTCATCGTATCCTCCTGTTTTAGATCCTTTACCCATACAAACGTAAATCAGGAGATGCTGGTTTCAGAAAAAATGAAATTTATCCAATTCTGATTCTGACGGATTCATCCATAAGGGTTGGCAAATGCGGGAATCAACGGACATCGGAGGATTTTAGCTCACTTATTCCGATTTTGCTTAATGGTTGGATGATTATTCTTTTCTCTTCAATTTAGGAACGAAAATCATCAGCAGCAGCGGAAATACCAAAGCCGTGGCCATACTGCAGCGCAGGGCGAACTGATCCACCGCCAGGCCAAAATTGCCGGCAGGGAACCTATTTGTCGCCGCATCGGAAACGATGCCGGAAATCCATGGTCCCAGGGAACATCCGATGTCGCCACCCATAGCCAGCAGCGCAAACAGCTTGGTTCCCCCTTCCGGCACAGCGCGGGATGACAGTACCAAGGTCCCCGGCCACATCATGGATACAGAAAAGCCGCAGATTCCCACGCCGATCAGCGCCAGAACAGGCGACGGGGAGAAAATAGTCAGAAGATAGCTGAATATGCAAAGGGCTCCGAGAAGCACCAGTACACGTCCGATCCTCAGCCGTTCACCCATGATGCCATAGATCATTCGTCCGGTACCCATCAGCAGAGCAAAGAAACAGGGACCCGCAATGTCTCCCAGGGTTTTGCTGATGCCCAGCCCTTTCTGGGCAAACATGGATGCCCATTGAGCCATGGCCTGTTCGGAAGCTCCCGAGCAGATCATTACCAGAAGACAGATCCAGAAAAGGCCCATGCGGCCAAGCTTGGTGCCGCCGTTTTCATTGCCGCTCACAAGCTTCGGCAAGGGACAGGTCAGATACAGGATCATGTCCGCTACAGGAACAAGCATCCAGAAAATAATAATCCATGTCCAATGCTCATGCCCAAGAAGCTTTAACAGCAGGGTTGAAATGAGCACCGCTGCCAGCTGTCCCCAGCAGTAAAAGGAATGCAGCAAGGCCATGGATGCACCCTTGTCGCTGGAGGGAATGGCATCGTTTACCGGACTGCTCATGACCTCTAAAATGCCGGAACCGGCTGAATAGAAAAAGCAGGCAAGCAGCAGTCCGTAAAAGGTATGGACCGGAAATAGTGTCGGTGCCGCGGCCAGAAGAATGTAGCCAACCAGGGTAAGAGCCCCGCATCCCACCATCAATATTCTTAAATTGAATTTGTGAGAAATTCTGGCCAGCAGAAAATCCACGCCGATCTGGATAAAGAACGTCAGCATAACCAGAAATCCCAGCTGACCATAGGTAATGCCAAATTCTTCCTGGAAAATAATAAACAGTACAGGGGGAACATTAACACTGACCGCCTGCATAATCGAACTTAAATAATTCGCCAGACGGGTTGTAGAATAATTAGGTTTCATAATCTCACATCTAATAAAGTTTTTTTCGGAATCGCGCAGCGATTCATCTCGAGGCTCAAGCATCGGAACGCAAAGTATATGTGAAGCCTCGAGTCGCCTCGAGTTTACATCTGATGCCTTACTATTTTGTATTCATCTCCGGCCTCGAAAAGCACACAGGCCGAAGTCTGCCCTCGAAGAAAGCTTTCCATTTCATCCTGGTCCAGATCCATTTCACAGACATAGGCGTCATATTCGTCATCGTAAATGAAATGCATACATTCTTCGCACCTTGACATACCTTCCATCACTGAAGCTCCTTCTTTCCTTCATGATATAAGAACGCATCCCGAATCGAGCAGCTGATGACATCATCATGTCTCGCCACCATTTCGCAAATCCGCTGGAATTTGCTCCAGTTGCTCTCATCGGTAGCAAAATCAAATTCATAGCCGTGGGCAAACATCAGGAAAAACAAGTCTTCGTCTGATTCTGTCTGGAAAAAGGCATTCAAAAGATCAAAGGTTTTGGGAGAAATATGCCAGCAGCTAAGGGGCATCGCCAATGGGTCTTCAGGGAATTTAAAGCCTTCCCTCGTCCTGGCCAGGCGGGCATATTTCATGCCGGCCGCTTTGAGCACTTCCCGGCTTTCTTTAGCGCCTGCCCCGTAAGGATATGCGAACCCAACAACCGGGTAGCCGAATTTTTCCGACAGCGTCTTCACATCGTCAGCTATTTCCTTCTGCCGCTCTTCTTCCTTGCATCTTGCCAGATTAACATGACGACAGGTGTGAGAGGCAACCTCATAGCCTTCATAAACCTGCGCCACCTCGTCTTCAGGAATGCGAAAATGCGGCGCATAAGACAGCAGATGAAAGCCGGAGGATCTGAAGGATGCAGCAGGCTTCTCTGTCATTCCCAGATTACCGATCCGCCCTTCATAGGTTTTGTCACCAAACAGACCGGAATTCAGGTGGAAGGTGGCGCCAAGACCATAATCTTTTAATATCTCAATAATCTTCTTATCCTGCTCCAGGCCATCGTCAAAGCTCCATGCAAAAAATTTCTTTCCCATCTTCTTTATCCTTTTCTGAATCATATTTCCTTTACAAATCCGAGCGCTGATCCCTGATCCGGTAAAATCTTACCCGCAAGATTTCTTTCGAAAAGCGGACCAGCCCTTTGAAATCTTATCTATTAAGAAGCGCTGCCGCTTTCCAGAAAAAACGAACTCATCCTGTCAAACACTTCCCGGCTTTCGGGATACATCGGATATTGGACGGAAAAGACATGGATCAGCTTACGTTCGATTCCTTTAGGAAAGTCCAAAAACTGAAAACTGCATCCGGCATCCAGCAAAAGCATGCGCAGCGCAAGGGTATCTTTTCGAATCGCATCTTCCGCGCTGCTGACCAGCATCAGCGGGACGAGCCTTACTTCTTTGACCATGCTGCCCGGATCCAGCAGGTATTTCTCGTAGTGTTTTCCTTTATCCAGCTCATCCGTTATCACATCATTGATGGCAAACATGAAATCCTTTCGCTGGGTCTTTAACATAATGGAAATGAGACCTGCTTTCTTGAAAGAAAAACCTAAGCCTGAAATGCCGAAATCTTTTTGGAGCTTTTCACTGCTGTTTATGCAAAGCACAAACAAGGACAGCAGCGCGCCGGCGGAATCACCGGTCAGATAGCACCGGTCCAGATTCAGGCACAGTGTGCCCGCCTGTTCCTTTAGAAAACGAAGCGCGCGCATCACATCGTCAATCTGATTCCAAAGCTTAACCTCGGGAATGCGCCGATAGCTCAGACTCACCACGCGGTACCCCATTCTGGCCCATTCGTAATTGAAATTGGCGTTCACTTCCTTGTAGCTGGCAAATAACCCGCCGCCATGAATGTTCACCATGACCGGAGCATCCTCGGAAAGCTCCGGCCGTTCATAGATATCCAGAAGATGCCCTCTGTCTCCATCGGGCAAATAGGGAATATCCTTATGAATCACCAGATCACTGAGATCCTGGATCTGACCGGCTAAGCGCTTTTCATCGCCGCTTTCGAAAACCTGCCGCCATAGTTTGACTGCGCGTTTTGACATATCCTTCTCCTGATTTCTAATGGGATTGTTTGCTTTTTAACAATTCTTCGAGATATAATGCGATTCCATCTTCATCGTTGGTTCCGATGACAAGATCGGCAGCTGCTTTCACCTCCGGGATCGCATTGCCCATGGCTATCCCCAGACCGCAGGATTGAAGCATCCGAATATCCGCCAGATCGTCGCCGAAAGCGATCATCTGATCCAAGGTTATTTTTGCCGCCTCGCACAGGCGGTGTATCGCGGCTTCTTTCGTCGCTTCCTTCTTGGTCAGCTTATACCAGAACCCTTCAGAGAACCGGATCATATCGACGTCAGGTAGCTGCTGCGCAATCTGCCTGGCCTTGGCTTCATCAAAGATCTGCAGACAGATCTTCAGGGACGGCTTTTGCCAGTCCCGGAAATCGTTAAATATAGTCTCGCCCCAGGTGGCATCCCATTTCGACGGATCCACCTTGTAGTTCCAATAGTGTTTTTCCAGCGTGTCTACCGTGATTTCCAGATCCCCGCAGATTTTCCTGGCATAATCGATAATCTGTCTGGTCCGTTCAACTGAAAACTCGCCCTGATAGACATAAGCTCCGTTTAGCTTCACCAGCGCTCCTGCGCTGGTAATCAGCGCATCTGGATGAAGATCAGCGAGAAACTCCATGCAGTTCTGCTCCGCACGTGAAGTAACCACAGCTATCTGATAGCCGCCTTTTCTGACCCTTTCCAGCACTTCCAGTGTCCGTGGCGAAATGGTTTTATCACTGCGCAGCAGTGTCCCATCCAGATCAAAGAGCAGCCAGTTTCTCTCCATGCCCATAAGCTCCTTCTATTTTCAGAATCTCTGCAGCGAAAAGCGCGGATTCCCGCATTGCCTGGTGGATAAAATCTTTGGTATATGATATCTCCATCTGTTGTTGTGAAAGATCTTCGCGATGTGAAAGATCTTCGCTATGTGAAAGATCTTCGCTATGCGATAAAGCTTTCTGTTTCGGCATACAATCTTTCATTGCTTGAAAAGCCGAACGCTGCAGCAAGCAGATTAACGCCGCAAAGTAAGCATCGCCGGCCCCCAAAGTATCCACAATTATCTCTACCGGCGCAGCGGGTTCATAGAATATCTGATCCTTCCAGCGCAGATAGGATCCTTTTTCACCCACCGTCGCCAGGACAATTTCCGCTCCGCCATCCGCCAGCAGCTTCATTTTTCTTTCCCGTTCTTTGTCGGAAATGGATGCCGCCGAGAAGGAAGCCGCCCATACATAAGGCGCAACCCGGATCAGGGTTTCATCTGCTATTTTCATGGAAAAATCATAGGCGATGGGAATGCCGGTTGCATACAAATCAGGCAGATATCGGTCAACCTGTCCGTTGCAGTCGGTATAAATTAGATCAAAGCCGTCAATATAATCCCAGTCAGCTTTCGTTAATTCCATCGGATGTATCCGGTTTACGCCAAAAAAGTTGGAGCCTGCAAAGATCCGATCCGCGCCATTGTGTTCGATTCTGCAGTAACCGTTCTCGCCTTCGGCGGACCGGCATCTGGTCAGATCGACCCCATGGGCCTCCAGACCCTTGCGGCAGACGGCAGCTGCCTTATCGCTGCCGAATACACCCATATAGGCAGCGTGGGCGCCCCGCATAGAGGCATATACTGCCGTATTGGCGCATTGTCCGCCCGGGTACATCATGCCTTTCGACAGATATAAATCGCAGACATTTTCTCCGATCGCTATTAATTTCATAGGTCACCTACAGCAAATGAATGATCCAACGTCCATCCGGGTCGATGGTGTATTGAAATTCATTCAGTTCAGGTCTGTCAAAAACTGCCATCAAATCAGCAAAGTCGCTAACGGTTTTCAGCCCGCCAATATCTGTCCTGCAAAACCATTCCATATGTCCTTCATCGGAAGAGATCAGCGTCCCCGTGAATTTGCTGGCTTTAAATAGAAACACAATATACCTGCCCTGCTCGATGGGAAACTGTTTGACGCCAATGAGCTGAGGATCTTCGATCTCAAGACCGGTCTCTTCTTTGATTTCCCTGCGCACAGCGGCAACAATAGACTCGCCGGGCTCCACATGGCCGCCGGGTAGCGCATAGCCACTCCAGCTATCCTTATGACGGTCCTGCAGCAGGATCATGTCATCTTTTTCAATCAGGCACATGGTTGTCAGTTCAACCCGTTCGGTCCTGTCGTTCTTTGCGATGCAGTGTTTCGCAATTTCATGCCTCATATAATCCGGCCACAAATCAATGTTCGAAACATCATCTACTGCAATCCAAAGAGGTTCATATATATTATCAGCGCTGGCTCTTTGCGCTTCCGGTCCGCCAACCCTGGTATCTAACAAAGCATCGCAGATCGCATAATAATACCAATTGCGGCCGTTCTCGTCTTCATGATAACAGAGGGGGTGAAGCGCATCTTCCTGGATGTCAACGCCAACTTCTTCGAATAATTCACGGACAGCCGCCTGCTGAAAGCTCTCGCCATCCTCGACTCCACCGCCTGGAACTACATAATAGCTGCGGCCATGTTTGATTCGATGCAACAAAAGCACCTTTTTCTCTTTTTTGCACCACATGACAACGGCTGCTCTGTCACGCATTTGCCTTACTCCTTCAAATTGATTTTTGCGCATATGATTTATCTTACCACAAATGAACGATCTTTTCTATCCATTTATAGCCAATATTCCTGTTGAATATCGGCCGTGTATCATTTATCATGTGAATGTTTGGTTTGTATTAACTGATTCTGAAAAGGAGTGTCCTGTTCATGCAGAAATTTTCAGGAAAATATATATTGGCAGCTGTGAGTGCCTGCAGTCTGGTCGGCGCTTCCATAGGTTTGCTGGTTAATGTTGCCGGTGTGTTTTTCACGCCAATGGCTGAAGCCCTGGGGGTGGGTCGCGGAAGCGTATCTTTATCGTTAACCATTTCAACCCTGATCTATGCTGTCGGGGGACTCGTTGCCCCTAAAATGATTCGGGTCAGTACTTATCGGAAATGGCTGATTCTATGTGCCTTGATCGTTTCTGCATCTACCGTGCTGATTTCCTTTTCAAACAATCTAATCGTGCTTTACATGTTTAGCGCAATTCGAGGATTTTTTGCCGGCTTTACCGGACCTGTTTTAATGAGTATTCTGGTAAACAACTGGTTTTACGAAAAAAGCGCCCTGGTAAACAGTATTGCCATGGGTTTTTCAGGACTGGTAGGAGCCGTTTTTTCTCCGATACTCACAAGTATTATTTCACATTGGGACTGGAGAATTGGAACCATCACCAATGCTGCTTTGTTACTGATCTTTTATCTGCCTGCAATTCTACTGCCTGTCGGTTATATACCCGAAGCGCATGGCCTTTCGCCTTATGGAGCTGCTTCATCCAAAGATGGTCAAACGGTCCACATGGATCAGATTCCTATTATTCCCATACTGGTGGTTCTTCTTACTATATTTGCTGCTATAGGACCTTTCTGCACCGCCTATCCTCCGCATTTTCCAGGAATGGCTGAAAACTACGGACTTCCAACTGCTGTCGGCGCAACAATGCTTTCCGTTTGTATGATTACAAATTCAGGCGGAAAACTGATCTTTGGAATCGCATCTGAAAAGCTGGGAAATTTCTTATCGATCCTCATTTATATTATTCTGAGCATCTTGGGACTGCTTTCCATCCTTTTCTTCCCTTCCTCCTGGATGCTGTACATAGGCGCCGCGCTAACGGGAGCCGTCTATACGCTTGGCAGTGTAGCTATTGTGGTCGCTACCAGAGATCTGGTTGGTTTAAATAACTATAACAAAGTTTATCCTAAAATATATACCATTGCGATTATCGTGAATGCCATATCCGGATCAGCCATAGGATTTATGTATGATCAGTTCAAAAACTATCGGATAGCTTTGACAATTGCCATAATCCTTCTATGCGGCATGATAATCACGCTTATTGCTGCTTATCGAATCAGAAGAAGATTCTTAGTGGTTAAAGAGTAATAACATAAATGCAGTCAACAGGTATTTGACTCGATTGTATGTACCGAACGAATTTAACTTTTCATCATTAAGAATCAATTCCTTAGTTTTTATGTATTCCGACTCCAATTATCTATTCATCGTGGAGTCGATCATCATTATTCTGATGATATCGACTCCTTTATAATAATAAAAATGGAGTCGGTTAGTACTATATATAGCTTAGCGACTCCAGCTTTTACGGCGACTTGGAGGCGGTTCGCAGTTTTCTGGCAATGTCGACTCCTATATCTTTTTGAAAACAGAGCAAATTATGGCGTTTTATTATATATCGACTCCAATAGATTTATATACGTAGTGTCACTCATTGGTATTTTGCCTTCTGCGACTCCAAAGACCGTATCTGATTAACAAAAGCCACCAGATTTCTCTGATGGCTATTTCTTTGCAATCAAAAAGCTGGCAACCTCCTACTCTCCCAGGCAGTCCCCCACCAAGTACCATCGGCCGTCTTAGGCTTAACCGTCGTGTTCGATATGGGAACGGGTGTGACCCTAAAACGCATCGTCACCAGCAACTCCC
>JAGBND010000156.1 GCA_017634575.1 Bacillota bacterium
CCCAATTTTATAACCGTCCCCAAAATAGTTCTTCGTCCCCAAAATTCCCCGATACCGACAGCAGAACAATTCTATCATTTTCAGTTGAATTTTGCAATCAATTTCACAGGAAATCTGTTATAATATACTTAAATTACAAAATTACGTTCTACCATCACAAAAAACAAATGAGGTGTCGAGATGAAAAACCAAAATGCAAATTCCGACGTGATCGCCCGTAAATATATGGACAGTCTGGTCATTGAAGAACGTGTTCTTGGTGCTGTTGCCCCCAGCAGCAAGGTGACCTTTTTAGGCGAACAATTCGATACGCCCATCATGGCCGGCGCGCTAAGTCATCTGAAGAACGGCATGGCTCCCTATGCAGAGGGCGCCCGCCGGGCTGGGGCGGTCTGCTTTATCGGCATGGGGGACAACGAAACCTTAGGTGCATGCCTGGACACCGGCGCTAAGGTTGTGAAGATCGTCAAACCCTATGCTGACCGGGAAGAAATCTTCAGCCGCCTTCGCTATGCCGAGGAACACGGCGCGCTGGCGGTGGGACTGGACGGCGGTCACGCCATCAAAGAAGAATCACCTGAATTTGATGTTATCCAGGGCTGCCCCATGAAGCTGCCCACGCTGGAAGAGCTGAAGGAATACATCAATTATACAAAACTGCCATTTTTCCTGAAGGATATCCTCAGCGTCCGTGATGCCCTCCTCGCCAAGGAGCTCGGCGCCGCCGGCGTGATTATCGGACATCATCACAACCTCATGCGCTGGGCAACGCCCCCTGTGTATCTGATGGCTCAGATCAGAGAAGCAGTTGGCGATGACTTTATCCTAATCGCTGACGGCGGCATCGACGATGGCTTCGACGCCTTCAAGGCCCTGGCCATGGGCGCGGACATGGTCTGCACCGGACGCTCGCTGATGATGCCCTACATGAAAGAAGGCGCAGAAGGCGTCGCGGCACAGCTGAATACTATGACCGACGAGCTGAAATCCATGATGTTCCGCACCTGCGCCGCCGAGGTAAAAGACATCGACCGCTCCGTCATCCATGAAGCCTGGTGGCTGTAATCATCAAAACTAACCCAATCTTTTCAATCGAGTAGGAGGGGGTGATTAGCCCCCGTCCTCTCACACCACCATGCGTACCGTTCGGTACACGGCGGTTTCAATAGTTGACGTGTACGGACTGGTACGCTTTGGAAAGGTCATAGAAACCCCAGCGTATCAGTCTTTCTTTTGTCTCATGCTTCATTGATTTTTCGGAAGAATCGGGTATAATAGAGTCATGTGCCCTTAAAATTAACATGACGAAGGAATAAGAACATGCCTGATCTGAATATGCACGATCTTTATCAAGAGCTGAAAAGCACCCAGTCAACCTCTGAGAAATACGCTCCCTTTCTGGAGGCGATGGAAACTCTTGATGCAGAGATGAACTCCCTGATGGAGCCTGATGAAAACGGCTGGAAACTTTTGACACCGGAACGGTTCCAATCTTTCTCTGATAAATATCACGATGCCAGTATCAAGCTGGAGCAGTATCTGGCTCAAACCTACGAAACCAAGGACCCGCTGGAAAAGATCACTCGTGAAAAAGCTCAGAAACTCGCCGAGTTGATGGCAAAGGATACGGCTGTCTTTCGAAAATATAATCCAAATATCCCGGCCAGACAGCGGTCACTTCCCTCTCTTCTGGAAGAATCCCGCATTCCCACCGTTGATATTTCATCAACGGACCTCGAATCCATCGGCGGTGCGCAATCCTCTCGAATCCCCATGACCATTTATGACAATAATGGCCAGCCCATGTCCGGCGTCTTTACCAAAGCTTCTTATTTTGACCCCTCGGGAAAACTCAACCGGGCCATAGAAAGAGCTTCCAAGGCGGACGGTATCTCTGTCCAGGGTCAAAACCTTTTAAAGAACTTCATAATGACCTATCAGACTTACTACCAGGCCCATCCCGATGAGAAGCATCCTGTATCCCCTGCTCCGGAAATGATTGACCGGCTTCTGCGCAGCTGCCTGAAGAACTCCAGAAAGGGGGGCGGCTGGCGTATGTCCGTGGACAAAATTGCCGAGGAAATTGCCAAAGTCAACAACATGAGCGACGTAGAAGTACACCAGGCCTTAGGCAAAAAAGCGCTGAAGAAACTGGCCGATGGCATGGAAGATATGGGCTTCGAAACCTATATCAACAACGCCGAGATCAAGATGACCGACAAAGCCCGCATCGACAGTAAAAACGCGGGAATGAGCATCGTCGCCGACCTTATGGGTGTCTCTCATGTTGTCTGCCATGCCGAAACCATGAAAATCAAGGACGCCAACGGAAATATCGTAGACGGCACCTTTATGGCCATGGCCAAGGGTGTGGATCCCAACAACCCCACTAAAGACGGTTCCAAAGTGAATGCAGACTCGCTTAAAAACACGGACGGCCGTGGTCTGGCGGCCATCGCGGACCTGCAGGTACTGGATTATATCTGCGGCAACGTGGACCGTCACGGCGGCAATATGTTTTATCAATTTGACGAAAACGGCAAGTTGATCGGCGTTCAGGGAATCGATAACGACTCCGCCTTTGGTCTCTTTACGCCCCAGCTTCAGAAAGATACCGTCCGCCGCATGCCCGTCGCTCCCACCATGGGTGTCATCCACAAGGAAACCGCCGAAAAGATACTGAATATGAAACCCGAGGAACTTTCCTTCGCCCTGCGCGGAACCATCGACGAGCCCTCGATCAAAGCTTGCTGCTTCCGTTTGTATATTCTGCAGCATGTGATTAAACTCAGCCGGGAAAAACTGAATCAGAATACGAAAGATATCCAATATCCATACCTTCGCGAACTGACCACCAAAGAATTTGCTCATGCCGATTTGAAAAAGCTGACCGATCCCAAAATGAACAACCATTTCCGTGAAGCCAATTCCCGGATCGCTTATATCGGAGCATCGGCTCGTATCAGCAACGAGCCCCTGTCCGCTAAAGCCGTCGGTTCATCCAACCGGGCTACCCAGGCCGGCATTATCGGTCAAGCCGAGAAAGCCAATCAGATGAAGGCCAAGCTGAAAGCAAGAACCAGCTTTTTCCGCGGATCCTCTTCACAGAACTATCTGGACATCGAAAAAGCCGTCGAAGAATACGGCCAGCTTCAGCAAAAGATCCAGCAGCGTATGACTGATTCTCGGAAAAAACTGGCAGATGGAGACATTTCTCCCGATACCGCGTTCGGTCAGTATGTAACCGGTTTTGATCTGGATAAGATGCGGGAAGGCCTCAAAAAAATTCAGGCTGCCGCTGACAAATATGTCGCCGGGAAACTGGCAGAGCTTGCCTCCAAAGGCAAAAAACCCGAAGATGACAATTATATTAAAAACCGGATTGATCTGGCCAGGGAAATTTCCCAATATGCCAAGGATCATCTGGAACTGAGCGCTGAAGAAAAACAAACCCTTGCCCATAACGACCGCCGTTCCATGGAAGATTATGTCAGAGGTCAGACAAAAGAAACCGAACAAAACGTCGCCGAACCAACCGTCGTGAAAGAATCTCAGCTGTGAGACAAAAGGGGACGGAGCAGAATGTCTCATTTTCCGCGGAAAATGAGACATTCTGCTCCGTCCCTTTTGTCTCACAGCAATTCAAAGTATTGTTTTCGTGTTTCTTCGAAGACGCGGTTGTACCTGGCATCGCCCTGATGATGCAAGGTTTCGAAGAAGAGATGTTCGTGATCCGCCAGATCCGGATGGACTCGGATCATGGTGGCGATACCGACGTTGGAGCAGATCGCAGCGATCCGCTTGTATTCGCCCATCAGATTCGTGAAAGCTGTATCGGCCAGCAGCGAGCACTGTCCCGCGCTCATTCGGTTGAAGTGATTGTTTATCAGCCGGTCCACCAGCTCCAGCACCACCCGCACCTTCGGCTCGATGGAGGAAGCTACATCTGCATTCCGATCCCGGAAGGATACCTCGCAATCGTCCAGAATAGCTTCAATCAGAGACAGCAGCACCGCCAGCTCTTTCTTGCAGGCATCGGAAAAAACCGTATTTCCCTCTGCCAGCTTCCCGGCAATATCCGAAATATTCACCGCATGATCCCCCAGCCGCTCGAATTCAGCCGCCACCTTATAATACTGATTCAGGATGGCCACATGCTGATCGCTCTGAAGATGCGTCAGAAGCTCCACCATATACCGGCTCAGGTTTGTCCATCAGCCGGTCGACCTGCAGCTCTTCGGACTGGATCTCCTCTTTCCGCTCAGCCGAGTAATGATTTAACTGCTCCTGAGCCTTTCTAAGATTCTCACGGGAAATCTTCAGCATCGTCAGCAGCGTATCATAGCAGCTGCGAAGGGCAAGCGCGGGGGAATCAAAAAACACCGGGCTCAGGGCATGGAGCACCTCATCGTATTTACCGGCCGATTTCTTTTCCTCTTTAACAATCTTGCCGCTCAGCTTCTCGTAAACACCAACCGCCGGCAGCAGGCTGATAGCACAGGCCAGATTAAAGATCGTATTGGTATTCGCGATCATTCCCGAGTTGACGGTCTGGTTCCACAATCCATCCAGCGCGCCCAGTTGATGCAGCAGGGTAATTACTACCAGCACCAGCACCGTCTCACTTAAGTTAAACAGTATGTTGACGATACCGACCCGCTTTGCCTCCCGATTCGCCCCGATGGAGCAGACAATCGCAGTGGTGACGCAGTCTCCCAGGTAAATGCCAACGATCACCGAATAGATTGCTTTGAAGGTGAGAAGCCCTGTGGCTGAGAAGGCCTGCAGAATACCGATGGTGGCGGATGAGCTCTGCAGCGCGAAAGCGACACCCGCGCCGGTCAGATAGCCGACAAAGGGATTGTCCCCCAGACCTGCCATCAGCCCCTCAATGAGTCCGGACTCCTGCAAGGCCCTGACCGCGCTGGTCATATTCAGCAGACCGGTAAAAAGAACGCCGAATCCCACCGCGATATTCCCGGCCGCTTTCCGATGCGACATGATCAGAACGATTCCGATCATCAAAGCGGCCGGTGCCAGCGTGGAAGGCTGGAAGAAACGGAGAAACCCCGAAGAATCCACATCCAGCAGCCGGATAATCTGTCCTGTGACGGTGGTACCGACATTCGCCCCGATAATAATCCCCAGAGATTGGTGCAGGGTCAGGATGCCTGCGGCCACGAGACCCGATGTAATGACAATCGTCGCGGTAGATGACTGAATCAAAGCAGTAACCGCCATTCCCAGCAAAAACGCTTTGATCGAATTGTCCGTTACTTTCTCCATAACGATCTTCAGCGTGCCGGATGCGTTTTCCTTCAGCGAATCACCCATCAGCCGCATGCCGTACAAGAACAGGGCCAATCCGCCGAAGAGCGAAATAACATCAAGTATACTCATATAATTATGGAAATCCCCCCTAATATCAGCCTTTGTATTCTATCGCACTTTCCGTCAATAAGCAACTGCACAAAAGCACAAAAGTGAGACAAGGGCGACAATCTGCTCCGTCCGTTTTGTCTCCTTGACAATCCCTTTGAATAGGAGTAAAATAACCCGGTCATCGGAGGGTGACTCATGAATAAATGAGCGCTGGACAAGATGCAGGAGACCCTGGAGTCTGAAAAACCTGTTTCTTGTCCTTTCTTTTTTGATCGAGGTGTTTTATGTCTGAAAAAACTCTTTCTTTTACAGAGCGCCTACTTTGGGGAC
>JAGBND010000157.1 GCA_017634575.1 Bacillota bacterium
CTTCAGGGTGGGCTGAATACCCAGAATATACTGGGAAATGGCGGTGAAGGTCCATGCAGCGGTACCGGTCAGCCAGCTGTTCTTGCCCTCGCCGAAGGTGGGAGCATCCTTGCCGGCTACCATCTGGCAGTAGACATAGGGCTCGGTGCGGTGCACTTCGCTGATTTCTTCCAGGTAGACCGGGCAGGTCTTGCGGAATACATCGAAGGCGCGGTTGCCATGGCCGAGCTCTGTTTCGGCGCAGACGATCCACGGATTGTTGTGGCAGAAAATACCGGCATTCTCCTTGTATCCGGGCGGATAGGAGGTGATTTCGCCAATCTCGACATGATATTTGGTGTAAGCCGGCTGCAGCAGCACGATACCGAACTTGGAATCCAGCTTTTCTTCGACGCTCTTCAGCGCGGTGGCTGCCTTGCCGTCTTCTACGCCGATGCCGGCCATGACGCACATGCCCTGAGGCTCGATGTAGATCTGGCCTTCTTCGCAGACCTTGGAACCGATGGGGTTGGAGTAAGCGTCATAGGCGCGGACGAACCATTCGCCGTCCCAACCGGCATCTTCCACAACCTTGATCATGCCGTCAACCTTGCCAAGCACTTCGGCGGCTTCGTCTTTAAGACCCACAGCCTCGCACAGCTCGGCATATTCTTTTCCGTATTTGACAAACATACCGCCGATGAAAACACTCTCGGCCACCGGTCCCTCGCTGGGTCCGAAGGTCTGGAAGCTTTCGCCGGGCTCCTCGGAGAAGCAGTTCAGGTTCAGGCAGTCGTTCCAGTCAGCGCGGCCGATCAGCGGCAGGCCGTGAGGGCCAAGATGGGTAGCGGTGTAGATAAAGCTGCGGCGCAGATGCTCCATCAGCGGAACTGCTTTGCTGAAGTCGCTGTCGAAGGCACAGGGCTCATCCAGAATGGAGAAATCGCCCGTCTCACGGATATAAGCAGCCGTGCCGGCAATCAGCCACAGCGGATCGTCGTTGAAGCCGCCGCCAATGTCAGCGTTGCCCTTCTTGGTAAGGGGCTGATACTGATGGTAGGTGGAGCCGTCCTCAAACTGGGTATTGGCAATATCGATGATTCTTTCTCTGGCTCTTTCGGGAATCAGATGGACAAAGCCTAAAAGATCCTGGCAGCTGTCTCTGAAGCCCATGCCGCGGCCCAGACCGGACTCGTAATAGCTGGCGGAACGGCTCATATTGAAGGTAACCATGCACTGGTATTGGTTCCAGATGTTGACCAGACGGTTCAGCTTTTCGTCCTTGGTGTTGACATTGTAGGTGGACAGAAGCTTTGTCCAGTATTCATTCAGCTCATCCAGAGCTTTCTGAACCTGCTCGGAGGTCTGATATTTCTCAAGAAGAGCCTTGGCGGGTGCCTTGTTGATGATGCCAGGGGCTTCAAACTTCTGGTCGCGGGGATTTTCACAATAGCCCAGCACGAAGACAAATTCTTCCGAAGCGCCGGGAGCGAGGCTGGTTTTCAGATGATGGGAACCGATGGGCTGCCATCCGTGGGCGATGGAGTTTTTGCTCTTGCCCTCGCGGACCACATCCGGGTCGTCAAAGCTGTTGTAGAAGCCGATAAAAGCGTCGCGGCTGGTATCGAAACCCTCGATGGGTTTGTTGACGGAATAAACAGCGTAATGGTTGCGGCGTTCACGGTATTCGGTCTTGTGGTAAATGGTGCTGCCGATCACCTCCACCTCGCCGGTGGAGAAATTCCGCTGGAAGTTGGACATATCGTCCTGGGCATTCCACAGACAGAACTCGATGAAGCTGAACAAATCCACATTCTTTTCAGCCTCTGAAAGGTTGGTCAGGGTAAGACGATGAATCTCGCAGGTGTCGTTTACCGGAACAAAAGCGGTCAGCTCGGCCTGCAGACCGTTTTTGGCGCTTTTGATTTTGCTGTAGCCAAGGCCATGGCGGCACTCATAGCTGTCCAGCTCGGTCTTCACCGGCATCCAGCCCGGATTCCAAACGGTATCGCCATCTTTAATATAGTAGTAGCGTCCGCCAAAATCCATCGGGCAGTTGTTATAGCGGTAACGGGTCAGCCTAAGGAGCTTCGCGTCTTTGTAGAAGCAATAGCCGCCGGCCGTATTGCTGATCAAACCAAAAAAGTCCTGGCTGCCCAGATAGTTAATCCACGGCAGCGGTGTTTTGGGAGTGTCGATAACATACTCTTTGCGTACGTCATCAAAATAACCGTACTTCATAACCATACCTCGCATCAATAAAGATTCTTAGGGCATATCTTCATTATACGGACGCGCCGGCGAAAAGTAAAGGCAGATTTGTGAAATTATCGGGGAAATCGTTGCTTTGGGGTCGCCTTGGTGTCGCCTCCATAAAGGCTCTCTGCATACTCTGCCGCAATCCTATCCGTGTATAGAATCCTTCGGATGCTGCGGAAGCCGTCTGCAGAGAGCCTTTATGGAGGCTCGAACTCTTTGGCGGATGTTTGCCCGCGTTTCTGAAAGGCAACTTCGTCCTTTATAACGAAATATATAATTGCCGAAATTCAGATTGCCGTGTATAATATATATAATATCCGTAATCTACAGGGAACACAGGTTTTATCGAGCCGCCATATGTCTTTCCTGCAGACGGCTTCCGCAGCGCCCGAAGGATTCTATGCTCGCCCAGGATTGCGGCAGAGTATGCAGGAAAGACATATGACGGCGACCCCCGAACCCCTGTTTTCCCCATCCAATAGGAGGTGTCCATGAACGAACACGAAAAAAATGCCCTGAAGGTATTTGCAACCAAAGTCCGAATCGGGATTATCGAAAGCACCTATGCCGCAAAATGCGGCCATCCTGGCGGCAGCCTTTCTTCGGCTGATCTTTTAACCTACCTGTACTGCAAAGAAATGAAGATTGATCCTGAGAATCCTCACTGGGAGGAGAGGGATCGTTTTGTGCTTTCCAAAGGTCATGCAGCGCCGCTTCTGTATTCCACGCTGGCTAACAGAGGCTTTTTTCCTGTGGAGGATCTGAAAACGCTGCGCCATATCGGAAGCTATCTGCAGGGCCATCCCAATATGAATGAGGTTCCCGGCGTGGATATGTCTACCGGATCTTTGGGACAGGGCGTTTCTGCTGCCTGCGGCATGGCAAAGGGCTTTCAGTTCCAGAACAAGCCGAATCGTGTTTATGCGCTTTTAGGCGATGGCGAGATTGAAGAGGGACAGGTATGGGAAGCGCTGATGTTTGCAGCCCATTACAAGCTGGACAATCTTTGCGTGTTCATTGACAACAACAATCTTCAGATCGACGGTGAAATCTCCAAGGTTATGAGCCCCTATCCCATCGACGAAAAGCTGCGGGCCTTCGGCTTTGAGACCGAGGTCATCGACGGACACGATTTTGACGCGATCGAAGCTGCCCTTGCGCATGCCAGGGAAACAAAGGGAAAACCCTACGCCGTTGTGATGAAAACCATCAAAGGCAAGGATGTTTCCTACATGGAGAACCAGGCTGCCTGGCACGGCAAGGCGCCGAATCAGGCTGAGTACGAGCAGGCTATGAAAGAGCTGACAGCGCTTCTTGAAGCGCAGGAAAAACAGCTGTCCTAAGATGTGACGAATACGATTATTGAGGGAGAAAAAGCATGAGTGAGATAAAAAAGATTGCGACCCGTGACAGCTATGGAAATGCGCTGAAGGCACTGGGAGAAAAATATGACAACCTGGTCGTGCTGGATGCCGATCTGGCAGGAGCTACCAAAACCGGCATCTTCCAGAAGGCGTTTCCGGAACGTCACTTTGATTGCGGTATTGCGGAAGCAAATATGACCTCTGTGGCGGCAGGCCTTTCCACCACCGGACTGGTACCTTTTGTTTCGTCCTTTGCGATGTTTGCGGCAGGCCGCGCCTTTGAGCAGGTCAGAAACAGTATCGGATATCCCCACCTGAATGTGAAGATCGGCGCGACCCATGCCGGTATTTCCGTGGGTGAGGACGGCGCCAGCCATCAGTGCAACGAGGACATCGCCCTGATGCGCGCGATCCCCGGCATGGTGGTGATCAATCCGGCAGACGATGTGGAAGCAAGAGCAGCGGTGGAAGCGGCGTACAAGTATCAGGGCCCCGTTTACCTGCGTTTCGGAAGACTGGCCGTTCCCGTTTTCCACGACGAAGCGACTTATCAGTTTGAAATCGGCAAAGCGGAAGAGGTCTGCCCGGGAGACGATGTCACCATTATCGCTACTGGTCTGATGGTGAAGGAAGCCATGGATGCTTCCCGGATCCTGAAGGAAGAGGGCATCTCCTGCCGCGTCATTAACATGGCTACCATCAAACCTCTGGATGAAGAAATTGTTTTGAAGGCTGCCAGAGAAACCGGACGGATCGTCACGGCAGAGGAGCATTCCATTATCGGCGGTCTGGGCGAAGCGGTCTGCTCGCTGCTGAGTGAAAAACTGCCTACGCCTGTGCGCCGCGTGGGCGTCATGGATACCTTTGGAGAGTCCGGACCTGCCCTGGATCTTTTGAAGCTTTACGGACTATCCAGCGAAAATCTTTGCAAGGTCTGCAAGGAAATGATCGGGTAATCGTAAACGCCGAATAAGTGAATGAGTGAATTAGTGAAAAAGAACAAGCCGAAATGCTGTTAACAGTGTTTCGGCTTGTTTGTTTGGAGAAATTGATGAAATCTGTCTGTTAAATGAAAAAATATGCAAAAACTGCTTGACAAGAGGATCCTTTAATGCTATGATGCACTAAACCGTTGAGAAAGAGTAAGTAGCTTCTATCCCCGGATCTTACAGAGAGCGGCCGTTTGCTGAGAGGCTGCAGTGAAGGCAGAAGTGAATGGGCTTTTGAGGGCCGACAGAAAGAACCGGTTTTCCGTTCGAGTATGGAGGACGGCGTGGCTTACCGTCAGATGAGCCGGCATATGATAGTATGCGCAAAGTGGATGCGATTGCATCAAGCCGGGTGGCACCGCAGGTGTTTTGTAAAGTCAAACCCCTGTCCCAGCAGAAATTGGGACAGGGGTGTTTTATTGCCATCTACCCTTGGTCCCCTAAAAAATTCTAAGGAGGTATGAAAAATGGCAAGAAATGAAGTTCCTTACAAGATTTACCTGACAGAGAATGAGATGCCGAAAGATTGGTACAATGTCCGCGCGGATATGAAGAACAAACCTGCGCCGCTTCTGAACCCCGGTACCCATCAGCCCATGACGGCCGAAGAGCTTGGCGCTGTCTTTTGTGAAGATCTGGTGGCTCAGGAGTTGGACAACGACACCCGGTTTATTCCGATTCCCGAAGAAATCCGCAGCTTCTACAAAATGTACCGTCCTTCACCGCTGGTTCGGGCATACTGTCTGGAAGAGAAGCTGGGCACCCCGGCCAAGATCTATTACAAGTTTGAAGGCAACAACACCAGCGGCTCCCACAAACTGAATTCTGCCGTAGCCCAGGCCTACTATGCGAAAAAACAGGGCCTTAAGGGCGTTACCACGGAAACCGGCGCCGGACAGTGGGGCACAGCCCTGTCCATGGCCTGCTCCTACTTTGATCTGGACTGCAAGGTCTATATGGTTAAAGTCAGCTATGAGCAGAAGCCCTTCAGACGGGAGGTTATGAGAGTCTATGGCGCATCCGTAACGCCTTCTCCCTCGGATACGACGCAAGTTGGCCGCAAGATCCTGGCGGAGCATCCCGGAACAACCGGGTCTCTTGGCTGCGCTATTTCTGAAGCTGTGGAAGTTGCAGTATCCAATCCGGGCTACCGCTATGTGCTGGGTTCTGTGCTCAATCAGGTGCTGCTGCATCAGAGCGTCATCGGTCTGGAGACCAAAGCAGCCCTCGACAAATACGGCATCAAGCCGGATATTATTATCGGCTGCGCCGGCGGCGGTTCCAACCTGGGCGGTCTGATCTCTCCCTTTATGGGCGAAAAGCTCAGAGGCGAAGCGGATTACCGTTTTATCGCCGTTGAACCGGCATCCTGCCCCAGCTTCACCCGCGGCGTCTACGCTTACGACTTCGCCGATACCGGCATGGTATGCCCGCTGGCCAAAATGTATACCCTGGGTTCCGACTTCATTCCGTCCGCCAATCATGCCGGCGGTCTGCGCTACCATGGCATGAGCCCGATTCTGTCCCAGCTCTACGACGATGGTATGATCGAAGCAGTTTCCGTGGAACAGACCAAAGTATTCGAGGCGGCTGAACAGTTCGCCAGAGTAGAGGGCATCCTTCCCGCTCCCGAAAGCTCCCACGCCATCCGGGTGGCCATTGACGAAGCCCTGAAATGCAAGGAAAACGGCGAAGAGAAGACCATTGTCTTCGGCCTCACCGGCACCGGCTATTTCGATCTGGTCGCCTACGAAAAGTTCCATGAGGGTGAAATGAACGACTATATTCCCACTGACGAAGAACTCGCCGCATACCGCGCAAAGCTTCCGAAAGTAGAATAGTGCTAAATTTAATGGTTGTTTCTTAAAAAGAGCAAAGGCGATTGCCATGACCCAGTCTTCATGGCAATCGCCTGTTTTGTTTTTTTGTAAGCATCTGTTTAGTTACTGCCAAAACCGCGCATTTTTCCGAATTGGCAGTAGATGTGAAATGGAAAGCTTAAAATTACTGCCAAATCATGGGGTTTTTCCGAGGAGGCAGTAGTAATTACTGCCTCCTCGGAAAAAGTGCCGGTTTTAGCAGTAAAAACAGCCGATTTTAGGAAAAAGCTACTGCCAATTCGGAAAAAACGCAATTTTGGCAGTAAAAATTGGGAGAATACAGCTTTACTACTGCCAATTCGGAAAAAACGCAATTTTGGCAGTAAAAAATGGGAGAACACAGCTTTACTACTGCCAATTTGGGAAAAAAAGCAATTTTGGCAGTAAGAACTGGCAGCCTTATTTCTTAAACAATGTTCCAAACAGGCTTCTTCCCAGAGAAGCGCCAAGATTTCCGCCCAGCAGCTTTCCGAAGGAGCCGAACTTGCCGCCCAGGCTCTTGCCTACCTCACGGCCAACGGTGCCTACAACGGAGTTGCCCACGGTCTTAACGGCCTGCTTTCTGGCATTGGCGGCTTTCTTGGCTTCCCGCTCGGCCTCCCTGGCTTCTTTTTCAGCGGCTTTCTGAGCTTCGCGCTCGGCAGCGGCCTGTTTTTTGGCTTCTTCCTTTTCAGCGGCAAGACGTTCTTTTTCTGCCTGCTTTTCTTCGGCAATCCGCTGCTTTTCAGCTTCGGCCTCGGCCTCGGCTTCTTCGGCAGCTTTTTGCTCCTCAAGACCCTTGCGCTGCAGGAATTCGTAAGCGGAATCCGGATCTACCGCATTGGCATATTTGCTGTAGCAAAGGCTGCCCTTAATGGCATTATTCCGCTCTTCGTCGGAAATAGCTCCGAAGCGGCTCTTCGGAGGCAGAATATAGGCTTTTTCACAAACGGAAGGAATGCCGCCCTCATCCAGGAAGGAAACCACGGCTTCACCGGTTCCCAGATTGAGAATGGTATCATAGGTGTCAAAAGCAGGATTCTCACGGAAGGAGTCGGCTGCGGATTTGACAGCGCGCTGATCGGAGGGGGTATAGGCCCTGAGACCATGCTGGATCTTGTTGCCCAGCTGGGCCAGCACGGAGTCGGGAATGTCTTTCGGGTTCTGGGTGCAGAAGTAAACGCCGACGCCCTTGGAACGGATCAGCTTGACCATCTGCTCGATCTTGTCCAGCAGAGACTTGGAAGCGCCCTTAAAGAGCAGGTGAGCCTCGTCAAAGAAGAAGACCATCTTCGGCTTGGCCAGATCGCCCACTTCAGGCATCACGTCAAAGAGCTCGGACAAAAGCCACAGCAGGAAGGTAGAGTAGAGTCTTCCGTTATTGATCAGGCTTTCGGAATCCAGAATGTTGATGACGCCCTTGCCGCCTTCGCCGATGGTCAGCCAGTCAGCGATATTCAGCGCCGGTTCGCCGAAGAAAACATCGCCGCCCTCGGTTTCCAGAGCCACCAGCGCGCGCATGATGGCGCCGACGGAAGCGGAGGAAATGCGGCCGTAATCCGCTGCAAATTCGGAAGCATGGTCGTTCACGTAGTTAAGCATGGATTTCAGATCTTTGGTATCGATCAGCAGCAGGCCGTTATCGTCCGCAATCTTGTAGACAATCGAGAGAATATCCCGCTGCAGGTCGTTCAGGTCGAGGATGCGGCTCATCAAAAGAGGCCCGATTTCGGAAACGGTGGAGCGAAGCTGAATGCCCTTTTGTCCATAGATATCCCAAAGATTTACCGGATAACCCTGATAGGTAAAGTTATAGTCCGAAAGGCCAAAGCGCTGGATGCGGTTTTGCATATCTTCGGTGTCTTTGCCCTCTGCCATAATGGAGGCGATATCACCCTTGACGTCGGCCATGAAAACCGGAACGCCAAGCTCGCTGAAAGACTCGGCCAGCACCTTCAGGGTGACGGTTTTTCCGGTACCGGTAGCACCGGCAACCAGTCCGTGACGGTTGGCCATTTTGGGAAGCATGCAAAGGGGTTCATTGTACTCGTTGTTTCCTACCCAGATCATTCCATCTCGTAACATAAAAGCCTCCTTAAAAATATAATTATCAAGGCGATTAAGGCGCAGATATGAGAAGTGCGCTTCTGCCGTTTCTCACCTGATTTTATTAACGAACAATTTACAAAATTATAGCATGGAATCGGGTGCAAATGCAACCAAAACGTGCTATACTAAACCTATGAACTATCAATCTGATCAAGAAAAATTAGCCATGGCGCTGCAGCGCGCCAGAACCCGTTTTCCGGAAGGAATCGGAACCCAGTCGGAAAAGCTGGTGCATGCATGTCTGAAGTATTATTTTGAACCGGATGAAAGCTGTCACGAGGTAAGGGTCAGAGGCCTTGGCGAAGATGGCGCATCCTGGATGCATGTGGCGGATATTTTCCAGAAAGAACGGGGACACATTTACGAAATCCAGACCAGGGGCTTTGACAGACTGGCTGGAAAGCTGGAAGACTTTCTGAAAAGCTATACCGTTACGGTGGTATATCCCATCCCCCATGAAAAATACATTTCCTGGGTGGATCCGGAAACGGGAGAGGTTTCCGAACCTCACCGTTCCCCTAAAAAAGGCGGATGCCAGGAGATTCTTGCCGAGATCTACGGCCTGCCCAAGGTGCAGATGCACCCGAACCTGGAATTTCTGGCTGTTCTTCTGGACTTAAAGGAATACCGCATTCTCGATGGCTGGAGCAGAGACAAAAAACGAGGCTCGCACCGCATGGAACGGGAGCCGGTATCCCTTGCCGATATGACCGTGATCAAAACAAAGGAAGACTATCGCTCCCTTATTCCGGAGGATTTGCCTGATCCTTTTTTCAGGCAGGAGCTCATGAAGGCATTAAAGCTGCAGGGCCGCAAGGGCTCGGGCGCCGTAACGGTTCTGGAGAGAGCCGGCGCCATCGAGCATATCGGAGCCGTCGGAAAAAAATTTATTTATACGAGAAAGGATTAAATGCCTATGTGGCTTGACCGTTTGGAAAGAAAGCTTGGAAAACTGGCTATTCCGAATCTGATGCGCTACATCATTTTCGGAAGCGCCATCGTATATCTGGCGGGCATGGTGGATTCAAGGATTGTCTATCTGCTGAATATGAATCCCGCCGCCGTTTTAAAAGGACAAGTCTGGCGGCTGGTGACCTTTGTTTTTGTTCCCAGCATGGGCAATATCTTCACCACGCTGCTCAGTCTGTTCTGCTACTACTGGATCGGGGGAGCCCTGGAACGCACATGGGGCACCTTCAAATTCAACTTTTTCTACTGGGTGGGCATCATTGCCATCGATCTTGTGCTGTTTATCTGTTATTTCCTGGGATATGACCTTTCGATGATGTATCATCAGGCCGGATATCTGTCCCAGTCCATGTTCCTGGCCCTCGCTACCATGTATTCCGATATGCAGGTGCTGCTGATGTTTATCATTCCGCTGAAAGCCAAGTGGATGGGATGGATCAGCTTTGCCTTCATGGCTTACGAATTTATAGTGGGCGCGCTGCCCATCAAGCTTCTGATTCTTGCTTCCATGGCCGGCTATCTGATCTTCTTCGGCCCGCAGCTGTTTCGGAGCATCAAGGCGTCGATCAGACGGTCCAAATTTCAGAAATCCACCCAGCATCCCTTTGGCGGCTTTAGCCGGGGCGGGGATTTCGGCCAGGCCGACAGGTCAGCCTTTAATGCTTCCCGAAATCAGGCATCCGGGGGAAGAGGCCCTGCGCAAAACGCATCCAAATCAACCGGCGGCAAGATTATTACCGGCGTTGCCTTCCACCGCTGCACCATCTGCGGCATCACCGAGCTGGACGATCCGAATATGACTTTCCGCTATTGCTCCAGCTGCAATGGAAATTACGAATACTGCGAGAATCATATCCACAACCATCAGCACATTACGTAAAGGGAGGTCTGATCCATGTGGAGCCCTAAACAGCATCGGGGGGACGAACGTTTTCTTGGCAGAGTCCGGGTGATTGCCTGGTACGCGCTCGTTATTGCAATTGCGCTGCTTCTGATGACGTTTTTGATTTATCGTTTTGAAGATGTCAGAAATCTTTTCAGATCGGTCCTGCGTCCGATCAGGCCGGTCATTTACGGACTGGCTATCGCTTATCTTCTGGATCCGGTCTGCGAATTCTTCCTGCTTCATTTCAATCATCTTTTCCGAAAAGTCAAGCATGGAAGAACTTTATCCCGTGTTTTCTCCATTACCCTTTCCATTCTGATCGGCTTAGGGGCAGTTATCCTGCTGTTTTCGCTGATCATCCCGGGCCTGATCGAGAGCATCACCAAGCTTGCCGCATCCTTGCCCGGCTATGTCCAGGAGGTTCAGATGTGGATTGCCGGCATGCAGCATGGATCCGTGGAGCTGAAAAACACCATCAATGAAATCATCGGCAGGCTCTCTTCCGCTTTTGAGACCTGGATGCAGAACGACTTTACCAAGGATATCACCAATATCATGAGCCGCGTTACCAGCGGCGTGGTGGACGTGGTCCGGTTTATTATCGACTTTATCGTGGGTGTTGTCATTTCGGTCTATGTCCTGAGGGATAAGCAGCTGGTGAAAAGGCAGGCCGAGAAGGTGGGAAAAGCGCTGTTCTCCGACAAAACCTATGAGCATGTGAGAGATACCCTGAAGCAGGGAGACCGGATTTTCGGCGGCTTTATCCATGGCAAGATTTTGGATTCCCTGGTCATCGGCATGATCTGCTTTGTGGGCATGTCCCTGATGAATATGCCTTATACCCTGTTGGTTTCCGTCATTATCGGCATCACCAATATTATTCCTTTCTTCGGTCCGTTTCTGGGAGCGGTTCCCTCCGCATTTCTGATTTTGCTGGTGGATCCGCTGAAGTGTCTGTATTTCCTGATTTTTATTCTGGTTCTGCAGCAGGTGGACGGCAATATTATCGGTCCGAGGATCGTGGGAAGCAATATTGGCATCAACGAATTCTGGGTCGTTTTTTCGCTGCTGCTGTTTGGCGGCATTCTCGGTTTTCTGGGCATGGTCATCGGAGCCCCGGTTTGCGCATTGATTTATTATCTGGTGGTTCAGTTTTTGAACCGCCGGCTTAAACAAAAAGAAAATGAAGCAAAGAGAGGAGACAAAACAATGAAATTTGGAGACAAAGAAGTGGTTCGGCTGCAGGCGGGACCCTACACAGCCTGGGCAGTTCCTGCCCTGGGCGGACAAATGATGGGGCTTTCCAAAAACGGCGTGCAGATTCTCCACGAGCCTTCTTCAGAGGCGGATACCGCCAAAGGCAGCACCTCTTACGGCCTGCCGGTCCTGTTCCCTCCGAACCGTATTGACGGCGGACGTTTCACGCTGAGAGGCAAGACCTATCAGTTCCCGCTTAATGAAGCAAAACGCGGAAACTCCCTTCACGGCTTTTTGCATACCCGTCCGTGGAAGGTAGAGGAGCAGAGCGAAACAAGACTGGTCATGAGCTTTACCGGCGATGAAAATCAGGATTTCTTTTCCATTTTCCCGCTGCACTTTAAAGTGCTTCAGACCTATGAGCTCAGCGAAAACGGCCTTTCCCAGACCATTACCGTGATCAACACCGGTGACGATCCCCTGCCTTTAGGCCTTGGCTTCCACTCCGCCTTCACGGTGGAAGAGGACAGCCGGGTAGAGCTGTCCGTGGGCGAACGAATTGAAGTTGACGATCGGATGCTGCCAAACGGCGTGGTCCGGGAGCTGAATGATGCAGAAAAACCTTTCCGGGATGGAGGCATCGACCCCATGGCCTGGAATATGGATGATCATTATACCGTCCGGTATCTGGAAAAAGACGGCAAATCTTTCCATGGCGCGTTAATTCATCGTGCCCATGGCACCGTCTGCTATGAGGTGGATCCTTTCTACCGGCACTGGATGGTCTGGAACTGCGGCCAGAAGGGAGGCTTTATCTGTCTGGAGCCTCAGAACTGGCGGATCAACGCGCCCAATCTAGTGGAAACGCTGGGCAAGGATGCAGGCTTTGACGTCCTGGAGAGCGGACAGCAGATCGAGGTAAAAGCATATCTTTCCTATCGGGGTGATCAGGAATAATGTATGAAAAAATACTTCTCGTAGATGATGAAAAAAGCATTCTTGAGATCGTGAAGTATAATCTGGAAAAAGAAGGCTACCGGGTTTTTACTGCGGAGGATGGCTATGGCGCCATGGAACAGTTCCGCAAGGAAGCGCCGGACCTTCTGATTCTGGATGTGATGATGCCCGGGATGGACGGCTACGAAGTCTGCCGCAGAATCCGGGAAACCAGCAATGTGCCCATCATTATGGTGACGGCCCGGACCGAGGAGATCGATACCGTGCTGGGACTGGAGATGGGCGCGGATGAATACGTGACCAAGCCCTTCAGCATGAGGGAGCTGATGGCCAGGGTGCGCACGGCCCTTCGGCGCTACAGCGCCCTGACCCGTAAAAGTCAGGATGCGGAAGATCAGTTTACCGCAGGCGACTTTGTGCTGGATGCCGTTAAGTTTTCCTGCACGAAAAACGGCGTGCGCATCGATTTAACCCAGCGGGAAACCCAGATTATCAAGCTTTTGATGAGCCGCCGGGGACAGGTGTTCCCAAGGCCGGAAATCCTGGAAAAGGTCTGGGGATATGAATCGCTGGGAGACGAGAGGACCGTGGATGTCACCATCCGGCGGCTTCGGGAAAAAATAGAAGATGATCCTTCCCAGCCCAAGCTGATCCTTACCAAACGCGGCGTCGGGTATTATTTTACCGAAGACAGGTAACGAAGCGGGATCGGCAGATTGAAACCTAAGCTGCCCCAAAGGCGGCGATGAATTTCCGGGAGGCATTAGGTGAACAGTATCAAATGGAAAATGGCGATGCTGTACGCGCTTTTGGTCGTCGCTGTAATGATTTTCAGCGGCGTGCTTATTATGCTCACTTTCCGGAATGCGGAGTACCGAAAGGTATTCCAGGAATGTGAATACACAGCAGAGCGCATCGTTGATGCGCTCTTTGTGCAGGATCTGGAAACGGAAGAGGAGGTGGCAGAGGCCTTTGGCGACACCGTAACGTCCCTGCTGATCGAAACGGTGAACTCTGAAGCGGCCGAGGGCACGGAAAAAACGGTCTATCTGCTCTCGGGGATGGGCCAGCTTTTATACAGCCGCAGGGAGAACGTATTGCCTCAGGAGCTGTCATCCCGGGCGGTAATCGATGCCAGATCGGGCCATATACAGGATGAGCTGTATATTCATGCTTCCTTTGACGGGACCGGCCAGATCGCTGACTATGCCTACCTCTTTCAGATTCCCTCCGGGGGAGAATCCTACGTCATTCTGATCCGGCAGTCCATGGAGATGGTCAGAAGGTCTCTGACCCGAATTACCTATATTATTCTGCTGATTACGCTGGTGGGTATTCTGGTAGCCGGCGTCATGGGGTATTTCCTGGCAACCACCATTTCCAGGCCTATTTTAAGGCTGACCCGCAAATCCCAGGAGCTGGCGTCCGGGCATCTGGAGAAGGCCGCCAGCGAGGAAACGGACCCGGCTGAGCTTTACGAGAGCGATGAGCTGGGGCAGCTGGAGGTTCATTTCGACGAGATGGCCCATGAGCTTTCCAGTTCCATCCTGGAGCTGCAGGAAATGGAGAAAATGCAGAAGGAATTTGTGGCCAATGTGTCTCATGAGCTCAGAACCCCTATCACCACCATCAAAAGTTATGTGGAAACGATCCTGGATTCCGACATGGAGGATCCGGAAATGACCCGGCACTTCCTTTCCGTTGTGGATCAGGAGTCTGACCGGATGACAGCGCTGGTGGCGGATCTTCTGGAGCTGAGCAAGCTGGACTCCCATCAGGCCAGACTGATCCTGAAACCGGTGGATCTGTCAGAGCTTTTATACCGGGATTTGTCGGATATGAGCTTTTCCGCCGGCCGTAAGAAGCAAACCATTGCCTGGGCGGAGGACATGAAGGTGCTGGAGACCGATGTGGGAGAAAGGCTTCCGAGGCCATCGGATTCTTTTGTGATCATGGGCGAGCCGAGGCGCCTGGATCAGGTGTTCCGCAATCTGCTGACCAATGCTATCAAATATTCACCGGAGAATTCCTTGATTACCGCCGGCGTCTACCGGGTGGAAGACAAGGGCGAGATCCGCGTGATGATCAAGGATCAGGGCATCGGTATTTCCAAGGAGGACCAGGAAAACATCTTCCTGCGTTTTTACCGCGTGGATAAAGCCCGCTCCCGGTCCATGGGAGGCACCGGCCTGGGGCTTGCCATTGCCAAAGAAATTACCGAGCTTCACAACGGGAAAATCTGGGTCGAATCGGAGCCGGGCGAGGGAAGCGTCTTTTGGACGGCTTTCCCGGAGGTGAAAGATGAAGCGTAAACATAGGATCCCGGTCAGGCTGATGGCGGCTTTCCTGGCGCTTGCCATGCTGTTGATCAGCCCTTCCCATGCATTGTCCGATGACGAGGCTGAAATAATCCATACCCTGAGCGATCAGGTTCAGTTTTCCGGCGCGCTGGAGGCGGGAACCCAGATCCGCGTGACGGTCTATACCTACCTGGATGGACGGGAGAGGGTTCTTTTGTACCAGACCAGGATGGTGGTGGGGGACAGCGGCCTTTATGCGCTTTCGGTTCCGCTGCCTTTGATTGGAAATCAATTTGTCACCCTGGAACTGGGGGAGGAGATACGGGAATACGCCTATCTTCGCTACCCGCAGCGCCTTGTCAGTCAGATTCTGGAGTATAACCTGAATATCTATGAATTTCTGACGGACCGGAAGCTGCTTGAACCGGAGGCAGACGAATGAGGGTCAGTGAAAAACGTCGGTGGAAACGGTTTTGGATTATCTGCGCGGCGCTGATCCTGCTGGCGCTTTTCCAAAGCTATCTGCTTTTCTGGGGGCGGGGCAGTCTTCTTTCGCCCATTACCCAGACGGCGCAGGAAGAAGATACCAGGAGCCCTTTGCAAAACGGAGACATTTATATATCCCTGGGGGACTGTGACCAGGAAAACTATGAATGTTCTTTCGTGAAGGTTCCCGGGGGAAGCAGTGACTATCTGAATCTGTCGGCGCTTGTCATCTCGCTGCTCAAGGATAATCTGACGCAGATTCCCGTTGTTGATGCCACAGAGGAATGGGAAAACGTGCCGCCGGTAGAAGAGACTGTCCTTGTATTGGACCTTGGCTTTATGATGGATGAAGAGGGAATCCGGGATGAGCTTTTGCTTGGCGGCGGGCGTTTCCCGGAAGGCCGGTTTGATCAGATCTGGATTGTTCCGGCTAAGACGCTGGTGGAGGATATCCGGTTTTATTTCTATAACAGTCAGGAAAAGAAAATGATGACCGCCAGCGGCGGGGTTTATACCCAATCATCCAACCGCCTGCTGCTGGAAGAGATGATCCACATTTGTGAAAATGTGGAGGCAGGCCATCTTTGGGCCGGCCGGGCTTTTGATGAAGCCTTTGAAGAAGATGATTTTATTCCGATCCCGGAAAACAGAGAGATGGGAAACGGTTTTTTGAAGTCTGTCTTTTTAGGCGATGACGAGACCGATCCGAATGAGATGCGGCGCTATGGCATGAGCTTTTTTGCCTATCCCGATACCGTAAACGAGCGGATTGTGCCGGATGAATCCCTGCAGGAAAAAACAGGCCTCATTCTGGCCAATGAAAAGCTGACCCTTCGAATCTATCCGGATGGAAGGGTTGTCTATCTGGAAACTTTGACGGATCTTGAAAAAGAAGAAATCTCCCTCTCCGATGCCTACGATCTTGCGGAGGCTTTTCTGGAGCAGGACCTGGAGAGATTTCCCTGCGATCCCATGAAGGTTGTTTTTGCCGGATACGAGAGCGAAGGACCTGTTAAGGTTTTCTACTACGATTATCAGCTGGAGGAAACGGAGCTGGTGCTGGATGAAGCGCTTACCAGGGAGTGGGGACAGGAATGGGGTCAGCCCCATTCGATCCGGATTGAGATCTATGGGTCCGGCGTCCGTCAGTATGAACGGTATGTGATGGAGGCTTCTCTGATCAGAAGGCGCAGCACATCCTATCAGTGGATTGAGGTAATGGACCGTATGGTGCAGATGGGACAGATGCCGCTAAGCAGGCCGGAGCTGGTTTACGTGCAGAAGGGCCAGACGCTGATGCCCATGTGGCGGACGCAGACTAAAAACGGATATGTATATTTCTTTGCATAGGGCCTGTTAAGGACAAAAGGGAAAGGGGGACAGGATGAATCAACGCACACTCAGACAGCTGATTATCGGCATGCTGGCCGCCCTGAACCTAGTCCTGGCTGTCTTTCTGATCCGTTCCTATACGAAAACCGATTCTGCCAGCGCGACGCATCTGGATGAAGTGCTTTTGCTCTACGAGAGAGCAGGGCTCAGCTTTGAGGAAACCCCGGTTCCTTCCTATAAAACCTGGACGGAGCTGCAGCTTGGCACAGCCGATCTGGATCAGATGGTGGAAAACTATCTGGACAGCCAGATGATCACCAGCTACCGAAAGTCCTATATCTACGGCGCAAAGGCGCAGTACCAGACAGATTCGCTTACCTTTTTAACCAACCGGCCGCAGCATACCATTACCTACACCAATGACGCGGCAGCCCCCTGGAAGATGCCCCAGGGTTTAACCGAAGATGAGCTGATGAGCATGATCCAGCCGCTGGCCAGACGTTTTGCCGAAAGCTGGCTGGGCGATGTCTTTCTGAGCGAATGGCGCAAAGATGAAAACGGCTACCGCTTTGTCTACCGGCAGATGAAAGAGGATCAGATTTATTTTTTTAATACGATTTCGCTGCTGGTCACCATGGAAGGCGTTCGGACGGCGGTGGTGACGGTATGGGATATCAATGGTTCCGCCGGCTCGATTCAGGCCATACCCCAGGATGAGATGCTGTATGCGGGGCTGATTCAGATCGGAAATGCCGGCGAAGCGCCGGGACATGTGGAAAGAATCTCCGATGGCTATGTCATTGCTTCCACATCGGCTCACGAAGGAGAGCAAACCGCCAGAGCTGTTCCGGTTCAGACCATTTATCTCTCATCCGGCCGCAGCTTCACCACCCGGTACTGCGGAAACTGAATTTGCCAATCGGATAAAGGATTGTGTCATGTGTATCGAAAGCAACCTTTGCATGTGCCATTTTTGTCAGAATAAATCTATTTGCAAATAAAACAATCTATGTTATAATATTAGGACATCGAAGTTTTGCCGAAGGCAAAACTTGGCATGTATCCGATTTTTGAATTTCGCGCATCCAATATAGGATATCTCAGAGAAGAGAGGATGCGATATAAACTTACGAGGTGAAAACGTGGACAAGCTTTGTATTCACGGCCGCAGACCGCTTTCGGGGGAGGTAGCCATCAGCGGTTCTAAAAATGCTGCAGTCGCTATTATTCCTGCAGCTTTGCTGGCAAGCGATGTGGTTACGCTTGAAAATGTACCTGATATTGCCGATGTTTCCAACCTGGTTGGAATCATGCGGGACATGAATGTTCAGGTTGACTATATAGACAGACATACTTTACGGATCGATTCCACCCACATGATCAACGACTGCGCCAACTCTGAAGGCGTCCGGAAAATGCGGGCATCCTATTATCTTTTAGGCGTGCTGCTGGGACGTTTCAAGCATGCCAGGGTTGCTTTCCCCGGCGGCTGCGACTTCGGCGTGCGGCCGATTGATTTGCATGTCAAAGGCTTTGAAGCGCTGGGAGCGCATGTAACGACAAAGGCCATTATCGAAATGAAGGCTGCAGAGCTTCTGGGCACCAACATCTTCCTGGATGTGGCAAGCGTAGGCGCAACCATCAATATTATGCTGGCCGCTGTGCTGGCGCATGGAACCACCGTCATCGAGAATGCTGCCAAGGAGCCGCATGTCGTGGATACGGCCAGCTTTCTTAATTCCATGGGCGCTGATGTAAAAGGCGCCGGCACCGATACCATCCGTATCCGGGGCGTCAGAAAGCTTCATGGCTCCGAGTATGCCATTATTCCCGATCAGATCGAAGCCGGCACCTATATGGTAGCCAGCGCGGTGACCGGCGGCGATATCAAAATCACCAACGTCATTCCCCGGCATCTGGACAGCATTTCCGCAAAGCTGAGAGAAATCGGCATCCGGATTCGGGAAGAGGATGATGCCATTCGCGTAATCGGCGGAGGAAGGCTGAAGCCTACCAAGGTTAAAACGCTTCCCTATCCCGGCTTTCCCACTGATATGCAGCCCCAGATGATGGTGCTGCTGTCCATGGTGGGAGGAACCAGCATGATCAATGAATCCGTGACGGACAACCGGTTCCGCTATGTAGAACAGCTTAAAAAGATGGGCGCCAATATCGATGTGGAAGGCCATATTGCGATTATTGAGGGCGTGGATCGGCTTTCCGGCAGCGAGGTAGCCGCTACGGACTTAAGAGCAGGCGCGGCCATGGTGCTCGCCGGTCTGGCTGCGGAAGGCACAACTTATGTCACAAACATTCACTATATCGACAGAGGCTATGAAGGCATGGTCGATAAGCTGCGGCTTCTGGGTGCAGACATCCAGCGGACAGGCGGCCGCGATCCGCAGCTTCGGGTGATCAAGGATCATGCGGGCTAAATAGATGGAAAACGGTCATGGCTTATGCTGTGGCCGTTTTTATTGGAAAAATAGGCATATATTTGCGCGTGTGATGAAAAATGCTTAAACTTACCCTTGTAACAGTTGGAAAAATCAAAGAGAGCTTCTTTCGGGAAGCCATCGCGGAATACAGCAAACGCATCAGCCGCTTCGCCCATCTGCAGGTGCTGGAAGCAGCCGATGAAAAAACGCCGGACGGCGCTTCAGCCGCCGAGGAAGACAAGATCAGGGAAACAGAAGGAAAAAGAATCCTGCAGAAGATCCCGGATGGCGCTTATGTCATCACATTGGAGATCGAGGGCAGGCAGATGGATTCCGTTTCTCTGTCGCGCCTGATCGACACCAGGGAGAGGGAAGGAAAAAGCCATCTGGTCTTTGTGATCGGAGGTTCGCTGGGATTAAGCCCTGATGTCATCAGAAGGGCTGATTATCACCTGAGCTTCGGCCCCATGACCTTTCCCCATCAGCTGATGCGCGTCATGCTGATGGAACAGCTCTATCGGGCGTTTAAAATTCAAGCAGGTCAGCCTTATCACAAATAAGGAGTTGAAAAAATAATGAGAAATGTTTTTGTGATCAATCCAAAATCCGGTAATGGCAGAGCTTCCAGAAGACTGATCCGGAATATCAGAAGCGCAGGCAGCAAAAACAATCAGGTCTGCGAGATCTATCTGACGAAGGGGCCGGGGGATGCCGAGCGGTTTATCAAAGCTTATCTGAAGCATTGGAGCGAAGAGCAGGTCCGGCTGTATATGTGCGGCGGGGATGGCACGGTCAATGAAGGGGTGGATGCGCTGATGCATCTGGCCACCGAGAGCGGACAGCTTCCTTCTGCAGCGCTGGGCGTGGTGCCGGTGGGCTCGGGAAACGATTTTCTCAGAAGCTTCACCAATCATAAAGAGGCGCGAGATATCGAAAAGCAGCTTCGGGCAAAGCCGGCTTACTGTGATGTGCTTCGCATCACCGGACAGATTGAGGGGGAAGAGAAAACCTTATACTGCGATAATATCCTCAATATCGGTTTTGATTGTGATACGGTGGATACCACCAACCGGCTGCGTTCCAATCCGCTGATTCTTCCTTCCTTTTCCTACGCCATAGGCGCCCTCGTCACGTTGATTAAAAAAAGAGGTGTCCGGATGCATATGGAAGCGGAAGAGGGAACACTGTACGATGGGAAGCTGCTGCTCACCTGTATCGGCAACGGAAGCTATTGCGGCGGCGGCATGAAAACCAATCCCATGGCTTCTTTGCATGATGGCATTATGGATATTAATCTGGTGAAGGATATCAGCCGCCTGCGGTTTTTGATGCTCTTTCCTTTATATATGAAGGGCAAGCATATGCAGAAAAAAGGCATCGAAAAATATATCCGGACAGAAAAAACCAGCCGTGTGAAAATCACACCGCTGGATGGGAAAATGCGGATCTGTATTGATGGAGAAACCTGCGATGCAGGTGAAATCACGGTGGAGACGATCAAAGATGCCTTCCGGATTCTGATTCCTTAATTGATTTTTTCTCCGAATTGGACAGGGGTTTCCAAACCTCTCCCGGACCGGGCCAAAAGCCCGGTTTTTATTTTTGCCTGACCCTTTTGAAGCAGCAGGATAATGGTGCTGCCGCCAAACAGGAAGCGGCCTTTTTCCTGACCGCGGGAGAAAGAAAAGCCTGCAGGATTTTCAGGCAGATCGTTTTCGATGCGGCCGACCATCAATGCGCCGACCTCAATCTGGCAGATGCGGCCGAAGTGATCGGTATCCAGCAAGGTGATTTCCCGTGCATTCTCCGTAAAGACCGGAATATTTCTCAGAGCAATGGGACGTACCGTATGGAGCAGCCCGGGTATTTTTTTGTGCAGCAGCACCCGGCCGCTGTCCGGGTAAAAATACCGGTGATAATCGGTGACCTGGAGTCGGAATACCAGACACAGGCCGCCTTCAAAGGCTTCGGCAAGCGCCGGATCGCCCAGCAGGTCCGGGATGGTATACAGGCTTTGCTTGACCGGCAAGACGGTATGGTCCTGAATCGGATAGACGCTGAGCAAACCGTCACAGGGACAGATCAGGGCAGCCGGATCGGGATCGATCGGGCGCACCTCGGACCGGTATTTGCGGGTAAAGCAGTCATTGAAGGTCTGAAAATCGGTTGTTTCGCAAAGGGACAAATCCAGATGGCAGGCCTTTACATAAAAAGGAACCAGAAAGCGGGAGAGACGGGAAGATAGAAAAGACCCTGCAGCCCGGGACAGTGCCGGCCGGGTCAGGAACTTCAGCAAAAAGCGGCCTGGAAGCGTCCGATACAAAAACCAGGTGGAAAAGCTTGTTTTCGCCATAACAATCCCCATTTCTAAGCGCGCGCTGCGCGCCCTTAACGCTTCAGGAAAATCCTAAGCAGCAGCATCACTAAAAACTCGGCAAATCCAATGCCGATCATGATCAGAATGCCTTTCAGGCCGGGCTTGGGAACCTTGATGGGCATGATAAACAGCAGGCCTGTTGCCATAATCACGGGGAAATAGATGATGGTAATATCCATGGGAAGCATATACTGCATCATCATAATGCCGGGGAAAATCAGGGAGGCCGAGGTGACAGGCAGACCAAGGAAAAACTTTCGGCTGCCGGTTTCGGTTCTCTGCCGTTCTTCTTCGGTTACGTTAAAATAGGCCAGGCGGATCAGAGCTGCCAGGATATATAAAATCAGCAGCGCATAAAGAAACCAGCGAAGGACTTCCAGTGCGCCGAAATGATGCGGGACAAACAGCCTGGTAAGAAAGGGCGAAGTGCGGATCATGGCGGCGCCGATACAGGCCGGCAGGACACCGAAGGCTACCAGATCCGAAAGGGAGTCGATCTGAATACCGAAATTCTTTTCCATTTCGGTGCGGTTGTCCTTGGTGCGGGCAACCCGGCCGTCGAAAGCGTCGCACAGGCCGCAGAAGAGCAAAAAGAAGGTGCCGATGTAAGGGTGACCGGTACCGCTGAGCGAGATTATAATACCGGCCCCGGCTGATAAGAGGGAAAGATAGGTTAAAATGACCGTATAGTCGTAAAAACCAATCATGTGGTCTGACCTCCCTTACGTTTCGATAGGTGAATATAAGTGACGATGACAATAATCAGGCTCAGAATTACACAGCCGTAGAAGGAAATGGACCGGGAAAGAAGCACCAGCGCGGCGCTGCGTTCCGGATCGATAATGGCGCCGAAGCCGTCCAGCATCATCATATCGGTGACGCCCATGGCTCCTGGAATGGGGATAAAGGTGGCACCGATGGAGATGAGGCTTTGAACGCCGAAGAGTGAAGCGGCCCGGGACAGACAGACGCTAAGGGGCAGTGCGGTTTCGCCCGGGACGGCGATCGTGGCAAGGTAGGTAAAGGATGTGACCGCCAGCTGGCAGGCGCGCTGGAGCAGATTAAGCAGATAGCACCGCCAGAGGGCTTTGGAATGGGAGCGGATGATAGAGGCGAAGGATTTGTATTCCTGAATCTGCAGCTCCAGTTTTTCCAGATGCTTGTCTGGATGCCGGTCAAGATGCAGCCTGGACATAAAACGGATGATGGCCCTGCCTGCCTTCAGCACCCACCTGTCCTTCTTCAGAACCAGTAAAAACAGATCAAAGAGGGCGAGCTGTACGCCGAATCCGATCACGATCAGCGTCTTTCCGAGGGGCCTGAAAAAGGTAAAGATGGCAGGATTAAAAAGCAGTGAAATGACGGCAAGCGTAATGATGGACAAGGTATACATGGCCAGGTTCATTACCAGGCTCACACTGGTGGCGGTCAGCGGAATGCCGTTTTTTACCATAAAGTAGGCGCAGGCTGGCTGCCCGCCGGTAGCGGAGGGAGTGATGGCGGAAAAATAGATGTCCGAGGCACCGTAAACGAGGGACTGCCGGATGCTGCAGGGATATCCGAAGGCCTTGACCAGGGCTCTAACAGCCATTCCTTCAAAGAAAATGAATCCAACCATGGAAAGGAAGGCGAGAACGAGGTACAGCAGGTCCGCCGTCCTGAGAAAGTTTTTGTATTCCTCCAGAGAAAGGCCCTTGGATGCGGAAAAAACAGCCCAGACAGATGCAGCGGCAATGACGATAAACAAAACTGCCCACAACAGCTTTTTGCGTATATCTTTGGCAGTTCCGAAATCATTACCTGGCGTAGCGGTCATAGGGTGTTCCTCCGTGCTAATCGATCAATGGGGTTTTTTAACAGACGTGCTCCCAGAAGCCCCAGGAGAGCGGCGGCGATGCCTCCGGGAATATCCAGAAAGGCATGCTGCTTGACAAACATGACCGAAAGACATACCAGAAGGGAGAAAAGAATGTTTAAAGTCCGGCTGTATTTCGGGGGTCTTGAAAAAGAGAAAGCCGCGGCGCAGGCCATACAGCTTTCCAGCACATGGATGGAAGGGAAGAGGTTGTAGGGTTTGTCAACCTGATAGGCCAGATTTACCAGGAAGGTAGCTGCGCCGGTGACTTCAAAAACAGGTCTGTCCATAACCGTCGGATAGAACACAAAGAAGATCAGACAGATCAGTTTGGAGAGGATATCTGCGGCAGCAAACCGGTAGAGAAAGGGTTTGCCTTCCCTGGCAATCAGAATCCAGCTGAGAAACCACTGGGCAAAGGCCAGAAAGTAAATGTAAATGAAAGCAGGAACAAAAGGAACCAACCGGTCGATTTCGGTCAGGACACTGTACCGGTTCACATCATCCATCAATAGCTGCGTGCCTGAAAAAACTACAAAATTAACGAAAATCACAGCTGCTAAAGGTCCGATAGCGTAGGATGGGAGCAGCTTCTTAACGAAGTTTATAATCTTTGTCATAGCGTTCCTATTTTATCACCAGAAGGTTATTAATACAACTTACAAATGGGTGGAGAAAGATTAAGATTAAAGAAATAATATATTAATGTGCGGGGGTGAGGCCTCCTGACAGCGCTGCGACTGCTGCACGATGGGCATGCATGCAGACAAGAGCGCTTTACGGCATGGATTTATTTGTCCTTCAAAAAAAGATTGCCTTCCGTAATGGAAATGAGCTACAATAGAAGAAATGATTATTTCTCTCTGGAGGATGTAAAATTGGATCATCGAACGAGTATTGTGGAAGGTAGAAATGCGCTGGGCATCGAATTTGGTTCCACGCGCATCAAGGCCGTTCTGGTGGACGAGGCCGGTGAGGTTTTGGGAATCGGTATTCATGACTGGGAAAATTCGCTGATAGAGGGTATCTGGACTTATCCGCTGGAAGAGATTCACGAGGGGCTGCAGGACTGCTACCGTTCGCTGAAGGCGCAGGTTCAGGAACAGTATGGAATAAAGCTTTCGAAGATCGGCGCTATCGGCATCAGTGCCATGATGCATGGCTACATGGCCTTCGACCGGGATGGAAAGCTGCTCTCCCCATTCCAGACCTGGAGAAATTCCAATACCCAGCAGGCAGCGGATATGCTTACAGAGCGTTTTGATTTTAATATTCCCCTGCGCTGGACCATTGCCCATCTGTACCAGTGTGTGCTGGATGGGGAAGCCCATCTCTATCAGGCGGACTTTGTGACGACGCTGGACTCATATATTCATTTTTGCCTGACAGGACAGAAGGTAACGGGCATCGGCGATGCTGCCGGCATCTTCCCCATCGATTCAGACAAGCTGGACTATGATGAGAACATGGTGAATCAGTTTGACGAACTGATTCAGGATAAACAGTATCCCTGGAAGCTGCGGGATGTGCTTCCCAAGGTATTGACGGCCGGCGAGATGGCAGGTCAGCTGACCTCGGAAGGCGCGCTTTTCCTCGATCCGGAGGGAGACCTTCAGGCCGGTGTACCCTTATGTCCCCCGGAGGGTGATGCAGGAACCGGTATGGTAGCGACCAATTCCGTGGCACCTCGTACCGGCAATGTTTCTGCCGGCACCAGTACTTTTGCTATGCTGGTGCTTGAAAAACGCCTCAGCAGGCTGTACCGCGAGATTGATATGGTGACCACGCCCACCGGTTTTCCGGTAGCCATGTCCCATGCCAATAACGGCACCTCCGATTTGAATGCATGGGTCGGTATTTTTAAAGATTTTGCGGATCTGATGGGCATTCAGGCGGATATGGGGACGCTGTTTGAGAAGCTGTACACCCATTCTCTGGAAGGCGATAAAGACTGCGGCGGCATTCTTTCTTACGGCTATCTTTCCGGGGAAGGCATCACCCATTTATCAGAAGGAAGGCCTTTGCTTGCAAGGACGCCGGATGCCAGGTTCAATCTGGCCAATCTGATGCGCGCCCATCTGTTTACGTCGCTTGGCGCGGTTAAAATGGGTATGGATATTCTGCTGAAGGATGAGCAGGTTAAAGCCGAGCGCATTACCGGTCACGGCGGATTCTTCAAAACGCCGGGCGTGGGCCAGCTCTACTTATCCGCAGCTGTCGGCGCTCCGGTTACGGTCATGAAGAATGCGGGAGAAGGCGGTCCCTGGGGAATGGCGCTGCTGGCGCTTTACATGAAGGTGAAGGCGGAAGGAGAGAGCCTGGAGGACTTTTTGGAAAAACGCATCTTCAAGGATGCGGTAGGTACGACGCTTGAAGCCGGCGAGGAAGAAATCAAAGGCTTTGAGGATTTCATGAGCCGCTATAAAGAAGGCCTTGAGATTGAAAAAGCAGCCTGCGAACATCTGAAACAATAAAAATTGAAGGCGGGAAAAAATGCTAGAAGAACTGAAAAAAAGAGTTTATGAAGCCAATATGCTTCTGCCAGCTTATCATCTGGTAACCTTTACCTGGGGAAACGTCAGCGAATATGATCCCGAAACGGAATTGTTCGCCATCAAACCCTCCGGCGTTGCCTATGAAAAGCTGCAACCGGAGGATATGGTTCTGGTGAATTTAAACGGTGAAAAAGTGGAGGGACGGTATAATCCGTCTTCGGATACAGCTACCCATGCGGTATTGTACAGCCGCTTCAAGGATAACCCGGAACCCATCCGCGGCATCGTCCATACCCATTCGTCATGGGCAACCAGCTGGGCTCAGGCCGGCAGAGGAATTCCCTGTTACGGCACCACCCATGCGGACTATTTCTATGGAGAGATTCCCTGTGCCAGATGCCTGACGCCTGAAGAGATCGAAGAAGCCTATGAAAAGAACACCGGCATCCTGATTGCGGATGAGTTTGCCCGTCTGGAGAAAGATCCTGCGGCATGCCCCGGTGTCCTTTGCAAAAACCATGGCGTTTTTACCTGGGGCAAAGATGCCATGGAAGCCGTACACAATGCTGTTGTGGTAGAAGAATGCGCCAGAATGGCAGCCATTGCCGAGCTTCTGAATCCATCCATTGAGCCTGCGCCGCAGGCCCTTCAGGATAAGCACTATTTCCGCAAGCATGGGGCAGGCGCCTATTACGGGCAGAAATAGGCAAGGATTTAAAAAATCATTTCGTTAAGAAGTTAAAGCAGAAAACCCGCACAAGTCTCTGACGGTCGGGAAAAAAGGACAGATAAAAAAGAGAACGGCGCAAATAGACTTAAAAGAAATCTATCTGCGCCGTTTCTATTTAATTGAGCATTTTTGGTTCTGCTTACGCCAGTTCTTTTCCTGTCAGCCGCTTATATCCGTCCAGATAAATAGCGATGGTCTCATCAACCACGTTCTGAGGAAGGGTATAGTCGCATTCGGGATGGGAAGCAATAAAATCGCGGGCCAGCTGTTTGTCGAAGGAAGGCTGGCTCTTTCCGGGCTCGTATCCGTCCAGCGGCCAGAAACGGCTGGAATCGGGGGTAAGCATCTCATCGCCCAGGACGATGTTGCCGTTCTCATCCAGGCCGAATTCAAACTTGGTATCGGCAATGATAATGCCTCTCTCCAGCGCGTAATCGGCGCATTTTTTGTACAGCGCGATGGTCAGGTCGCGAAGCTTTTCGGCATATTCCTGACCTTTTCCGGGGAAGCGCGCTTCCAGGTAGGAAACGCTCTGCTCGAAGCTGATGTTTTCATCGTGGTCGCCCAGATCGGCTTTGGTGGATGGGGTGTAGATCGGCTCGGGAAGCTTGGCGCATTCCTGAAGACCTTCCGGAAGCTTGATGCCGCAGACCGTTCCGTCCTTCACATAGCTTTTCCAGCCGCTTCCGGTAATGTAGCCGCGGACAATGCATTCAACCGGCAGCATGGTCAGCTTTTTGACCATCATGCTGCGGCCTTCATAGTAAGGGGTCTGAAAATCCGCCGGCATGTCAGCGGTATTGGTAGAGATCATATGATTGGGAACCAGATCAGAGGTGAAATCAAACCAGAATTTGGATATCTGGGTAAGAACCTTGCCTTTGCCTTCGATCATATTGTGGAGGATCACATCAAAGCAACTGATGCGGTCGGTAGCTACAAGAATCAAGCTTTCGGGAAGCTCATAGATTTCGCGGACTTTTCCTTCTTTGATCGGTTTCATGTACTTACTCCTTTACATGGACAGGAATGGGAGGCACAGTTTCAGCCGCACCCCAAAATGAGAAATAAAATTGACGCCGCAGATAGTTTTTTGCTGATTCAGACATTTGCATGTCCAGGCAGCAGAGAAAACCCTGACGGCGTCAATTATATCATGATCTGTTCTGTTTTTCAACTAATCGTTCGCCCTGATAGATCGCTCTCAGCTTGGGCTTGTCGATTTTACCGGTGGCATTCCGAATTACCGGAGCAAAGATCAGCTTGCGGGGGCGCTTATAACGGGGCAGATCCAGACAGAAGCGGGTAACTTCCTCCTCGGTAAGCTCCATGCCTTCTTTTACCTGGATGATGGCTGCGGCGATCTCGCCAAGTCTGGGATCCGGCAGTCCGATCACGGCTGCATCGTGGATCTTGTTGTTGCGCATCAGGAAGCTTTCGATCTGAACCGGATACAGGTTCTCACCCCCGGTAATAATCACATCCTTTTTGCGATCGACCAGGAAGATAAAGCCATCTTCGTCGGTCATGGCCATATCGCCTGTATGCAGCCAGCCGTTTTTCAGCACCTCGGCCGTGGCTTCTGGATTTTTATAATATTCCACCATCACGCCGGGGCCCTTGACACACAGCTCGCCGACTTCGCCGTCTTTTACCAGATTGCCTTCCTCGTCCACAATCTTAGTCTCCCAGCCATAGCCGGGAACACCGATGGCGCCAACCTTGTGGGTGTTTTCCAGTCCCAGATGGACGCAGCCTGGGCCGGTGGATTCAGAAAGACCATAGTTGGTGTCATACTGGTGGTGCGGGAAGTACTGCAGCCAGTGATGAATCAGACTGGGCGGTACCGGCTGAGCGCCGATGTGCATCAGCCGCCACTGGGAAAGCTTATAATCTTCAATCTTGAGCCTGCCGCTGTCCAGCGCTGCCAGAATGTCCTGCGCCCACGGAACCAGCAGCCAGACATTGGTGCAGCCCTCGTTGGAAACGGCCGCAAAGATGGATTCAGGCGAATTGCCCTTCAAAAGTACGGCGCGGCTGCCGGTGTACAGGGAACCGAACCAGTGCATTTTCGCGCCGGTATGATAGAGTGGGGGAATGCAAAGGAACACATCGTCTTTGGTGATCTTGTGATGTATGGCTTCCATGCGGGCGGAATGGGAAAGGGAGCTGTGCTTGAGCAGAATGGCCTTCGGGAAGCCGGTGGTGCCGGAGGAAAAATAGATCGCGCCGTCGTCGGAGCTTTCCACCAGAACCTTGGGCGGATTGGAGGAGCAGTTGCCCGTTTGACGGAAGTAGTCTTCCGCATAGGAGGGGCATTGATCACCGACAAAATACAGCAGCATGCTGGATTTGATTTTATTGGCAATATCCTCGATCCGGCCGATGAACTCGGGACCGTAGAAAAGCACATCCGAGTCGGAAGCGGCCAGACAGTAATCGATCTCCTCGGCGGTAAAACGGAAATTCAAAGGCACGGCAATGGCGCCGGCTTTTAAAATACCGAAATAAATCGGCAGCCATTCCAGACAGTTCATCAGCAGGACGGCGCATTTTTGTCCCGGACGGATACCGCGGTCTATGAGCATATTGGCTACCCGGTTGGCTTTTTCATCAAAGACGGACCAGGTGATCTGCCGGCGGTAAAAAGCGGTGCTGGTGGGCTGGATCAGTTCATATTCTTTCCAGGTTACCCGCTGCTCTTCCCGGATTTCGGGATTGATCTCGACCAGTGCGACTTCATCGCCGTACAGTTTCGCATTACGTTCCAAAAAATCAGTAATTGGCATAGTTGACAACACTCCGTGTTCGTGATACAATGGCTTCTAACGATTTAGCCATTTAAAGCATCATAGCGTTTTTTTACGCAAATGTCAAGTGGCTGATTCGGATTTTCGAAGGAAAGTTCATCCTTCATGTTCGACTTGGAGGTTTTATGGGAAACGAAAACAGGAGGCTTCTTTTAGGCAACGCGGCCGTGGCCAGAGGCCTGTACGAAGCCGGTGTCTGCTTTATATCCAGTTATCCCGGCACGCCCAGTACCGAGATTACGGAAGAGGCAGCCAAATTTGATGAGATTTACTGCGAGTGGGCGCCAAATGAAAAGGTAGCCATGGAAGCGGCTTTCGGCGCATGCCTGGCCGGAAAAAGAGCGTTCTGCGGCCAGAAGCATGTTGGCCTAAACGTGGCGGCGGATCCGCTTTATACCATGTCCTATACCGGCGTGAATGCCGGTCTGGTGGTGGGCGTTGCGGATGATGCAGGCATGCATTCATCCCAGAACGAGCAGGACAGCCGGCATCATGCCATTGCGGCCAAGGTGCCTATGCTTGAGCCCGCTGATTCAGCGGAAGCGTTGGCCTTTACGAAGCTGGCTTTTGAACTGTCCGAGAAATTTGACACGCCGGTGCTTCTTAAAATGTGCACCAGGGTCGCTCATTCCCAGTCTATTGTAGAAGAGCAGGAAAGAATCGTTCCGGTTAAGGAATATACAAAAGATATCGCCAAATATGTCATGATGCCCGGCAATGCCAAGAAGCGCCATCCCTTTGTGGAAGAAAGAACCAGGGCGCTCGTGGAATACGCCGAAACAGCCCCTGTCAACCGTGTCGAGATGGGCGGAACAAAAATCGGCATCGTTACCTGCTCCACTTCCTATCAGTATGTAAAAGAGGTATTTGGGGATCAGGTCAGCGTCCTGAAAATCGGCATGACAAATCCCCTTCCCGAGAAGCTGATCCGCGATTTTGTAGCTCAGGTAGAGCAGCTGGTGGTGATCGAAGAGCTGGATCCGATTATTGAAGATCATATCAAAGCCATGGGAATTCCGGTTCACGGGAAAGACATTCTTCCGATGATTGATGAGTTTTCCCAGAATCTGATTGCAGAGAAGCTGTTTGATGCCGGCCTGGTTCCGGATGGCTTTGAGCTGCCTGAGCAGGGCACAGGCCTGGAGGAGGCGATTCCTCCCAGACCTCCGGTGATGTGCGCAGGCTGTCCGCACCGCGGTCTATTCTATACCCTGAAGAAAAACGGCTGTACGGTGCTGGGAGATATCGGCTGCTACACCCTGGGCGCGGTGGCGCCTTTGTCCTCCATCGAAATGACGCTCTGCATGGGTGCCTCCATCGGCGCTGTCCATGGCTTCAACAAAGCCACGAATGGAGAAAGCAGTTCAAAAACCGTCGCGGTGATCGGCGATTCCACCTTTATGCATTCCGGTATGACCGGACTTGCCAATGTGGCCTACAACCAGTCGGATTCGACAGTCATTATCCTGGACAACTCCATTACCGGCATGACCGGCCATCAGCAGAATCCCACCACCGGATACAACATTAAAGGTGATCCTGCAGGAAAGATCGATCTGGAAGCCTTGTGCCGCGCCATGGGCTTCGAACGGGTGCGGGTTGTGGATCCTTACGACCTGGCCGCGTGCGACAAGGTTTTGAAGGAAGAGCTGGCGGTGAAGGCGCCCTCGGTGATTATTTCCCGCAGGCCCTGCGCGCTGCTGAAATATGTGAAGCACAATCCGCCCTTGAAGGTGGATACGGCCAAATGTATCGGCTGCAAGTCCTGCATGCGTATCGGCTGCCCGGCGATTTCCATGAAGCCGCAGGCCGATGGAAAAATGAAAGCAGTGGTGGATCAGACCCTTTGCGTAGGCTGCGGGGTGTGCTCACAATTGTGTCCAGTCGGCGCATTCAGTTCACCGATTACAGACGGTGGCAGTTCAAAGAAGGGAGATGCTTGAGATGAAGACGAAGAATATTATGATCGTTGGCGTCGGCGGGCAGGGATCTCTTCTGGCCAGCAAGCTTCTGGGACGGCTGTTTCTCAGCGAAGGCTTTGATGTCAAGGTTTCAGAAGTTCACGGCATGAGCCAGCGCGGCGGCAGTGTGGTTACTTATGTACGTTATGGCGAAAAGGTCTATTCCCCTGTGATTGACAAGGGCGAAGCTGATTTTATCGTGTCCTTTGAAATTCTGGAGGCGGCCAGATGGCTTCCGTACCTGAAAAAGGACGGTGTTATTGTCACCAATACCCAGACGATTGATCCCATGCCGGTAATTACCGGGGCCATGAACTATCCTTCCGATCTGGAAAACAAGCTGAAGAACAGCGGCGTGAAGGTGGATGCTCTGGAATGCCTGCAGCTTGCCAGAGAGGCCGGATCGGAAAAGGCTGTGAATATCGTTCTTCTGGGCAGACTCAGTCACTATTTCGATTTACCTGAGGAGGCATGGATGAACGCCATGGAGCAGGTTGTCCCCGCAAGGTTTCTTGAAATGAACAAAAAAGCTTTCCTGCTCGGCAAGGCACAGGCATAAATCAAGTCTGCAGCGAACAGAGCGCTGCAAAAAAGGAGAATGAATGGAAAGATACTTTCAACCGGAGATCGAATGCGCTTCACCAGAGAAAATCAGGCAGATCCAGTCTGAAAAGCTGGTGAAGCAGGTGAGACACGTATGGGACAATGTCCCTTATTACCGCAAGCTAATGGAAGAAAAAGGCGTCACCCCTGATGATATCCAGTCCAGAGACGACCTTTACAAGCTTCCCTTCCTGTCCAAGGCGGATCTGAGAGAAGCCTATCCCTACGGTCTTGTGGGCATGCCCCTGAAAGACTGCGTCCGGATACAGTCCACCTCCGGCACCACCGGAAAACGCGTGGTTGCCTTCTACACCCAGCACGATATCGACCTTTGGGAAGAGTGCTGCGCAAGGGCGATTACCGCTGCCGGCGGCACCGACGAGGATGTGTGCCAGGTATCCTACGGTTATGGCCTCTTCACAGGCGGCCCCGGTCTGAACGGCGGCTCTCACAAGGTGGGATGCCTGACCGTGCCCACCAGCTCCGGCAATACGGACCGGCAGATCATGTTCATCATGGATCTGCAGACGACCATTCTTTGCTGCACCCCCAGCTATGCTGCCTACCTTGGCGAGCGCATGAAGGAAATGGGCTATGGTCCGGACGATATTCCGCTGAAGGCCGGTATCTTTGGAGCGGAAGCCTGGAGTGAGGAAATGCGGCATGATATCGAAAAGACCCTTGGCATCAAGGCTTACGATATCTATGGTCTGACGGAGCTTTCCGGCCCCGGCGTCTCCTTTGAATGCTCCGCCCAGCAGGGCATGCATGTCAATGAGGATCATTTCATTGCAGAAATCATTGACCCCGAAACCGGTGAGGTTCTTCCCGACGGCGAACAGGGCGAGCTGGTTTTCACCTCTCTGGATAAGGAAGCTTTCCCGCTGCTTCGTTACAGAACCCGGGATGTGTGCCGCCTGACCCGGGAAAAATGCTCCTGCGGACGTACCCATGTGCGCATGGAGAAGCCGAAAGGACGTACCGACGATATGTTGATCATCCGCGGCGTCAATGTATTCCCGAGCCAGATCGAAACCGTTCTGATCAACGCCGGCTACGCTGCCAACTATCAGATTATCGTGGATCGTGTCAACAACACCGATACCCTGGATGTTCAGGTGGAAATGACGCCTGAAATGTTCACGGATAACCTGGGTGAAATCGCTGACCGCCAGAAAGAGCTGGTGGATGGCCTCAGAGCCATGCTGGGCCTGAAGGCAAAGGTTACCCTGGTAGCACCCAAAACGATTGCCAGAAGTGAAGGAAAAGCCGTCCGAGTGATTGACAAGCGTAAGATTTAATTGAAGGGAGAATAGCTTATGAGCATCAAACAAATTTCTGTTTTCCTTGAAAACAAGCCCTCCACGCTGAAGGCGATGACCGGTGTTCTGGCCGCTCATCATATTGACATGCGCGCCTTGTCCCTGGCCGAGACAAAAGACTTTGGAATCGCAAGGATCATTGTGGATGATGTGTATGATGCGGTCAATGTCCTGAAGGAAGCGGATTTTGTCGCCAATCTTACATCCGTACTGGCCATCAAGGTTCCGGATGAACCCGGCGGACTGGATCGGCTCCTGCAGGTCTTCGCCGACTGCAACCTGAATATTGAGTACATGTATGCGTTTATCGGCGGAAAAGATGAAAAGCACGCCTATATGATTTTCCGGGTAAGAGATCACCGCGCTGCCGAGCAGAAGCTGGTCAGCAGGGGATTGAAGATTCTTTCTCAGGAAGATATGCAGGAAATCTAAAAGAAAAGGCTGTGCAGACGGGCGGAGGGCTCGTTTACACAGCTTTTTTTAATGCAGCAATAGTAGTTGTCGCCGCCATCGAGTCGCCCTGCATACTCTGCCGCTGTGCTGTCCGGATTAGAATCCTTAAGACGCTGCGGAAGCCGTATGCAGGGTGACTCGCTGGCGGCTCTGCCATGAATTGGACCATGTGTGTCATGGTCTTGAGACTCTTTTATATAAGGCGCAGCAGCTTTGCCGCGTTGCCGCCTAGGATGGCGGTTTTTTCTGTTTCACTCAAAGAAGAAGCACGGATGAAGGCGATGCTGTCGGTTTGCTTTGACCAGGGGCTGTCGGAGCCGTAGAGAATGTGATCGGCGCCGATGGCGTGAACGAGGTTGGTGAAAGATGGTTCATCCAGCATGAGATTTTCTCCTTCCTTCCAGTAGCCGTCCGGCAGGGGTTCGAAGGAGTCCGTGGAGAAGGAGGTGTCCAGATAGCATCCGGTGCCGGCCAGGCAGTCAGGGACTTCCTGCCAGTCGTGCCAGCCGCCCATATGGGCGGCTATGAAGTGCATGGGACCGATTTCGTTAAGTGCATGGGCCATCATCCGGGGCGAGCAGTGCACGACGCCGGGAAAGCCGATATCCTGTCCGCCATGGGTCAGTACAATCAGGCCGAGCTCGGCGGCTTTATACAGAATCCGCAGGAAACGGATATCATCGATGTCGGTTTCCTGATAGACAGGATGGATCTTGATGCCCTTCACACCGGCCTTTTGAAGGCGCGCGAGCTCGTCGGCATAGTCTGCAAGATCGGGATGAATGGAGCCGAAGCTGAGCAGGCCGCGGCCGGTGAAGGCTTCATTTTTTATCAGAACGCCGTCGTTTACCTTGCTGACCTGGGCCGGCGAGGTGGCTACCGGGCAGATGATGGACACATCCACGCCGGAGCGCTCCATGGAAGAAAGCAGGGAGGCGTCGGTAGCCTCTGTATAAGGAACGCAATGCGCAGCCAGGGACAGCTTTGAAAGCGCCCTGGCTGCGATTTTTTCGGGAAATGTATGGGTATGGATATCAATAATCATTTGCTGTTATTCACCGTCTCCTAAGGCTTCTCTCTGAGGAACAAGAACCTTCTCATTGTAGCAGTCAAAGGCATCTTCCACAAGCTTTTTATCCGGTTTCTTCGTAAACAGAGAGATTACCGGGACAAGGATCAGTCCGGCGATCATGCAGAACGCGCCTGCGTTGATGGGGGACCGCAGCAGAGCCGGAAAGCTGGAACGCACGAACATGTTAGCCAGCATGACCACGGTAGAGAAGATGAAGCTGACCCAGCAGGCGGCTTTGGAAGCGCCCTTCCAGTACAGGCCATAGAGGAACGGAGCCAGGAAAGTGCCTGCCAGAGCGCCCCAGGAAACACCCATCAGCTGCGCGATAAAGGTCACATTGGAGCGGTACTGGATAATGGCAATCACCACGGAGATGGCTACGAAAACCACGATCAGCGCTCGCATAATCAGCACCTGCTTCTTCTCGTCCATGTTTTTAACCACATGTCCCTTCAGAAGGTCCAGGGTAAGGGTAGAGCTGGAGGTCAGGACCAGAGAGGAGAGGGTGGACATGGAAGCGGAAAGCACCAGGATTACCACGACGGCGATCAGAATATCCGGAAGGCCGGAGAGCATGGTGGGAACGATGGAGTCAAATCCGCCGTTTGCCAGATCGATCTTGTCGGAGAACAGTCTGCCGAAGCCGCCCAGGAAGTAGCAGCCGCCGGCAACGACGATAGCAAAGAAAGTGGAGACAATCGTACCGGTGGAGATGGATTTCTCACTCTTGATGGCGTAGAATTTCTGCACCATCTGAGGCAGGCCCCAGGTACCTAAAGAGGTCAGCAGAATGACGCCCAGAAGAGACAAGGGATCAGGTCCAAAGAAGGAAGCAAAAATGCCGGGCGTAGTGGAAACGGTTTCGTCGGAGATGCGGGCCAGACCGTCCAAAGCGGCCAGGAAACCGCCCTGGCTCTTTAACACGGCCAGAACCACAGCCACAATGCCGAACAGCATGATAATGCCCTGAACGAAGTCGTTGATAGCGGTAGCCATGTAACCGCCGGCGATGACGTAAATGCCGGTTAAAACGGCCATCACAATGACACAAATGGAGTAGTCGATATTGAAGGCCATACCGAACAGACGGGAGAGACCGTTGTACAAAGACGCGGTATAGGGAATCAGGAAGATGAAAGTAATGATCGATGCAGCAATTTTCAGTGCGGAAGATCCGTATCGGGATTCAAAGAACTGGGGCATGGTAGCTGAATTCAGATGCTGGGTCATAATACGGGTCCGGCGTCCAAGAACCACCCATGCGATCAGGGAACCGAGCAACGCATTTCCGATACCCACCCATGTGGAAGCGATGCCGAATTTCCAGCCGAACTGTCCGGCGTAACCGACAAAGATAACCGCTGAGAAGTAGGAAGTACCGTAGGCAAATGCGGACACCCAGGGACCGACGCTGCGGCCGCCGAGAACAAAACCATTAACATCTGTCGAGTTTTTCCGGCACATAAAACCAATAAAAATCATAATGCCGAAAAAGATGACTAAGAGCAGAATTTTTAAAAACATGTTGGGAACCCCCGTTGATAAGAATTGCTTTCGCACTGCAACGCTTTACCGCGTTAAAGCATGATCGTATTATATGCCGTTTCTACGAGTTTTGCAAGCGGTTTTCTGAAAAAAACTTGAATTTTAGACTTTAAAGTGCTAAAATCATGAATGTGCACAAAGATTTGCTGGAAAATCTGCGCGAAAATGTGCATAATTGTATCAAATGCGACGGCTTATGCGAAAATAGATCACTTAACTGAGGGAGGAATAGTATGAGAAAAGATATTCATTCGGAGGCAATGGATCAATATTTCGATGCAATTCTCAGTTTAAAAAACCGAAAAGAGTGCTACGCTTTTTTCAAGGATATCTGCACCTCAGGGGAAATGCTCTCTTTATCCCAGCGTTTTGATGTGGGTGTGCGCCTTCTGCAGGGGCAGACCTATCAGCAGATTTCAGAAGTTACCGGCGCCTCCACAGCCACCATCAGCCGCGTCAACCGCCTCCTCTCCGACGAGGACGATGGTATTGAAATGGCCGCAAGCCGCATCGGCATCAAAGCCAAATAACCCCCCCAGCAAAGCCCCACTTTAATCGACGACAAAAAAACCACTCAATATAACGAGTGGTTTTTTATATGACTCGAAAAGAATTAGAGCCTCCGTATCCAAGCCTCGCTTTCCCTTCATCCATAAAAGACAGAGCCTTCATATAGTCCCGCTGCAGACGGCTTCCGCAGCATCCGAAGGATTCTACCTTGGACAGGATTGCGGCAGAGTATGCAGCGGGACTATATGAAGGCGACGATTTTATTTTTTAATCTTTACTGTCCCCCATAATAATCCTGATTCTGTCCCTGGCTCGACCAGACGTCCTGCTGATTATCCTGCGGCTGCTGATAAGCATTCTGATCGTAGGAAGGCTGCTGGTAAGCATTCTGGTCGTAGGAGGGCTGCTGATAGGCATTCTGGTCGTAAGAGGGCTGCTGATAAGCATTCTGATCGTAAGAAGGCTGCTGATAAGCATTCTGATCGTAGGAGGGCTGCTGGTAAGCATTCTGGCTGTAGGCAGCATTCTGCTGCTGATAAGCATTTGCATTCTGCTGATAGCCGGTATTCTGATTCTGGGTGTTGTAGGAACCGGTCTGATAGGGTGCCTGATAGCCTGCGGTCTGATAGGAACCGGTATTGTAGGCGCCGGTTTCAAAGTTGTAGGAACCATAGCCGGCTGCGGCGACAGGCGCCTGCAGGGATGCAAATTCTCCTCTGGCCTTAACAAAGGTCAGGGTCTCAAACAGGGTTACCAGGATGCCAAGAATCGTGCTGATGCCTGAAAGCACCAGGAACCCGCCGCCAAGCATGGCGATGGAGGTGGTAAGGGCGATGGTGGAAATGCTGCCGATAATGGAGAAGAAGATGCTGATGAAATTGAAGACAATGACATACATGGAGATCTTCTTCCCGGCGCGGTTCAGGGAAAGTACATCCTTACAGGTGCTGTAGATCGAAGCTAATTTGGCATGGTAGATAATCACCAGCACCATAACGATCAGGGCGATCAGCAGCACAATAATCAGCACAGTAGTAGGTGCGGCGGTGCTGACGGAAGAACCGTAGCTGCTCATATAGGAACCGGCAGCAGAAATACCGATCAGGCCGATCACACCGACAACCAGAACTAGAAGGGTTCCCAGGCAGGCGCCCACGAGGGAGATAATGGCCATAACCTGAAGAATCGTATAGCCTGCGGTGGATGAGGGCATTTTAGCGGCGCGCGCGCTGGCCCACAGGAGCCACATACCCAGGCATACCAGGATGGAGGGAATCATACCAATCAGGGTAGAGAAAAATGAGGTTCCTAAGAGACGGGGAAGCACGTCATAGACTTCGCTGGGAATATCTACGCCCATCTGATAGGAATAGGTCTGGAGCAGGTTCATCACCGTGCCCGCGATGGAGGTTCCCGGAAGGAAAGAGCTGACCAGCTCGATCACCAGGGTAACGGTAAAGAGTATGGTTGCAATCAGATATAAGGTGCCGCCGAAGCTGTTTTTCAGCGCCTTCTGACCGGGAGTCGGTGATTGCTGATAAGCGTTCGGGTAGGCAGCAGTATTGTAGTACTGTGACATGACGGATCCTCCTCTGAAAATATTATATCTTTTCAATCATTCTATCACTAAGACAAAAGTGATGCAAGAGCAAACTCATGATTCTTTCGGGCCAGATTCCTCTAAAGGCAGGGGATGGGCGCCTAAAAATTCC